>SXIR01000200.1 GCA_005772765.1 Actinomycetota bacterium
CCAGTTGGTGAAGTAGACGGTGCCGTCCGGCGCAGTTGTGATCGAACTCGGATAGTTCACGGCGGCGTTGGTCGATGGGCCGCCGTCGCCGGTGTTGCCCGCG
Organism: Actinomycetota bacterium; assembly: GCA_005772765.1. GTDB lineage: Bacteria > Actinomycetota > Acidimicrobiia > IMCC26256 > PALSA-610 > SXJQ01. The sequence goes on from SXIR01000200.1 coordinate 104, forward strand.
ACCCCGGTTCCGGCGAAGGTCGAGATGGTGAAGTTGTTCGGCGGCGGGGGCTGCAGCCCGGAACCCGCGGTGTAGTGGCGCGCCACCGTCTCGGCCGACAACTCCCCGTTGTAGATCGAGACCTCGTCGATGCGCCCACCGAACGTGTAGTTGTTGTCGTTCGTCCAGATGGCGATCGACGAGTTGTTGGTCACCGTCCGGTTGCAGCTGATCGTGCCGCCGAGCGGATTCGATGCTCCGTCGATGTAGAGCTTGTTCTGCGCGGTGTTGTTGTTGGTGAACACGGCGGTCACGTGCACCCATCGGTTCGCGAGTCCGGCGTTCGGGACGCCGTACACGTCGCTGCATCCACCGTTGAATCCGAGGCGCCCACTCTGGATCCAGAGGTCGTATGTGGTGAATCCGAAGGGCATCTGGTTCTGGGTCCCCGTCCAGTACATCCAGAACTCGACGGTCGTCTTGGCCCCCGGCGCCGTGTTCACCGGCAGTTCCGACAGCGCGACTCGTTGGTTCGATCCGTGCCCGCCGAACGATACCGACTGGTTGGGATCGTTGATCACGGCTCCGGGCTGTTGCTTCGCGACCGAACCGACGTAACTGCCGTGACGGTTGAATCCACTGGCGTCAGCCGCGACCGTCGCGGCTGACGCGTCGCCGAGCCGGTAGTAGGCCAAGGGGCCGTCGTCGAGCACGGTGTTGTAGTAGCCGTCGCTCTTCGCGACACCTTCTGGTTGATGCAGACCGAAGTCGACGCTCAAGTTCGTGTACGGGTCACCGTCGTCCGCGGTGGGTTCCGCGTTGATGGTCGCGGTGATCGGTTCGGTGGTGATGTGTCCGGTGGTCCAGTCGGCGCTGCCGTTGTCGTCGTCGTCGATGTCGTTGTCGGGGTCGGGCGCCGGTTCATACGACGTTGCGCTGTGGTTTGCGACGAAGCCGACGGACGACACGTACCCGGATGCAACGCCTTGGTACACCGCGTCGAACGGAACGCGCAATCGGTAGTTGCCGGTCGGAAGACCACGGAAGCGGAACGAGCCGTCGACTGCGGTTGTGGTGTTGTTGAGCACACGTATCGCGTTCTCGTCGAGCAGCTGCACCGGCACTCCACCGAATCCGGCCTCCAGTGCGTCACGCCGACCGTTGTCATTCGAATCGATGAAGACTCGGTCGCCCACCGACGCACCGATCAGACCCGCGTCGACGTCGTTCGTGGTCGACGCCACGGTGTAGGTCACCGCAGGGGTGACGCCGTTGCTGTCGAGGTCGCTGTCGGTCACATCGCTGCCGACGTCGCGCGGGCTGACCGCGAATCCCGATGGAACGACGAAGCGCAACGAGTACGTACCGGCCGACACGCCGTTGAAACGGTACGAGCCGTCGACGGCGGTGGTCGTCGTGGCCACGGTGGCACCCGCAGCGTTGCGCAGCTGCACGGTGATGGTGCCCACCACGCCGCCCTCGCCGGCATCTTGGACCCCGTCTCGGTCGTCGTCGCTCCAGACTCGGTCGCCGATGCTGACGGGGCGGAAGAACCCGAGGTCGATGGTCTGGTTGCTGCTCGCGCCGTCGCCGTCGTTCGTCGGTTCGGTTCCGCTCCGGATCGTGATGAGTGAGGTGTCGGTGTGTCCGGTCGCGGCATCGAAGGTGCCGTCGTCGATGTTGGCGGTGTCATTGTCTGCATCAGGTGCGGTTTCGTAGGGGCCGGACAACGAACCTGGCGTTCCGGTCGACGACCGCCACGTCGCGCCACTGGCCGTGACATCGCTACCGACCCGTACTCGCAGGTCCGCTGAGGGAACACCGATCATGCTGTACCGCCCGCTGCTGTCGGTACGAGCGATCTGCAAGGTCGCACCCGCGTTGTTCAAGAGTCGCACCGCAGTCTGGGGCAGGGCGGCACCTTCGTTGCTGTCGCGCAGCCCGTTGTTGTTCGCGTCGTCGAAGAGATACCCGCCCAACGAGTTCTCGGCGAGGCGGAATCCGGCATCGAACGAGTGGGCCTCGGGCATCGAAGGACCGGTCGTCACCTCGATCTTGGTGCGACCCGCGACGGTTGCGACGTCGGAGTCGAGGCGATCGTTGCCGCCGGAGTCGGCGGTCGTCACGCTCGCCCACGGGAGGACACCGCCGGAGAACCGAACCTCGTAGCGGCGCGCGGGCAAACCCGAGAAGCGGTACATGCCCGTATGGTCGGTGGTCGACGTCTGGGCGAGCACGTCGTCGCCGGTGCCGAAGTTGTTGTCGGCTCCCGTCTCGAAGAGGCTGACCGTCACCGTCGGTATACCGGGCTCGGACGGGTCTTGCACACCGTCGTTGTCGACATCGCTCCAGACGCGATTCGCGATTTCGTACGTGCGCACCTCGCTCGGACAGGCGTTGGTGCCACGCCACCACACGAGCGAACGCGGCTGGCTGTGCGAGTACCCGACCGTGCCGCTCGCGGGAACGAAGTCGTTCATCGGAGTCGCGCTCGGCATGGCGTAGCGCCGGATCTTGCCGAGATTGTCTTCGACGACGAACATCGACCCGTCGGGGCCGAACTCGATGTCAGACATGCTCGCGCCGTTGGACAGGTTCGTTGCGGTGTTCGTATCGGGGTTGATACGCCAGATCGCGCCCGACGCGGCGCCGTCGCCCGCGGCGACGTAGAGCAGCCCGTCGCTTCCGACCGCCATGCCGCGCGCGTTGTCGTTCAAGGTCCACAACCGACCCGTGTAGGCGCCGTTCGAGTTGAACTCCATCACCTTGCCGGGGGCCGGGCCGGTGCTGACGTAGAGGTGGCCGCCACGCCACGCAAGCCCCATTTCGGGCTCGCGGTTGTCGCCCCCGGCGAGATCGAACTGGCTCGAGTCGACCCAGATCCCATCGATGAGCGCCACCGGGTCGTACCAGTAGACGCGGCGGTCGATGTTGTCGGCGATGTAGATCCGACCGTCGAGTCCGAAGGTGACCGCGCGCGTGTCGTTGCCCTTCCAGCTTGCGATGTCGTGGAGTGGGGCGCCGGTGTCGCCGTCGTAGCGGCTGACCTTGCCTTCGATCTCTTCGCCAACCCATACGTCGCCCTCAGGCCCGACAGCGAGACCCATTGGTTTCGTCGTGCCGCCCGTGACAACCCATGCGGTCGAACCGTTGCCGCCGGGGAGTGGTTGTTGTTGCGCACCGAGACCGGTCGTGGGATCCGGCGTGCCGAAACGGCGGACGCTGTTGTCGGAATAGTTCGTGACGTACGCCGAGTAGCAGGCCAAAGCCGCGGGTACGAAACGACGATCGACCAGTGCAGTGTTTCCGGCGTTGATCGTTCCCGTTGCGTCGATCGCGATCGTGAGGAACTGCACGGTGCTCAGGTTCTGCGCGGTGAGCGGCGCGGCCTCGTAACGCGTCGAGGGCGCGACCTCGACTCGCCACTTCGGCCCGCCCGTGCGGTCGACGGTGATGGAGTATGTCCCGTTGGCCGCGGTCGTGCTCGTGGAGAGGTCACCGCGTTGGTTCGCGACGCGAACGGTGATCCCGCCCAATCCGTACTCGTTGGCATCGATCGTGCTGTCCTGATCGTCGTCGCGCCACACTCGTCCGGTCACGATCACGTCGTTCGGGCCCGCCTCGGCGACCTCCTGGACGAGGATCGACGGCAGCGACCCGATCAACGCAAGCGCGAGCGCGACCGAGCCGCGTCGCACGCCATGCCGCGCGGGATCCCGGTTCTGCCGCTCCGCCACGGTTGGTGAGTCGGCGCGGGATCCGGATCGCTTGAGCGCCTGGTCGGCTCCGGTGGATGGGTCGGTCGCTGAATCACCCACCTGTCAGAAATGTGACATTTGCCCAGAGGGTTCCCACTTCGCGGGCGGGGACAACGGCTGGAACTCAGGAAGGGGCCCGGCAATGCCGATCGAACGGGGGAAGGGAGGCCCCGACGATGGGCAATCGGGTCCGCGCGCGACTGCAGCACTCCGGCGAGGTCGCCCGGGCGCGCCCGCGATCGCAGCGGGGCGAGTTGTTGATCGAAACGCTCGTCACGATCTCGTTGGTCGGCCTCGGCGTCGTTGCCATTGTCGCGGCGCTCGGGACGGTGACGAACTGGAGCACGAGCGACCGAACGACCGCGAAGACCGAGGCGTTGCTGTGGAGTTACGGCGAGGCCTTGAGCGTGGTGCCGTACGAAGCGTGCACCGTGGGGGGCGATTCGCCCTACCTCGATGTTGGCGCAGCGGCATTGCCCGCACCGCTTCCCGACGGCACGAAACCGGTGACGCCTGGCAACGCCGACGGCACCGCACGGACCGTGGTGTTGACCCTGAGCGGGGTGCAGTACTGGAACTCGCAGTCGAGTCCTGCGGCGTTCGAGGCGACGTGTCCGAAGACGGATCCGGGCGCGCAAGCGCTGACGCTGACAGCGACGTCGGGTGACTCGACGATCACCCGCACGCTGACGATCTACAAGCGTCGGTCGTGATGCGCGCGCAGACGAGTCTGGTCGAACGCCTCCGTCGACGCGACGAACGTGGCCTGACGTTGCCGGAAATGTTGATCTCGATCGTCATCCTCGGATTGATCATCGGGCCACTGTCAGCCGCCATGATCTTCTTCCTGGAGAACGGCGAGACCGCACACCGAGTGTTTCGCGATGACACCACCTCGCGGTTGGCAGCGGCGTATTTCACGGCCGACGTCCAAAGTGCCTCGACCATCGTGACGACGACCTCGGGTCAATGCGGCACCGGTACGCCGATCGCGACGATGGCCCGCACGGAAGGCTCGACGGCCTTCTCGTCGTCGTGGTACTCCGTCAGCGGCGAGACCGGTCAATCGTTGTTGCGGCGGCAGTGCGAAGGATCGAAGGTGGTGGCCGAGAGTCAACTGGGTCTGTTGGCGAGCGGGGTTCCCACGGTGACCTGCGAGCCATCGTGTGATTCGCCCGGCACCGTGACCCTGACGGTCGCTGCTGCTGATGGCTTCTCCTTCACCATCCACGCTTCGCCGAGGATCCGATGATTGCCCGACACGTGCGCCGCGGTCGCCACGACGAGCGCGGCGCGTCGATGATCCTCGCGCTTGTCTTCGTGACGGTGTTCGGCATGGCCTCCGCGGCCACGCTGACGTATGCCGACACGGCGTTGCGAACGAATCAGGCGACGCAGCAACGCCAAGCGGTGCTCTACAACGCCAACGGTGCGATCGATACGGCGATCAACGCGATGCGTCCCATTCACGCCTGGGGTCGTGACGGTCTCGCGTGCGCTGGTGTGGACGTGAACTTCGAGGACGACACGAGCGGGGCGGTCGCATGCACGCCGCAAGCCGGGTCGGGGGTCGGTTCCGAACCTGTGCAAGGCGGTCCCTCGGCGAACGCCCCGGCCAACGCGCTGGTCACCAACGCGCGCTCGGCCGAGCCTGGCATCAACATTCGAACCGGTGTACTTCCGGTCGGCGGGGCCGTGGTTGCGACTTCCGCGATCGAAACGCCGGCTGGAACCCAACTCGACGCCACCAACTATTCGGTCGGTGCCGCGGGAGCGTGTTCACCGGGGCTGATTCTGTCGACCCCGACTGCGTCGTGTCCGACGTCGGTCAGCGTTGCCGTCGCCGGTGCCATCAACGCCGTGGGGATCCCCGACTGGGAAACGGCAATCCCGCAGAAAGCTCCTGCCTGCAACGGGAAGTTTCAATACGTTCCGCTCGAACCTGGGCGGTACACCGACGCTGCGGCGTTGAGCGCGTTGACTTCGGGATCGTGTCCCGGAACCGTTGTGCACCTGTTACCCGGTCAGTTCCACTTCGATTTCGCGCAACGAGGTTTCGCGGCACAGTGGCGGATCACCGATGCGACGGTGACGGTTGTTGCCGGTACGGCGGAGGGTTGGACGCCGCCTGTCGCGTTCGCGGACGCGCCGGTCGTTCCTGCGAGTGGCGCGTGCAGTCTCACTGCCAATGGTTCGTTGCTGACGTTCTCGTCCGAGAGCGCGTTGTACGTCGGCGGCGCGCGCAACGTGGAGTTGTGCGGCGCGACGCAAGCGAACGGACAGGTCGTATCGATCCTGGGTCCGTGGTCGGACATGCAATTGCCGCAAGCGCAACTGCAGCGCCGCTGTGTCGCCTTGCCTCGCGGGTGCCCGTTTCTCATGGTCACGTCGGCTGCGGTCGGCATGGCGGGTGTGCTGCGGGTGCACGGCACCGTGCTGGCGCCAACTGCGACGATCGGCATCGATCTACGCGCCGGCGCAGTCGCCCAGTTCAATCGCGGCTCGATCGTCCGCAGCGTCTACTCGTGGGGCACCCAGACCATCGGCCCGGTGTTCACGACGAAGTACGACAGCAGCAGTGGCGGCTACGCGGACCGCGATGTGGTCCTCGTCGTGACCATCGATGGTGTGCGGGTCGGCCGCGCGCGCGTCGAGTTCGCCGACGCGAACGGCGAGATTCCCGGGGAGTCGGTCACGATCGTCGAGTGGAATACGACCCTGTGAGCAGTCTCGGTCGATCGGTCTGACGAGTTCAGCGCCGTTGGCGAAGGTTGTCTACGGTGCGAGCGATGACGGGACGCGGAGGAGAGCAGTTCATTCCCCGGCCCGACGGTTGGCGACCCGGCGGCCCGCCGCCGTGGCACCGTCTGGCACCCCACGAGCGTCGCCTCGACGTGTCCACAGTGATCGAGCGGCTGGCGGCGCATCCACCCGCCCGCCACGACCATCTTGCTGGTGCGTCAGCGCGTCCCGCCGCGGTGTTGGTGCCAATCTTCGAAGAGGCCGGCGAAGCTCGCGTGATTCTCACCAAACGTCCCGACACCCTGCCGACGCACCAGGGCCAGATCGCGTTTCCCGGGGGCAAGTTCGACGACGCAGTGGATCTCGACCTCGCGAGCGCAGCGTTGCGTGAGGCGCACGAGGAGATCGCGCTGCACCCGAGTGATGTCGCGATCGTGGCCGAACTCGACCACATCGGAACCGTCGTTTCGTCGTTCTCCATCGCACCGTTCGTCGGGGTACTCGACGGCCGGCCGATTCTTCGCGCCGAGCCGAGAGAGGTCAGCGCCGTGTTCGACGTGTCGATCGGCGAGCTCCTCGACGATGCCACGTGGCGATCCGAGCGATGGGACATGCCGTGGGTCACCGACATCGAGATGCCGTTCTACGAACTCGAAGGCGAAACGGTCTGGGGCGCGACGGCGCGGATCCTGACGAACCTGCTCACCTTTCTCGTGCGCTGATCGCTCGGTTGGCCAGCGCTCGCTGGCGGGCGCTCGCGAGCGTCCGGTCGGTGAGCGTGGCGATTGCGACGAACACGATCACGATGGTTCCCGCCGCGCTGATCCACCACACCGAGTCGAGGCCGAACGACGCGGTCGCCGCGACCGGGTGATGCCACGCGGATATGCGCGACGTAGAGGGCAGCGATCGGGAGCCGGTCGATCGCGACCAGCATCGCAACGATGGCGTCCGCCACGAGCCCGCACGGAGTCGGCCGCGACGAGCACGCGCCGGCGGTCCCACCGGTCGATCAACGCTCCCGCCGGCAGCGATACCACCAACCACGGCAAAACCACCGCGGCTTCGACTCCAGAGATCAGGCGCTCGTCGCGGGTGAGCGTGGCGGCGAGCAATGGGACGGCCGTCCACGCGATGCCGTCGCCGATGTTCGACACCCACGTCCCGACGAGCAACCGCCGAAAGTCGGGTCCTGGTTCGGGTCGGCCGGAATTGTGTTGCCGACTGCGTCGCACCATGCGAGCCAACCAGTCGGCGCGGCGTTAGTCTGGCCGTTTCCCTCTGGCGGAGGAGCGGCCGTGGAAGTCGAAATCGGCATTGGCAAGTCGGGTCGACGGGCCTACGGGTTCGACGACATCGCGATTGTTCCGAGCCGACGGACTCGCGACCCTGAAGACGTCGACATCACGTGGGAGCTCGACGGGCAGCGTTTCGACCTGCCGCTGATGGCCAGCGCGATGGATGGCGTCGTGTCACCGGCCACCGCGATCGAGATCGGCAACATCGGTGGTCTCGCGTGTTTGAACCTCGAGGGACTCTGGACTCGCTACGTCGACCCGGAACCCGTCTTCGAAGAGATTGCGAACCTCGCGCCCGAAAAGGCGACTCGTCGGATGCAGGAGCTCTACCAAGAGCCGGTCAAGCCCGAACTGATCGGGCAGCGCATCCAAGAAATCAACGACGCAGGTGTGCGATCGTGTGCATCGCTCACACCCCAGCGCGTCGAGGAGTGGGCGCCGCTCGTCCTCGCCGCGGAACTCGATGTCCTTGTGATCCAGGGCACCGTCGTGTCGGCCGAGCACGTCTCGAAGCACCCTGATCGCCAGCCGCTCAACCTGAAGAAGTTCATTCGAGAGATCGACATTCCCGTCATCGTGGGTGGCTGCGCGTCGTACTCGACTGCGTTGCACCTCATGCGAACGGGCGCGGTCGGCATCCTCGTCGGGGTCGGTCCGGGTCATGCTTGTACGAGTCGCGCCGTCCTCGGGATCGGTGTGCCGCAAGCAACTGCGATCGCCGATGCTGCGGGCGCGCGGATTCGTCACCTCGACGAGACCGGCGTGTACGTGCACGTCATCGCCGACGGCGGCATGCGCACCGGCGGCGACGTGGCCAAGGCCATCGCGTGTGGTGCCGACTCGGTGATGATCGGCTCACCGCTCGCGGGTGCCTATGAGGCGCCCGGTCGTGGCCATCACTGGGGGATGGCGACCTTCCACCCGACCTTGCCCCGCGGCGCGCGTGTCTACGCCGGCAAGAAGGGAACGTTGCGCGAGATTCTCGTCGGCCCCGCCCACGAGAACGACGGCACGTTGAATCTCTTCGGTGGCTTGCGGACCTCGATGGCCACGACGGGCCACGAGACGTTGAAAGAGTTCCAGAAGGCCGAAGTGATGGTTGCGCCATCGCTGCAGACCGAGGGCAAGATCCTGCAACGTTCGCAGGGTGTGGGCATGGGCAACAAGTAGCGAATGTGACGACTGAACACCACCCGGTTCTCGTCGTCGACTTCGGAGCGCAGTACGCGCAGTTGATTGCGCGCCGGGTCCGCGAGGCGCACGTCTACTCCGAAATCGTTCCTCGCTCGATGCCCGTTGCCGACATGTTGGCGCGCGATCCGGCTGCGATCATCTTTTCGGGTGGGCCGGCATCGGTCCACGCCGACGGCGCACCGTCCATCGACCCCATGATCTACGACGCCGGTGTGCCCATCTTCGGCCTCTGTTACGGCGCTCAGCTCATCGCTCGCGACCTCGGTGGCGAGGTGGCGAAAACTGGGCGAGGCGAATACGGCCGCACGACGTTCACGGTGTCTGCTCCCGGCACGTTGTTGCGTGAGCAACCGCTGGAGCAGTCGGTGTGGATGAGTCACTTCGACACGATCACGACTGCTCCCGAAGGTTTTGTCGTGTTCGGTTCGACGCCAGATACGCCTGCGGCGGCGTTCGGTGACCCGACGCGTCGCATCTATGGCGTGCAGTACCACCCTGAGGTGAAGCACACCGACCATGGCCAGGACATGTTGCGTGCATTCCTCCACGACGTCGCCGAATGTCCGCCGACGTGGACGAACGTGTCGATCATCGAACAGGCCGTCGAGGAGATTCGCGCGCAGGTCGGAACAGATCGGGTGATCTGCGGATTGTCTGGCGGTGTCGACTCGGCGGTGGCTGCGGCGTTGGTGCACAAGGCGATCGGTGACCAGCTCACGTGTGTGTTCGTCGATACGGGTTTGTTGCGACGCAATGAAGCCGAGCAGGTCGAAGACACGTTCCGGCGCCAGTTTCATGTCGATCTCGTGCACGTCAAGGCGGGCGATCGATTCTTGAGTGCGCTCGACGACGTGGTCGATCCCGAACGCAAACGCAAGATCATCGGCGAGCTGTTCATCCGGGTGTTCGAGGAGGCTGCGCGCGAGATCGAAGGTTCGCCGCGGTTCTTGGTGCAGGGCACGTTGTATCCCGACATCGTCGAAAGTGGTGGTGGCGACAACGCCAACATCAAATCGCACCACAATGTCGGTGGACTTCCCGACGACATGGATTTCGAGTTGGTCGAGCCGTTGCGACACTTGTTCAAGGACGAGGTGCGCGCAGTTGGTGAAGAACTTGGGTTGCCGGGTGAGATCGTGTGGCGTCAGCCGTTTCCCGGTCCAGGACTCGCGGTGCGCATCATCGGCACAATCACTCCCGAGCGGGTCGAGATCTTGCAAGCGGCCGATGCGGTGGTCGTCGAGGAGATCAAGCGGGCGGGCCTGTATCGCGAGATTTGGCAGAGCTTCGCGGTGTTACCAGCCGTGAAGAGCGTTGGGGTCATGGGCGACGAGCGCACCTATGCGTATCCGATCGTGTTACGGGCGGTGACATCGGATGACGCGATGACTGCTGACTGGGCTCGGCTCCCGTACGACCTGCTGGAGCGGATCTCGAGTCGGATCATCAACGAGGTCCCTGGCGTGAACCGGGTGGCCTACGACATCACCTCCAAACCCCCCGGGACCATCGAGTGGGAGTGACGAGCCGGGGTGCGCCGTAGGCCTGGGTGCGAGGAACGGACACGACCTGATGGCTCGAGTGGGAGTGACGAGCCGGGGTGCGCCGTAGGCATGGGTGCCGGGGTGCCTGGGTATGCACGGCGGCCGGGGTGGGCCTTGGGGGAAGTGCGAGGACGGTCGGGCGTGCGTCGGTGTCCATGCCGGGGACCGGATTCGGGGCCGGGACGTGACGGGTTGGGCACTTTGCTGACTCCGGTTGCGCTTTGCCTCTGGCGGTTTGGCACAATCAGACCCGAACAACGGGGTTCGGACCGGAGGGGTCACACGTATGAGTCTCAATGACGTCGCGCGCGCGCTGGTCGCGCCGGGCAAGGGCATCCTGGCTGCTGACGAGAGCAGCGGCACGATCAAGAAGCGCTTCGACAGCATCGGTTGCGAGAGCACCGAAGATCGTCGTCGCGCGTATCGCGAGATGTTGTTCCGTACTCCCGGTGCCGGGACGAACATCTCGGGCGTGATCCTGTTCGATGAGACGATTCGTCAGAGCGCGGCCGACGGTACGCCGCTCGTCAACCTGCTCCAAAACGACGGGGTCATCCCGGGCATCAAGGTCGACAAGGGCACGGTCGCGCTCCATGGTGCGCCGGGCGAGTTGGTGACCGAAGGTCTCGATGGTCTTGGTGCCCGTCTGGCGGAGTACCGCGGCCTCGGCGCCAAGTTCGCGAAGTGGCGCGCGGTGATCGACATCGCTGGCGACGCGATCCCGAGCAACTATTGCCTCGATGTGAATGCGCATGCGCTGGCGCGTTACGCCGCGTTGTGCCAGCAA
>SXIR01000029.1 GCA_005772765.1 Actinomycetota bacterium
AGCGGGCGCCTTGCGCGCCGAGCACCCAGGCAACCGAGTCGACGACGTTGGATTTCCCCGATCCGTTGGGACCGATGACCACCGTCACGCCCGGCTCGAAATCGAGCACGGTCTTGTCGGCGAAGGACTTGAAGCCCTTGATCGTCAACGCCTTGAGAAACACTGGGCTCCTTTTCCGCCGCGCCGGTCGATACCGGCGGGCGTCCCCCGTCGCCGTCCTGGACTTCCGCCGGGCCGAGAATAGGCGCGACCACCCGGGAGGGTCGCGGATCGGCGTCGCGACCTCGCGTCAGCGGACCGTGAACCCGCGCAGACCTTCGGGAGATTCGGGTCGCTGTTCGATGTCGGTGACGATCGCGCGCGGGGGTCCTTGGCGGCACCAGGTGACGACCCGCTCGACGGCGGCGGCGTGCCCTTCGAACACGGCTTCGACCTGTCCGTCACGCAGATTGCGTACCCAACCTGCGACGCCGCAGATCGCCGCTTCGGTTGCGCACGAGTCGCGAAACCACACGCCCTGGACCCGGCCGCGCACCCAGACGTGGGCTCGCACCGTTTCGCCGGTCACGTCACCGCGACCGCGAGTGGCTCGGCCGCGTGACGGGCGTAGGCCCATCCCGGCCCCCGCAGCGCGAAGTTCCAACGATCTGTCCAGGTATCGCTGGCGGCCACGTCGCGCAGGATGTCGCGGTGTTCGTGGGTCGCGATGACCGGCAGCGAGAACGTGTGCACGTTCTTCGTCAGCCCGTAGACGACGGGCTCCTGCTCGGGTTCGAACGTCCCGAACAGCTTGTCCCACACGATGAGGATCGACCCGTGGTTGCGGTCGAGATACTGCTGGTTGCTGCCGTGATGCACTCGGTGATGCGAGGCGGTGTTCACGATCCGCTCCGCGGGCCCGAGGGTTCGGATCGTCTCGGTGTGGATCCAGTACTGGTAGATCAGGTTGATGGCCCGGGCCTGCAGCACGAGGTGCGGACGGACGCCCAGCCACGACAAGACGCCGTAGGGCACAAAGGTGCCGAAGGTGTCGGCAACCGGCTGGCGCAGCGCGGTGGACAAGTTGTATCGCTCGCTCGAGTGGTGCACGACGTGGATGGCCCACATGTATCGACTCGTGTGCATGAAGCGATGATTCCAGTAATAGATGAAGTCCCAGCCTGCGATCGCGGCGGTCCACGCCAACGGGCCCGTTCCCAGATCGGCGACGACCCTGCGGTCCCAGAGCCGGTCGGCCTTCAATGCTGCGGTCCAACCGGTCGAAACGACGGTCACGGCGCCCGCGACGGTTGCGGCACCCCCGACCCGGGCCACCGCAGCCGCCCGCCGTTGGATTCGCCGACGGCGGGCCCGTGACGCGGGCGGCTGGGTTTCGTCGGCGGCGTCGCGGGCGGCGCGGCGACGAACCGCGTCGGCGGCGGTCGTGACGGCGGCGGTCACCGCCACCGCCGCAACGAAGGCCTTGGCGTATTTGCCTTTACCTGGCGTGATGGGTGCCACGATCTTGGGCAACACGATGGGCGCGACGAGGCTCGCCACACCCATCGACAACGACGCGATCGTGTCGCTGCGCTCGTAGTCGCCTTGCGTCGGGCCGGTTTCGTCGCGACGCGCTCGGAGGTACGCGTACTCGAGCGCCATCGTGGCGAAATATCCCGGCACTGCGAGCACGGTGAGGTCGCGCGCCATGCGTGGATTTCCTTTCTCGCCGTCGCGTCCGGGCCGCGGCCGGCTCACACCTGGCAAGCGTCGCAGTAGTAGGTCATCCGGTTTCCGATGCGGGCCTTGACGATGTCGCGCCGACAGCGCCGACACGACTGGCCGTCACGTTCGTAGACCTTCAGGTGGTCGCTGTGCTCTTCGTCGAACGGATCACCGCTCGTTCGTGCGCTCTGCGCGGCGGCCGACTGGTGGTACTTGACCGCGTCGTGCATCGTCTCGACGATGGATCGATAGAACCGCCGGACTTCTTGCTCGGTCAGGCGGGCGCTGTCGCGGTCCCATCGGAGTCCGGCCGCGAAGAGAATCTCGTCGCTGTAGACGGGGCCGATGCCAACCAGCATCGATCGGTCCATCAACAGCGGCTTCAACTTCGCCGCCTTCTGATGGATCAGCCGCCAGAAGTCCAACCAACTCACCGACGATTCGAGCGGATCCATGCCGAGTTCGGCGAACTCCGGGGTCGCCGAAAGCTCACCGAGCGGGTGCACGAACAGTTCGGCGTCGCCCTTCGGGTCGACCAATCGCAAGAGCCCGCCTTGGGTGAAGGTCACGGTCACCTGCGTCGACTTCGGCGCTGCGCCGCGCGCGGTCTTCAGCCGAACGAGTTGTCCGGCACTCCCGAGATCGCACACGAGCGCGTCGCCGCCCTCGAGTTTGAAGACGAGGTACGGCCCACGCCGTTCGAGGCCCGTGATCTTCTTGCCTTCGAGCAGCGCGGTGAACAGCTTCTTGGTCTTGTAACGCCGAATTGGTTTCAACGCGGCGACGTCGACGGACTTGATCTTCCTTCCTGTGACGTCTTTTTCGAGTTCGCGGCGCAAGATTTCGATCTCAGGCAGCTCCGGCATCGGTCCCCTCCTCATCGGGGCGGTCGACGGAAACCCCAGGGGGTTGCTCGCCGTTGAGATCCAGCCACGCCCGCCACGCGGCTTGTTGCTCGGCTTCCTTCTTCGATCGCCCTTCGCCGCCGCCGTAGACGACACCGGTGAGCGACACGGTTGCGCGGAAGTGCTTCGCGTGATCGGGCCCATCGTCTTCGACGGTGTACTTCGGCCGCCCGAGCGACAGTTGCGCAGCCAGTTCTTGGAGTCGGGTCTTGAAATCGCGCCCGCCCGAGCCGTCGGCCACCACCATGATGCGATGGCCGAGCACTCGCAGGACGAAGTCGCGAGCGACGTCCCAGCCCTGGTCGAGATAGATCGCTGCGATCACTGCCTCGATGGCATCGGCGAGAATCGACGGCTTCGCAGCGCCACCCCCCGCGGTTTCGCCCTTGCCCAGCAACAAGAACTCGCCGAGCCCGAGTTCGGCCGACACCTCGGCGAGCGTTCGCGCGTTCACGACACCCGCGCGGACTTCGCTCAGCTGCCCTTCGGGCAAGTTCGGGAAATGATCGAACACGTGCCGGGTGACGACGAGTCCGAGCACCGAGTCGCCGAGGAACTCGAGCCGCTCGTTGGAGGAGACGTCGCCGTTCTCGGCGCACCACGACCGATGCGCGAGCGAACGCACGAGGCGGTCGGGATCGTCGAACACGACGCCGAGACGGCCTTGCAGTTCATCGAGCGTAGGGATCGAGGGAAGGTTCACGACGCGCTCGCCAGTCGCGCGACCACACACTCGACGATGTCGTTGACGGTCACCAGTTCGGCGAGCTCCTCGTCATCGAGTCGGAATCCCACGGTCCGTTCGCCGATCTCGTCTTCGATCGCGTCGAACAGGTCGATCAGCACGAAGTCGTCGGCGTCGAGGTCCTCTCGAAGTCGCGCGTGGCCAACGACGAGGTCGGGATCGACGGCGAGCAACTCGGAGATCCGGTCGACGACAAGCGCGGCAACGTCGTCGACGCCGAGTTCGCCCCGATGACTGTGGGTCTCCGCAGGCATCAGACGGCCGATCCCGCGGCTTCGGTGAGCCGATCGACCACACCCGCACGCACCGACTGGTCGGCCACGCGCACGGCATTGACGATGGCCGTGGCCGATGACGAGCCGTGCGAGATGATGCACACGCCTTGCACGCCGAGCAACAGCGCGCCGCCGGTGTTGTCGGGCAGCAGATCCGCGGCAGCCGTCAACAGCGCGAGCTTGATCGGGTCGGCGACCTCGGCGAATTCGGGTCGGTCGAGCACCGCGAAGACCATGCCGGCAATGCCGAGCAACGCCCCTTCGGCGGTCTTGAGCGCGACGTTGCCGGTGAAACCGTCGGGGACGATCACGTCGGCCGAGGCGCGCATCAGGTCGCGTCCTTCGACGTTGCCGATGAACCCGGGAATGTCGTCGAACAAACCGTGGGCAGCTTTGCGCAGCGCATCGCCTTTGCCGGGCTCTTCGCCGTTGGACAACAGCCCCACCGTCGGTTCGGCCGTGTCGAATCGCACGGTGGCGTAGGCCCGTCCGAGCCGGGCCCATTGCGCCAGCCAGGCCGGTTCGGGGTCGACGGTCGCGCCGCCATCGACGAGGAGTTGCTTGCGATCCGATCCGGGGATCGGCAGCGGCACCGCGATCGCGGGGCGGTTGACACCCCGAATGCGTCCCCAGCGCAACAGCGCGGCGGCCATCGTTGCTCCGGTGTTGCCGGCGCCGACCATTGCATCGGCTCGCCCGTCACGCACGGCTTCGGCGCAGCGCACGAGCGAACTGGCCCGCTTGGACCGAATCGCGGCGGCCGGATCATCCGACATCTCGATGACTTCGGGCGCGTGCTCGACAACGAGGTTGCTCGGCAGCTCGCTCGGCAGCAGGGGCAGCACCCGCGCCTCGTCGCCAATGAGCACGACATCGATGTCGAGGTCCGCAAGACGGGCCGCGTCGAGTGCGCCCGCGACGATGTCTGCCGGTGCGCGGTCGCCTCCCATCGCGTCGATCGCGATCGTCGTCATCGCGCGCCGGTGCCTCGGTGTCGGCAACCTGTCGTCGCGATTCGTCTGGTCGCTGACCACCGCCGGGTCCGGTCGGACATCGTGATGATCACGGGGGTATCGGTTACTCGACCGGGATCACCTGGCGGCCGTTGTAGTGGCCGCAGTTGGAACACACGACGTGCGGCAACCGTGAGGCTCCGCAGTTCGAGCACAGCGAGTGCGCCGGCGCCGCGAGCTTCAAGTTCGCGGAACGACGCGAACGAGTCCGCGACCGGGTGAGTTTGCGCTTCGGAACGGGCATGTCGGTGAGGCTCCTGTATCTGGTGCTCGGGAACGGTCGTTCAGGTCTGGCGGTCGGGTTGGGCGTGGGTCAGGTCGATTCGTCGAACCGCAGGCCCGCGAGCCCGGCCCAACGTTCGTCGGACGAATCGGATGCACAGTCGCAGGTCTCGACGTTGCGGTCGATCCCGCAGGTTGGGCAGAGCCCGGCACAATCGTCGCGACACACCGGCGCGAGCGGCAGCTCGAGGCCGAGGCAATCACGGGTCATGGCTTCGAGGTCGATGCTGTCGTGATCGAGTTGGTAGGTATCGCCTTCGATCGGTTCGGGTTCGAACAGTTCATCGACCCCGACGGCGATGTCGCCCGACACCGGCTGGAGGCATCGAGCACACGACCCGCTCCAAGCGGCGCCGATGGTGCCCCGCACGACCAGCCCTTCGAGGATGCGCTCGAGATGGAGATCGAGGCGCACCATGCCGGGTTCGGTGAGGTGACTCCCGACGACCTCGAGCGCACCAATGGGCGCTTCGAGCACGATCGAACGCGACGACCCTTGTCGTTTGACCAGGTCAGCAACGAGGACACGAAGTCCGGTGGAGGTCGACATCATCGGTGTCACAGGCAACTTGCAGGTTCGGTGGACGAGTACGGGGTCGTGCAGCGGGCGTTTGGGCCCGGGGGTTGACGGCCTCAGGACGGCCGCGAGCGTCACAAGCGAACAAGATGCGACCGGACGGATGCTAGCAGCACCTAGATTGTGACGTTTCGACCATCGACTCGGAAGAGGCGGCCTCGTGAACTGGTCAGGACCCACCGAGCCGCCGCCGGATCCAGTCATTCCGCCTCGTTCTGAGCCGCCTGAAACAGACGAAACGATTGGTACTGGTCCGGCCGCGCGGCCCCAGATCACCCCGTTCACCGGGGTGTCGCCGATACCACCACCTCCCCCGCCGCCTCCGACACCGGACTCGTTGCTCGCGCCCGGCGGGTGGGCGCCCGGCCCCGACCGCGCCCCAGCTCCTCGCCGGCGGCTTCGACGCCCATGGGTCCTCGCCAGCATCGCAGGCGTCTGCGCCGTTGCGCTCGCGGGCGCAGCGATCGGCGTATTCGCAGGCGACGACGGCGGCCCCGACTACCCCGAGGAGTGGGACCAACGGGTCGTCGACCTCGTCGACTTCGTCGAGCGCGAACGCGGCCTCACGTTCGACCACCCCGTCGACGTCGACTTCCTGCCCGACGCTGCGTTCCTCGCCGAGATCGGCACAGACGACAGCGAGCTCGACGACGACGAGCAAGCCGAACGCGACGAATTCGACCGCCAGTACACCGCGGCGTTCCGGGCGCTCGGTGTCGCCGAAGGCGACATCAGCCTCTTCGACGAAGCCGAAGCGCTGACCGATGCCGGCACCGTTGCGTTCTACCGATTCCGCGACGACCGCATCATCGTGCGCGGCACCGAACTCGACACCGCGACCAAGGTCACCGTCGTGCACGAGCTGACCCACGCACTCCAGGATCAGCACTTCGATCTCGATTCGCTGAACGCCAGCGAGGACGACGACGAGTATCGGGCCGATCCGACCGCGCTCGTCGAAGGCGACGCGACCCGCATCGAGAACGCGTACGTGGATGAGTTGTCGGCGAGCGAACGCCGAGAGTACGAGCGTCAATCCGACGACCAGGTCGACGACGATGCCTTCGACGACATCCCGCTGATCCTGCAACTCCTGCGGGCGGCGCCGTACACGCTCGGCAACCAATGGATCGCGGTGATCGAAACTGCGGGTGGCGACGAAGCGATCGACGCCGCCTTCGAGAATCCTCCGCTCACCGACGAGCACTACTTCGATCCGGCGTCGTTCGACCGGCGAACCAAGACGGAATCGGTCGAAACGTTTTCCGAAGTCGATGACGACGTCACCATCGTGGTCGACAATGATCAGTTCGGATCGCTGGGCTGGTATCTCATGTTGGGCGAACAGATCGATTCACGCACGGCGATGCAAGCGGCCCTCGGCTGGGGCGGAGACGCCTACCGCATCATCGACGATGGTGACGACGTGTGTGCGCAGCTTCGATTCGTCGGCGACACTGGCGCCGACACCGACGAGATGTTCGACGCGCTCGAGGAGTGGCGCGACGCGTTGCCCTTCGGCGACGACATCGATCTCGATCGAGACGGCGACGAGATCGACCTCGAATCGTGCGACCCGGGCGTCACGACCAAGGCGATCACCACCGATGACGCCGACATCGCGTTCACGCGCCAGTTCGTACGGCTTCAGACCATCCGCGGGTTGATCGACGACGACGTTGCCGACCTCGAGTCGGCCACGTGCTTCGCCGACCACGTCGCGATCGAAATCAGCGACGACGACCTCGTTTCCGAGGAGATCTCGACTCGGGGACGATCGGTGATCTTCGCAGGCTTTGCCGAGTGCGACATCGAACCCGGCGGCTAGCGATCAGGGCGTCGAATCGTCCTGGTCGAAGAACTGCGCTTCGGCCTCGTCGAGGTCGTCGTCGATGGGTTCGGCCATCCGCGGCGCGCCGACATGCACCTGGAGCCGGTCCCGACCCCGTTGCACGGTCTGCATCGTCCGTTCCAGCACCACCTCGAACGCAGCCAGTTTCTGGTCGACGTAGTCCTCAGCTTCGTGCTGCAGCGCGCGTGCCTTGTCGTTGGCGTCGGTGACCACCGCCTCGGCGGTGCGGCGAGCCTCGCGCACCACCTCGGTACGTTCGACCATCCGTTCGGCCCGGACCCGTGCCGCTTCGATGATCTGTTCGGCCTCGCGGTGCGCCTTCGCGAGGAACTCCTCGCGCTCCTTCAGCAGCCAACGCGCCTCGCGGAGTTCTTCGGGAAACGCTTCGATGGCCTCATCGAGCAACTGGAGGACCTCGTCGCGGTTCACCCGCGGCGAGCTCGACAACGGCAACGTACCGGCTTGTTCGATCATGTCGCGGAGTTCGACGAGGATCGCCTCGGTGTCGTAGCCACTGCTCGGCGCGCCGGCGACGCCCGAAACAGGCGCGGACCGGGGGTCGCCGGAGGTTCGGGGCTCGGTCGGGCTCATGGTCAGGCCTCCTGCACGAAACGGCCCTGGAGCCGTTCGGCCACGACGGGCGGAACCATGGTGGAGACGTCGCCGCCGAAACGAGCGACCTCTTTCACCAGGCTCGACGACAAGAACGAGTACTGCGGCGACGTCGAGATAAAGAAGGTGTCGATCCCCGACAATCGTTGGTTCATCTGCGCCATCTGGAGCTCGTAGTCGAAATCCGACACCGCCCGCAGCCCCTTCACGATCGACGACGCGCCGTGCTCTTTCGCGAACTCGACCAGCAAGCCCTTGAAGAACTCGATTCGGACGTTACTCAGGTGTTTGACACACTCGTGGAGCAACTCCTGTCGCTCTTCGAGGGTGAACAAACTGCCCGTCTTCTGGGGGTTACGGATCACCGCAACGATGACATCGTCGAAGTGACGCGCCGTGCGCTCGATGATGTCGAGATGGCCGTTCGTCACGGGATCGAACGAACCCGGGCACAAAGCGGTCGCCACGCTGGGCTACTCCCTCGGTTGGCGGTGTGCGGTCGCGCTCAGGACGGTGTCCAGAACGTGACGAGCGTATCGCCGAACGATCGCCGCCACGACTCTCGCCAATCGGACGGATGCGGCATCTCGGTCGAGTCGTCCCGTTGCGGGCGAGTTGGCCGTTCCAACACGACGATGCCACCAGGAGCGACCGTCGTCGCGGCGGCAAGCACCTCACCGACCGCGGCGTTGGTCATCTCGTAGGGAGGATCGCAGAACACCACGTCGAAGGTCGAGCGCGTGGACGTGAGAAACGCGGCAACGTCGCCCGCATGGATGCGAAGCCGGTCCGGTTCGTCGAGGACGCCCCGGTTGGCCGTGATCACCTCCAGTGCCGCGCCGTGCCGTTCGACCACCGTCGCCGCGGCCGCGCCGCGCGACAACGACTCGATACCGAGCGCGCCGGAACCCGCGAACAGATCGAGCACGACGGCATCGACCAACAACCCCCGACTGTCCAGCGCCGAGAAGATCGCCGCCTTCACCCGGTCCTTGGTCGGGCGCACCAGTTCACCGCGGGGAACGACCAGCCGTCGTCCGCGCGCCGCGCCGGCAATGACTCGGACCCCGGGCGCGACCATCTGCGCACCGTAGGGCATACCGCGCGCCAACGATCGACGTGCGCGAAGAACACGACGAGACGCGAGGCGCTTCGGTCAGCTCTTGAACAACATGTCGAGCTGATCGCCGAGCAGATCCTCGACCTCGTCACGCAGTTGCGGGGAACGGACGAGGCCAGGGTCGTCGTCGAGGATTCGTTCGGCCACGTGCCGAGCCGCGATCACCACCGCTTCGTCACGCGGAATCCGGCCGAGCTTCAGGTCGGAGAAGCCGCTCTGCCGCTCGCCGAACACTTCACCCGCACCTCGGATCTCGAGGTCCTTTTCGGCGAGCAAGAAGCCGTCGGTGGACGCTTCCATCGCCGCGAGACGCTCGTTCTCCTCGGGCGCCTCGGATTCGGTCAGCAGGTAACACCAACTCGTGCCGCCGCCCCGACCGACTCGACCGCGCAGCTGGTGCAGTTGGCTCAGCCCGAACCGCTCGGCGTCCTCGATGACCATGACGGTGGCGTTGGGTACGTCGACACCGACTTCGATCACGGTCGTCGCAACAACGACATCGAGCGCACGATCCCGAAACGCCGCCATCACCGATTCCTTCTCGGCGCCGGGCATTTGGCCGTGCAAGAGACCGAGGCGCAAGCCCGCGAGCTCCTCGACCTGCAACCGTTCGTACTCTTCGGTGACTGCTTTCGCCTCAACTTTCTCCGAACCTTCGACGAGGGGGCACACCACATACGCCTGCCGGCCTGCCTCCACTTCGGCGCGCAGCGTCGCGTACACCCGCGCCCGATCGAGCGGATTCGGACCGATCACCTCGGTCGTGATCGGCGTTCTGCCGGGCGGCAGTTCGCGGAGTTCGCTCTTGTCGAGATCGCCGTAGATCAGCATTCCTGCAGTCCGCGGAATGGGCGTCGCCGTCATCACCAACATGTCCGGGATCGCACCGCCGATCCCCGCCTCGCGTAACCGACTCCGTTGTTCGACGCCGAACCGATGCTGCTCATCGACGACGACCAACGCGAGACGTGGGATCGTGACCGTGTCGTAGAGCAAGGCATGCGTTCCGACGACGAGGTCGATCTCTCCGGCGGCGAGGCCCGCGTTGATCCGACGTCGCTCGGCAGCGGTGGTTCGATTCGTCAACAGTTCGGCCCGCACGTCGCGGCGAGCGAACAGCGAACCCCCGCTCGATTCCACCTCGAGCCCTTCGAGCAGACGTCGGCTGCCGAGGTAGTGCTGTTCGGCGAGCACTTCGGTTGGGGCGAGCAGCGCGCCTTGGTAGCCGCCCTGCACGGCCGCAAGGAGCGTGCTGAATGCCACCACCGTCTTACCGGAGCCGACATCGCCTTGGAGTAACCGATGCATCGGCGCGGGACGAACGAGATCAGCGAGGATCTCATCGATCGCTCGGCGTTGATCGTCGGTCAACGGGAACGGAAGCTTCGCATGGAAGGCGTCGACGAGCGACCGATCGGCGCTGTGTTGTACGCCGAGCAGGTTGTGTTCGAACGCACGCTTGCGCGCGACGAGGCCCAACTGCATTCGCAAGAACTCGTCGAACACGAGTCGGCGGCGCGCCGCGACCTGCTCCGCGAACGCTTCGGGCGTATGCACCATCCGGTACGCGTCACCCCGGTCGATCAGATCCAGTTCGTCGCGCAGCGCTTCGCTCAGCGGATCGGAGATGCCGCGTTGCGCGCACCGCCGAAGCACCTCAGCCACAATCCGGCGGATCTGCCAAGACGACACGTCGGCCTTGCCCGACTGCGGGTAGATCGCGACGACTTCGCCCGTGTAGTCCTCGGCTTCGCCGGCCCGTCGCAAGACGTCGACCGCAGGGTTCGTCATCTGTCGCTTGCCGCGGTACACGTCGAGTTTGCCGAAGAACGCCGCCTGCGTCCCCACGGAGAGTTGTTGTTCGCGCCAACCCTGGTTGAAGAACGTGACCGCCAAGTAGGCCGTGCCGTCGTGCACGTTCACTTCGACCAAGGCTTTGCCGTTGCGCGTCCGGCGCCCGCTCACTCGACGGACTTCGCCGACGACCGTGGCTTCCTCGCCGACTTGGAGTTCGGCGATGTCGGCCCGATGGGTTCGGTCGACGTAACGCCTCGGGTAGTGCTCCAACACATCGAGCGCGTTGTGCAGTTGCATTTGCGCGAGTCGCGGGACCAGTTTCGGACCGACCGACTTCAAGCGGTCGAGATCGACGGCTGCGAGATCGCGAAGCGACAGTGGTGTGGGACGCGCGGCGTCGGGTTCCGCCACCGACGCGCTACTCCACGCCGACCAGATACGGGTACAGCGGCTGCCCGCCTTCGTGCATCTCGACGTCGACGTGGGGATGCGCCAGCTTCAGGTGTGACTCGATGCGAGCGTTCTCGTGAGCAACGGCATCCGCGCCGAGCACGATGGTGACGATTTCGGCGTCGTCGTCGACCAGACGGTCGAGCAACGCGGTGCACGCTTCGGACGCCGAACCGAGCGAGGCGACGATGCCGCCACCACGTTCGATGGCGATGTAGTCGCCCTCCCGAATCGGACCGCACTCCGCTTCGCTGTCGCGCACGGCTTGCGTGACTTCTCCCGTACGCACTCGTTGGCTCGCTTCGCTGAGCGCGGCAACGTTCTCGCTCGGCGGCGCATCGGGGTCGTAGGCAACGAGCGCAGCGAGCGCCTCGACGATGCTCGTGGTCGGGACGACCTCGACAGCTTTGTCGGTGAGGTCCGGGACCTGTTGCGCGACCGCGATGATGTTCTTGTTGTTCGGCAGCACGATCACCGAGTCCGCGTTGCAGAGTTCGACGGCTTCGAGGATCTGCGCCGTGCTCGGGTTCATCGACTGGCCTCCGGCAACGATCTGCTGCACGCCGAGTGCACTCAACAGCCGCTGCACGCCCGCGCCGACGCCGATAGCGACCACTGCAGTGGTGACCGCCGGGAGATCGTGCGGTTTCGCGTCGGCGGCAGCGACCCAACCGTGTTCTTCGGCAACCTCTTCGAACAGGTCGGTCACACGGATCTGATGCGGCCGACCGGCTTCGATGCCCGCCTCGATCGCCGCCCCGATGTCGTTGGTGTGCACGTGGCAGTTCCAGATCCCGTCGCCGCCAACCACCACGATCGAGTCGCCGATGGCACCCCAGGCGTCACGAAACGCACCGATCCCGGTGTCGGCGGCATCGAGGAAGAACATCACCTCGTAGCGCAAGCTGGCGACGTCGTCGCCAGCGAGATGGCGTTCGACCGCGACCGGTGTCGTGCCGAGATGCGATTCGGGCAGCGGCCGGCCATCGGCGACGTGCAAGAGCGCGTCCAACAGCAACGTGAAGCCACGACCGCCCGAATCGACGACGCCCGCCGATCGCAGCGCCGGCAACAACTCCGGGGTGCGCGCCACCGAGGCGTCGGCGGCGGCCGCCGCCTGCTCGAGCACCGCGACCAGTTCGGTGTCGCCGGCCGCGACTGCAGCTTCGAGCGCTTCGGCCGTTTCGCGTACCACGGTGAGGATGGTGCCCTCGACCGGCCGCAGTACCGCTTCGTAGGCGGCGTCCGCAGCCCGGCGGAACCCCGCCACGAGATCGGCCACCGTGAAGCGATCGAGGCCGGAACCGATTTCGGCCAAGCCCCGAAGGATCTGGCTCGTAATGACGCCACTGTTCCCGCGCGCGCCCATCAGCGATCCGCGACTGATGGCGGTGCACACCTCGCCCATCGCCTCGGCCGAAGCCAGTTCCTTGCACACCGATTCGAGCGTGAGCGCCATATTCGTGCCGGTGTCGCCGTCGGGCACCGGATAGACGTTCAGTCGGTTGAGTTCTTCTTGGTGGTCGCGCAGCGCGTCACGGAATCGTTCGATCGCCCGCCGCAGGTCGGCCGGGCCCAGGGTCGCCAATGCGGTCATCGCTGGGGAGACTACCGAGGCTCGCATCGGAATCGGCGCGGTCCGGCTGCTACCGTGACCCGGTTCTGTCTGGCAGGTCCGCGTCGCCGACCTCGGCTTGCGGTTGCCGACACCTCATCTGATTCAGCACGATTCGTCTCGATCCGGAGAAGTTCAGCGTCATGGCAGCGGTCTGTGAAGTGTGTGGCAAGAAGCCGCAGTTCGGCATGAAACTCTCCCACTCGCACCGTCGGTCGAAGCGTCGCTGGAACCCGAACGTGCAGCGAGTCCGCGCAATCGTCAACGGATCGCCCCGCCGCCTGAACGTGTGCACGTCGTGCATCAAGGCGGGCAAGGTCGTCAAGCCGTAGGGTCGTGCTGCACGAACGTCCGGCACGAACGAGGTAGGCACATGCAAGGTGTGGTGAAGCTCTACGATCCCGTCTCGGGCGAGGGCATCGTGTTGGACGACCGCGACCGCAACGAGTACCTGCTCGCGCCCGACGCGCTCGAAGGTTCGATCTTCCGCCTGCTCCGCCAAGGCCAGCGCGTCGTATTCGATGTCACCGGTGGACTCGCCACGCGAGTCCGCACTGGCGGCGAGCCCGACATGGGCATGACGGCCCAGGTCTGATCCGGCGCCGCCGCCTGGCGCCGAACCGACTTCCGTTCGCCCAGGCGATCCGTCAGCCCAGGGCTTCCGTCAGCCCAGGCGACCCGTCAACCCAGGCGATCCGTCAACCCAGGCGATCCGTCAAGCCAGGCGATCCGTCAGGGCAGCGAGCTGGGCGCGGAGTTCGGCCGGCATGCGGTCACCGAAGGTGTCGAGGTGCTCGGCAATCGACGGTAGCTCGGCCCGCCAGGCGTCGACGTCGACCGCCAACAACTCGTCGAGCGCTCCGTCGCGCAGCGTCAACCCGGACACGTCGAGCGCCGCGGGCTTCGGCAGACGCCCGATCGGCGTGTCGATCGCGTCGGCGGCGGCGGCAACCCGATCGAAGATCCACGCCAACACCCGCGAGTTGTCGCCATAGCCGGGCCAGAGGAACTTGCCTTCGGCACTCTTGCGGAACCAGTTCACGTAGAAGATCTTCGGCAGTTTGGACGCATCCGTCGCGGCACCGATCTTCAACCAGTGCGCGAAGTAATCACCCATGTGATACCCGCAGAACGGCAACATGGCGAAGGGATCGCGCCGCAGGTTGCCGACCGCGCCAGCCTGCGCCGCGGTCGTCTCGCTGGCCATGATCGAACCGAGGAACACGCCGTGTTCCCAGTCGAACGCTTCGGTCACCAACGGGACCACGCTGGCGCGCCGTCCTCCGAACAGGAAGGCCGAGATCGGCACCCCCTTCGGGTCCTCCCACTCGGCTGCGACGCTCGGCACCTGGCTGAGCGGCGCGGTGAACCGCGCGTTGGGGTGCGCGGCCGGCGTGCCGGACGACGGGGTCCAGTCGTTGCCCTTCCAGTCGGTGAGGTGCGCCGGTGAGTCGTCGGTGAGCCCTTCCCACCAGACGTCGCCGTCGTCGGTCAACGCAACGTTGGTGAACACCGTGTTCTCGGTGAGCGCCGCGATCGCGTTGGGGTTCGTGTCGAGTCCCGTGCCCGGAGCCACACCGAACATCCCGTACTCGGGGTTGATCGCGTAGAGACGCCCGTCGTCACCGAACTTCATCCAGCAGATGTCGTCACCGATCGTCTCGGCGGTCCAGCCGTCCATGCTCGGAACGAGCATCGCAAGGTTGGTCTTGCCACATGCGCTCGGGAACGCCGCGGCGATGTAGCGAACGTCGCCGGTCGGGTTCGTGAGTTTCAAGATGAGCATGTGCTCGGCCAGCCAGCCGCCGTCACGAGCCATCGTCGACGCGATCCGCAGCGCAAAACACTTCTTGCCGAGCAAGGCGTTGCCGCCGTAACCCGAGCCGTAACTCCAGATCTCGCGGGTCTCGGGGAAATGGACGATGTACTTGTTGTCGGGATTGCAGGGCCAGGCGACGTCGGCTTCGCCGTCGGCCAACGGCGCGCCGAGGCTGTGCACACACGGCACGAACTCACCGTCGTCACCCAGGACGTCGAGCGCGCCTTTGCCCATCCGGGTCATCACTCGCATCGAGGCAGCGACGTACGCGCTGTCGGTCAGCTCGACGCCGATGTGCGCGATCGGGCTCCCGAGCGGACCCATCGAGAACGGCACGACGTACATCGTTCGGCCCCGCATCGCGCCCTGGTAGAGCGCGAGCATCGACGCGCGCATTTCTGCGGGTGCCTTCCAGTTGTTGGTCGGGCCGGCGTCGGCCTCACGCTCGGTGCAGATGAAGGTCCGGTCCTCGACCCGGGCGACATCGCCCGCGTCGGACCGGGCGTAGAAGGAGTTGGGCCGCTTCGCCGGGTCCAGCGGAACGAACGTGCCCGACCCGACCAACTTGGCCGCGAGCTCGGCGGCTTCCGCCGCGGTTCCGTCGCACCACTCGATGGCAGCCGGTTCGAGGATCGCTGCCCACTCGGCGACCCACTCGATGAGGCGTTGGTGCTTGGTCGGCGCGGTCGTCGTCGTCACGAAGAGTCCCTCCAGGCTGTCACCGCGGCGCGATGAACTCCGGCGAAAGCCGCGAAGCATACGACCGGTGCCCCGTACCAGCCCGAAGCGAGCGTTCCGACGGTCACCACGATCGTTCGGGCCTATCCTGCCGGGTCCGTCCACGAAAGGACCTCCCATGACCGTGCAGGCCTACATCCTCATCCAGACCGAGGTCGGCAAGGCGAGCAGCGTCGCGGCTGCGATCGGTGGGCTCGCAGGGATTCGTGCCGCCGACAACGTGACCGGGCCCTACGACGTCGTGGTGCATGCCGAGGCCGACACCATGGACGAACTCGGCAAGATGGTGTCGACCCAGGTGGCGCTGGTCGAAGGCATCACCCGCACGTTGACGTGCCCTGTGGTGCACCTCTGAGCGTTCCCATCACGAACCGTTCGATCGGCGTCTCGCGCGACTCCGGTCGGGCGAACCAGCAACGCTGACCGATCGCACACCTGATCCCGGAGCGACCGATGAGCTCCTCATCGTTGCGGGGGTGGGCAATGCCCGTGGGAGAGCTGTCGGCGCGCCGTTCGCAAGCTGCATCGGGAACGCACGCGTGGCCGGCCCAGGCAAGACCGGCGGTGGTGCCGGAGTGCGCAATCAGCGCTGGCGCCCGGCTCGCTTCTCGCGGCGGGCGTGGCGCGCGAGCGCCAAGTGAATCAGCTCGTCGACCAGCTCGCGATAGGGCTTGCCCGATGCCGCCCACAGCTTCGGGTACATCGAAATCGGCGTGAACCCTGGCATCGTGTTGAGCTCGTTGACCAGAAAACCACGCGCCGCGCCTTCGGTTTCGTAGAAGAAGTCGACGCGCGCCAGGGCCTCGCCACGACACGCGACGAAGGCCCGCACGGCGAGGTCTTGCACGGTCGCGAGCTCCGCACCCGAGAGGTTCGCAGGAATCACGTACTCGGCCGAGTCGTCGAGGTACTTGTCGGCGTAGTCGTAGAACTCACGCCCTGGGATGATCTCCCCGGCGATGCTGGCCCGCGCCGGCGCGTCGCCCAACACCGCGATCTCGATTTCGCGACCGGCGACGGCACCTTCGACGACCACCCACTCGTCGTATTCCAACGCATCCGCGAGACCGGCTTCCAGCTGCGCTCGGTCGACGGCGCGGTGTACGCCGATCGAACTGCCCATGTTCGCGGGTTTCACGAAGCAGGCGAAGCCGAGCTCGGCTTCGACCTCGTCGCAGAATGCGGCTCGATCGCCGCCGTCGCGAAACACGCGATACGCCGCCTGCGGCAGCCCTGCCGCGGCGAACGCCGCTTTCATTGCGATCTTGTCCATCCCGAGCGCACTCGCCAACACGCCCCCGCCGACGTACGGAAGCCCGGCCAGCTCGAGCAGCCCCTGCACCGTCCCGTCCTCGCCGTACGGACCGTGCAACACCGGGAACACCACATCGACGTCGAGCGGGGCGCGCCCATCGGCGACGACGAGTTCGGCGCGGGTCGGGTCGGCGCTGGGCACGATCGGGATACCGGCGACCTCGAACCCCTGTGGCAGCGCGTCACGTGCGGATTCGAGCATCGTTGCCGCATCGTCCGCGAGCAACCACCGACCATCCGTCGTGATGCCGACCAGCACGACCTCGTAACGCTCGGGGTCGAGGGCGCGAGCGACCGAAACCGCCGTCAGCCGCGAGACGTCGTGCTCCGCGGACCGACCGCCGAACAAGAGCAGCACGCGCGTGCGTCGACCTGTCATGGACGACGAAACTAAACCCGGAGCGGCTGCCGGGCCGGTCTCATGTGGTGACTTGCAGGACGGCTCGGATGCCGAGGCCCATGAGGAACAGCCCTCCGATCCCGTACGCGAGCTCCATCCAACCGCGAGCTCGCCAGACGTACCGATAGGACAACAGGCCACCGACGGTCAAGAAGGCAATGAACCCGTAGAACATATGAAATCGGGGCGGATCGATGTCGTCGCCGGTGACGAGCGAAACGCCCGTGAAGACCTGCACCATCATGGCGGTCTCGGCCACGATGACGAGGACCCATGCGGGCTTGCGGATCGCAGTGACCTTCCATGCGAGCATCATCACCAGGCCTGCGACACCGTTCGCGATGATGGCGAACCAGCCCCATGAATCGTGGAAATCGCGCATGCTGTTCCGTCTCGTCGTCGGTTCCGGGCCAGCGTGAGGCATGGCCGAGTGTGGTGCAGGGTCAGAGGGTCTGGTCGTCGCTCTGTGCGAACGCAGTATCCGCGCCGCGCAGTGCCGCCTTCAAGATCTTGCCTGCGGGATTGCGCGGCAACGGATCGTCGCGGAACTCGACGTAGGCCGGAACCTTGAACTCGGCGAGATGCCGTCGGCAGTGTTCTTGGATTTCCTCCGCGGTGATCGCAACGCCATGCTTCACGTGCACGACCGCTTTGACCTCTTCGCCGAGTTGGACGTGCGGAACGCCGACGACTGCGACATCGACGACACCGGGGAACTCGTACAACACGTTCTCGATCTCGACGCAGTAGATGTTCTCGCCCGCCCGGATGATCATGTCCTTGGCGCGATCGAC
>SXIR01000201.1 GCA_005772765.1 Actinomycetota bacterium
CACGTTCTTCTCGCTGGAAATTTGGTTCGACATCGAGCCAGTGATCGCAAAACGGTTCGGAGGCTGGGATTATCGACAATTCCAGCGATTCGGGTCGAACTCTTGTAATCTTCTGCGCCCCGGATCGCCGACCTTTCGTTCATGCGCGTCATCCCCACCATCGCCGAACTTCGCCACCGGGCTCCCCCGTCCCTCAGTCTTCCGTCATCGATCGTAGGCCGTCAGCCGCTGGGCCGAGCCCGTTTCAGCTGGTTCCTTCGGCGATCGGCACCGCGGCGAGTTCACGGTTCGTGATGACCTCGTCGACGATGCCGTAATCCTTGGCTTCTTGGCCGCTCATGATGAAGTCACGGTCGGTGTCGGACGTGATCCGCTCGATCGTCTGGCCCGTGTGATGCGCGAGCATCTCGTCGAGCAGTTCGCGCATCCGCACGATCTCCTTCGCCTGGATGGCGATGTCGACCGATTGACCCGACGCACCGCCGTGCGGCTGGTGGATCAGCACACGCGAGTGCGGGAGCGTGAACCGCTTGCCCTTGGCCCCGGCCGCGAGGATGACGGCGGCCGCGGATGCGGCCTGACCGATACAGATCGTCGAGACGTCAGCCTTGATGAACTGCATCGTGTCGTAGATCGCGAACAATCCGATGATGTCGCCACCCGGCGAGTTGATGTACATCTGGATGTCTTTGTCGGGGTCTTCCGACTCGAGGTGGAGCAACTGCGCCACCACCAGGTTCGCGACCTGGTCGTTGATCGGCGTGCCCAAGAAGATGATCCGGTCCTTGACCAGTCGGCTGTAGATGTCGTAGCTGCGTTCGCCGCGGTTGGTCTGCTCGGTCACCATCGGGACGTAGAGCTGCGGGCTGGAAACCGCGAACGGTTGGTGGGTCGACATCGTCACTCCTGTTCGGCTGAGGCCGGGGCTGGTTCGGCAGATTCGTCGGTCGTGGAGGTGGCGGGCACCGTAGCGGCCGCAGCGTCCTCGGGAAGCGTCAAATCGAGCGGTTCCCCCTTCTGATCGACCACCTGGGCGTGATCCACCAGGAACTTCAACGCTTTCCCGCGGGCCAAATCGCGCGCGATGACCTCGAGATAGCCGTTCTTTTCGAGTTGGCGGCGCGCCTTGTCGGGCTTTTGCCCGGCTTCTTCCGCGAGGCGCTGGATTTCGGCGTCGATCTCTTCGTCGGTGGCCGCGATCTGCTCTTGGTTGATCACGGCCCGCAACGCGAGGTCGGCAAGGACGACGCCCTGCGCACCCTCACGCGCCTGATCGAGAAACGACTGCGGTTCGATGCCACTCATTGCGAGGTACTGCTCGATCCCGAGACCCTGCTGTTGGAGCCGGCTCTGGAGGTCTCGCAACCGGCGCTGCACTTCCTGGTCGACGAGCGTCTCAGGCGCGGGGATCGGAACCAATGCGGCAAGTGATTCGAGCACCCGATCGTTCAGCGACATCTGCGCCTGCAGGACGCGCATCAAGCCGAGTCGCTTCTCGAGGTCGCTGCGCATCGTTTCGACCGTGTCGTGTTCGGAGTTCTCCGACGCCCACTCGTCGTTCAGTTCGGGGAGCACCTGCTCTTGCGCGCCGGTGACCTCGACATGAAACGAGACCCGCATCCCGGCTCGGTCGCCGAAGCGTTCGGGAAGTTCGGCGTCGAACTCCACGACATCGCCCGGCTTGGTGCCCCGAAGTTGCTCATCGAGTTCGGCGACCACAGATCCGGAACCGACCTGATACATGAACGCCGACGCGACCAACCCGTCGACCTCGACCATCGTTCCTTCGTCGTCGGGCGCGGAACCGACGATGTCGATGGTCGCGTAGTCGTCTTCAGCGAGCGGACGCGTCGAATCGACCAACTCGGCGGAACGTCGGCGCATGGCGTCGATCTGACGGTCGACGGCTTCGTCGTCGACGGCCTCGAACGGAATCTCGACGCGCAAGGTGTCGTAGCCGATCAGCGTCACCTCGGGCCGCACCTCAACCACTGCGGTGAACTCGACGTCGCCGTCGTCTTCGCCGGCCGTGATGTCGATCTCCGGGAAACCAATGACATCGATGTCGTTGTCGATGACTGCCTGGGCGTAGAACTCCGGGAGGCCGTCCTGGAGCGCCTGCTTGCGCGCAATGTCGGATCCCAGGCGGGCTTCGAGCAACTTGCGCGGGGCCTTGCCGGGCCGGAAGCCGTCGATACGGACTTCACGGGCCAACTTCTTGAACGCGGCGTCGACAGCGCGGTCGAACTCGGGCTCGGGCACGGTGATCGAGAGTCGGACTTTGCTGTCTTCGAGCGTTTCGACGTTCGTCTGCATAAGGGGCGCCATCGTACTGGCGACCCTCGGCCGAACTACCACGGGTCCACTGCCGGGCTGGCGGGCACACACGGGGGCGGGGCCGCCACGGCAGCCCCGCCCTCGGATCTGATCGCGCTCAGGTGGTACTGATCCTGCGCCGCCCGACGCTGGCCAACACACCCAGCGCAATCAGACCCCCACCGAGCAACGTCAACGGCGCGGTCGACGATCCCGTCACCGGCAACTCGTCACCGCCGCCACTGTCGACCGCAGGCGGGTCGGTTGGCGCAGGCGGGTCGGTTGGCGCCGGCGCCGTCGTTCCCTGCCCGCCGTCGGTCGACGGCGTGCGGTCGACCACGGTCGTCGTCGGCGCCGGTTGCGTCGTGGTCGTGACCACGCCCCACCCGAACTCGTAGGTGATGTCGATCAGCTCGATTTGCGGCGGGTCGTCGCCATTCCATCGCGAACAGCGCAAGCTGATCTCGTAGACGCCGGGCGTCGGCTCGGGCTGGATGCCGAGGCTCTCGTCCTTGAATGCAAGCGAGAACGTCCACGTTCCGTCGGGATTCGGTTGCGACGCCGTGCTGAACCCGCCGGAGATAATCGGACTGAAGCTCCCCGCCGGTCCCTTCAGCGTCGCCTGCGTGTGCCAGTTGTCGACCTCGGTCGACGTGCCTTGCTCGCAGCCCTCGACCGAAATCGAGACGAGATCACCAACCGCAACCGGTGCAGTGAAGTCGGTCACCGCGAAATCGGGAGCGGGGCCCGTATCGCCCTGCGCGGCACTGGCGAACCCGGCCAGTGTGACGGTCGCGCATCCAGCAACGACCAACAATCGAGCCAACGAACGTTTCATCCAACATCCTCCTGTGCGTCGACCAGCAACACCTGCTCGCCGAAGTTCACGATCGCGTGCTGGGCAGTCGGCGTCATGAGCAGTCCTACTCACATCGCAGCGAGAACTACTCAGGCGGTCGCAGACCCACCGCCGGCCGGCGCCTCCACGTGCGCTCGCTCGCCAGGACAACGGTTCGCGGGCCGCAACCGTCGGCGCGACCCTCGAACGTTCGTTTCAGCGCCAGGTACGCGCGATCTCGGCGAGCGTGCGCGCCATCACCCCGGTGCAGCCTTTGACGGTCTCGCCGAAGGTCTTGGCCGCGAAGCCGGTCTCGCCGATGTCGAGGTGGGCCCACGGGCGATCGCCGACAAAATGACGGAGGAACACCGCAGGTGCAGTCGTGCCCGCGTCGTCGGGGTCGGGAATGTTGCGCAGGTCGGCCCAGGGCGATTCGAGCGCCTCGACGAGGTCGTCGAGGACGGGCAGCCGCCACGTGCGCTCGCCGGTCACCGCCGCGGCCTGCGCGATCGCATGCGCCAGGGCGTCGTCGTTGGTCATCACCGGAGTGACGTGAGTTCCGAGCACCCGTGCGTACCCGGTGAGCGTCGCAACGTCGATGATCGCGTCGGGCGCGAGTTCTCCGGCGAGACACAGGCCATCGGCCAGTACGAGTCGGCCCTCGGCGTCGGTATCGAGGATCTCGACGGTCGTTCCGTTGCGGGCCGCGACGATCTCACCCGGCTTGGTCGCGTTGGGACCGGGGAGGTTGTCGGTCGCCATCACGATGCCCGTGACTCGGATGCCGACATCGAGATCCGCGCACGCGGCCATCGCGGCGATGACTGCCGCCGCCCCACCCATGTCGCCCTTCATGTCGTACATCCACTCAGGCTTCTTCAAACTCAAGCCGCCCGAGTCGAACGTGATGCCCTTGCCGACGAACACGACGTGCGCCGTCGCCCCCTCGGGAAGGTGTTCGAGTCGGATCACGCGCGCCGGTTCGACCGAGCCGGCGTTCACCGCGGCCAGCAACCCGAGGCGCTCGTCGGCAATGCGCGACTCGTCCCACACCTCGACGCTCAAGCCATGCTCGGCGGCGAGCGATACGCAGACATCGGCAAGCCGACGCGCGGTCATGCGTGCCGGCGTCTCGTTGGCCAGGTCGCGCGCGAAGTTCGCCGCGTCGATCATCGCCGCAGCGACTGCCAGACCCCTCGCTGACGACTCGACGTCGGCGTGCACGATATCGATCGTCGCCATCGCGAGTGACGGCGCGACCGACTTGTGCGCGACGAACCGATACACGCCCAAGCCGATACCTTCCGCGACCGCACGCGCGACCGACTCGGTGGACTCTCCATCGACGACCGGAAGTTCGACCGCGACGCGTTCGCAGTGTTGGAGGGCGCGCGCGAGCGCGCCCGCCGCCGTCCGCACCGCGCGGAGATCCGGCGTGGTGCCGAGCCCTACGCAGATCGACGGCCGCGACCCTTCGGCGCGGTGCAACAGCGCGCCGAGATCGGCCTTGAACCCCGTCCGTCGAGCGAGGTCGTCGGAGTCGTCCGGGGCACCGGCGACTGCAAACGAACCGACGCCGTCGGCATCGTCCGCTGATGCCAACGCCCGAAAGTTCAACGTCATGATCTCTCTCCGATTCGACGACACCGCAACACTCGATCCGGGCTCGTGAGGCACTCCCCGGATGCAAGATCAAACTCCCAATGGTGCAACGCGCACGTGAGTCGCTCGCCGTCGATCTCGGCGAACTCCATCAGGTCGGCTTGCCGGTGAGGGCAAAACCGTTCGATACGCCAGCCGTCGCGCTCGAACCACTCGTCCCGGACGTCACGCAACTCGGCGTAACAGCGTTCGACGAAATCGATTCGGTCGTTGCTCAACGACTTGAAGAAGGTCATCACGTACTCGTTGAACGGCCCCTCCCGATGCGCGACGAAACGCGCCGAGAGGAAGAGTGCATTGACCCAGTCTTCGATGTGTCGTTCGACGCAAGCTTCGACAAGTGCGCGCTCGGTCTCGACGCGATAGACGCAAGCCCCGCCCCGCCACGGTCGGACCTCACCAGCGACGAAGTCGATCGCGACCGCTCCTTCGCCGACGTCGAGCACGACAACGCCGCCCACGCCCGAACTCGTGATCGGCGCCCGCGCCAGCAGCGGCTCGAACCACTCTTTGAGGTCGGCCACGAGGTCGCGCCGACCGCTCGACCAACCCGAACGTTCGGCGACCAGCCAGTCGCGCCAATCAGCTGCATACGCGGCAAGGTACGCGCGTTTGTCGGCGAACGGTTCGGTGGCCGCCGACGGTGACGGGTGCGTCACCCGTGCGTCGCCGGCGTCCAACTCGATCACACTCCCCGGCACGATCAGGTGCGCGTTGCGATACCCGTGATCGGCGAGTTCGCGGAGGAACACACGTTGATCAGGAAAGATGTTCGCCTCGTCGTCGTCGAAATCGTTCAACGCGGCAAGGTCGTCGTCGAGGAACGCCGGCGGGCCCGCGCACGGAAACACGTGCGCCGCTCCGACCCAGTCGATGTATTGACGCGCGCGATCCATGCCGTTGCGGCGCTTGGCCTGCGCGAGTTTCGCCTTCGTCGGCGCGTCGAACGAGTACGCCACCGGATACCAGATCGCGCCAGAAAACTGGACGAACTGTGCGTGGTAGGGGCCACGATCGACCAACTCGGCGGCGCTCCCCGGCCGCGCGTCGTTCTGATTCAATACCCGTGTCGTGCCGTCGTCGATGATGATTGCGCTGTCGCCGAGTGGCCCGTCGGCAGGGGCGGTCTGCGCCAACACCGTCACCGTCAGACCGTCGAGGTCGACCGGGACACCGTGCGGACAGCGAACAACGTCGACAAAGCCGAGGGCTGCGAGTTGCTCTTCGAGGTAGGGCACCCCGAAATCAGGAAGCAGCACCTGTGCAGAGCGATCGACGTGGGCGGCCAGCCAATCGGGATCGAAGTGATCGCGGTGCAGATGCGAGATGTAGAGGTAGTCGGGGTGCGCGAACTGCTCCGGGTCGAGTGTGTCGTTGCGGGGGTAGGGAAACCACGACCCGAAGTAGGCCGGCGTGAACCACGGATCACACAACACCGATCCCACCGAGGACTCGACGAACATCCCCACATGCCCGAGAAAGGTGATCCGCATCGCCCCGAGCGTACGGTCGGCGCAGCGATATCCTCGGTATCACGGGGAGTGGCGCAGTGGTAGCGCACCAGCTTTGGGAGCTGGCGGTCGGGGGTTCAAATCCCCCCTCCCCGACCACGCAGCCGGCCCGAAATCCACGTTCGACCCGCGCGCGCGAGGCGTCGCTGGCGCCCCGGAAATGCGCCACGCGACGGCCACGGCCGGTTGCGGCATTGTCCCGCTGAGTGGTAGGAATGGGCCATGTTGCGCCGTAGATCGCGGGCGGCGTTCCTCGGTGCGGGCGTCTTGGCGCTGAGCATCCTCGGAACGGCCTCTGGTTCAGCCGTCGTCGAACCCTTCGAATGGGGCGGACCCGGCAAGACGGCAGCGCGGACTGCATTCAACTGGCGGTCGGGCATCTCCCCGAATGATGTCGCCACCCTGCATCGATCTTGGGGCGTCGGCGGAGGCGTGTTCACGCCCCCGATCATCACCGACGGGATCATCGTCGCCGGCGACAACGGCGGAACCGGTCGGGCGCGCCTGCGCGCGCTCGACGCCGACACCGGCGCAGTCGCG
Source organism: Actinomycetota bacterium (assembly GCA_005772765.1). Classification (GTDB taxonomy): domain Bacteria; phylum Actinomycetota; class Acidimicrobiia; order IMCC26256; family PALSA-610; genus SXJQ01. Next base: position 6,868 of record SXIR01000201.1, read on the forward strand.
TGGACAAAGACCTACGGATCGTCGACGACGGCGAAGGTATCGGCCCCGTCGACCAACGGATCCCTCGTCTTCGTCACGGTCGAACGCGCGACCATCCTCGGCTGGATCTACGACCTCTACGCATACGACCTCCTCGACGGCGACCTCATCTGGGACGCCGAGATCGGCGTTGCCAATCGCGGGACAGGCCCACGCGACGTGTTGTTCAGCTCGGGTCGCGTCATCACGCCGACCGCCGAGGGCAACGGATTCAAACGACTCGCCGTCTACCAGGCCGCGACTGGCCAGTGGCGCTACTCGGTGACGCCCGGCGGCAACATCTCGGCGTTTGCGGCCGACTCCGCCGTGACCTACGTCGCGACGAACACGGCGATCGAGGCCTACGACCTCGATACCGGAGTGAACGTCAACACAGTCCTCGGCGGTGCGGGCTCGACCTCGATCATCGTCAGTGCGAGCGGCATCTATGCCACTCCGCCGAACCGAGTGATCAACTTCGACGCCACCGGTTTCGTGACGTTCAACCGACAACTCGACCCCGGCTGCAACGCACGCATGCGCGTCCTCACGCCGAAGATGGTCGGGTACTCACAAGCGTGCGGCGCGGCAGGTGAACCCGAGTTCGTCCAGCGGGGCGCGTCGGCCCTCGCGATGCGACCCAGCGGAGTGGCCGACGGCGATCGGCCCATCGCCGCCGCCCGAGACTTCATCGTTGCCGTCACCGGGGACCGTGCGCTCAAGTTCTGGGACACCCGCGACCCGCGACTCGGCCAGGCACTGCCCGTTCCTCCGCTGGCGAGCCAGGCCAACATCACGTCGACCGGCGGCCCGATCGTTGCGGGCGGCAAGCTCATCGTGCCCGAGGTCGCCGGCCTCGAAGTCTTCGTCGTCTGACCATTCCCCCGCCCCGAGATCGCTTCGCGCTCGACGCAGCGCGCGCCCCCGGCGACCGAGCCGAACGAGACGATTCCGGTGTGAAGCGTTGGCGACGCGGTATCGATTGGACCGCGCGCCTACGCTGGGCGTTGTGAGTCCCAAAGGCCCCGACGCCGACGATCCGTTCTCGCAGATCTTCGACCCGAACTTTGTCGACTCGGCCTCCGTACGCGAGGCCAGCGCGCGCGAACGCGCCAAGTGGGCAAAATCCACGCGTCGCCAAGTCAAGATGTCAAAGGCGAAGCGCAGCGCAACCGTCGCGGTCGGAAGCTACGTCGGCGGCTTCGTCTGGCTCGCTGCCCTCAGCGCCTGCATCTACGCCGTGCGCGACCACTACGGAATCTGAGCGGCATCGGTCGTCACGCGTTCGTCGAGATCGCGTGGCAACAAGATCATCAGCCCGAGACCCACGACCATGATCGGCACAAACACCCAAAAGGTCGTCGCCAACGCGGCTTCGTACGCCAACACCACCGAACGCCGCACACTCGGTTCGAGCGCCAAGAGCGAATCGGCGTCGCCCTGCAGATCCGCAAGGTCGACCGGAACGGCCGCGTCGTCGAGTTCACTCGCAAGGCGTTGCTGCAACACGTTCCCGGCCAACGCGACGCCGACGACCGACCCAGCGATGCGTGCGAGGACGGTCACCGCCGTCGCTGCGCCCCGGTCTCGTTCCTCGGTACTGCGCTGCACAACGAACAAGAGAACTTGCATCACGAAGCCGATCCCGAGCCCCACGAGCGCGCCGAGGGCCACGGCCAACGCGATCGAGCTCGTCGTGGTGAGGCGAGCCAGCAACGCAAATCCGACCGCCATCGCACCCATCCCGAGGATCGGGAACATTCTCACGCCCTTCCCACGCCGATCGATCGCTTGACCGACGAGCACGGTGCCGACCGCTGAGCCGAGCGCGAACGGGATGAGCAATCGGCCCGCCTCGGCCGCGCCCCGCAGTCGCTCGGCCTGGAAATAGACGGGCAAGTAGATGATCCCGCCGAAGAAACCGATGCCGGCAATGAGGTTCGCGATCACCGCCAGCGAGGTCTCTCGACGCCGGAAGATACGACTCGGCAGAATCGGTTCGGCCGCACGCCGCTCCCATGCGACGAAGGCGCCGAGCGAGACGAATGCACCGATCGTCATCGCGATGATGCGCGGCGACGTCCACGCCGAGGACCGCCCGCCCCACGAACAGATCAACGTGATCAGCGTCGCGGCGCTCGCGAGCAACAACGCGCCAGGTATGTCGAGCCGATGCCCGACGCGATTCTGATCGCTCGGAACGTGGCGCAGCGCCCAGTAACAGATCGCGCCGCTCGGCAGGTTGACGAAGAACGCCCAACGCCAGTCGAGCTGCTCGGCGAACACGCCGCCGAGGAACGGACCGAGCACGCTCGTCACCGCGAACACGACGCCCGTGTAGCCGAGGTAGCGACTCAGTCGCTCGGCCGGGACGATGTCGGCGACGAGCGCCATTGTCAGACCAGTCAGGCCGCCTGCGCCGACACCCTGCACAGCGCGCGCCACCACCAAGAACTCGAGCGACGGCGCAACACCGCAGAGCACCGAACCGACGAGGAAGATCGCCACCGACACCGCGAACACGCGCTTGCGTCCGTAGAGGTCGCCGAGCTTGCCGTACATCGGCATCACCGCGATCTGCGCGAGTTGGTAGGCAGTGAAGATCGACGCAAGCGATCCGATCGACCCCAGGTCGCGTTGAATGCTCAGCCCGGCAGTCGCGACAAGCGTCGCGTCCAGCCCCGCCATTGTGTTGCCGATCAACAATCCGGTGAACACCAGCCCGAGTCGGCGACCTTCGAGCGCTGCCTTCACGCGCGGGTGATCGCTTGCCCGAGGGCCGTGAGCCGGTAACCGACCTCGAGGCTTTCAGTGAGACCGAGGGCCTTCAGTTTGCGGACGTCGGCCTTGAACTCCGGGCGAGGACGATCGCAGAGATCGGCCAGTTCGGTCGACACCGTTCCGGGCCGTTCGCCGATCAATCGCAACACCGTTCGCGTCCACGCACCGTGCTTCGACCGTCGGTCGATGCCGTCGAGTTTCTGGACCGTCGCCGCGATCCGGTCGGGGGTGACAACGACGGGAGCCGGGGCGACATGCGCGCCGACCGTGTGGAACTCGATGCGGTAGAGCATCGTGTCGTCGTCGATCGGGCCAGAATGTGCGGCGATCTTGCGTAACGCCTCACGATCGACGAATCCGCAACGACGGGCTTCTCGCGCCGTGACCGACGACCACGGAACCACGTCGATGTCGTCGACCTCGACGTCGACCGCGCCCACCCGGTACCGCCCCCCGACCTTGGCCTGCGGTCTCGACCATCGCCGAAACGTCAGATTCACGACACCGCGAGCGACCGCATCGTGGACATCGGCGGTGAACTGCACGGGCGGCAGAGTAGGCGTGAAACAATGACGCCATGAAGCTGCGTACCTTTCTCGCCGTGACCGCCGTGCTGGCCGGTGGCCCGCTCGTCGCCCCCGCGCCGGCCGCGCAGGCCGCCGGAACCACCGTGGCAATCGGCGACGCGAGCGTGGTCGAAGGACACATGGCCCGTCGTTACGTGAAGTTCACCGTGACATTGTCGCAACCTGCACCGTCAACGATCACGGTGCCGTACGCCACCAGCGATGGGTCGGCAATCAACGGACCGGACTACAAGGCCAAAGCCGCGACGTTGACGTTTTCCGCAGGACAGACCACCAAGTACTTCGCAGTGCTCGTGTGGCCCGACTCGATCGTCGAGGGCGACGAGACGTTCGACGCGAACCTCGGCGCGCCCATTGGCGCGACGATCGCCGACGGTACCGGAGTCGGCACGATTCTCGACGACGACCCGAGCGGCGGGCCGAAGGTCTCGATCGGCGATGCGCGCGTCTACCAAGCGTGTTCGGGCACCGCGAAACCGCGGGCCGTCATCGTTGTCACGCTGTCGGCGGCTCAAGGATCGCCCGTCACCGTGAACGTTGCATCGAGCGACACGACCGCGTCCGCAGGCGACGACTACACCGTGTTGAACAAGACCGTGACGTTCAGCGCCGACCAGAACCTGAAAGAGATCAAGATTCCCGTGTCCAACGACGCCATCGCGGAAGGCACCGAGACGTTCGCGGTGACGGTGACCCTGCTGAGCGGCCCTGTGACGCTCGGCAAGGCGACGAGCACCGTGACCATCGAAGATTGCAGCCCCTGACCAGCTGTTTCGGACTCGATTGCTAGGGTCGCGGCCCAACACGCGGGTGTAGCTCAATGGCTAGAGTCCCAGCCTTCCAAGCTGG
>SXIR01000202.1 GCA_005772765.1 Actinomycetota bacterium
AAACGGTCGCAGATGTGCACGTAACCCTCGTCGTCGATGTACGCGACATCGCCGACGCTCTTCCAGTCGTCACCCGCTTCGGTCAACTGCTGTTCGGTCGCGTGATAGCCGTCCATGGCCAGGGTCGTGCGAACGAACAACTCCCCGCGTTCGCCGGGTTCGCCGTCGCGACCGTCTTCGGTGACGACCTTGAGCTGGATTCCGCCGTAGGGCTTTCCGCACGAACCCGGTTTGCGCAGCTGATCTTCGGGTTTCAACACAGTGTCGACGCCGAGTTCGGTACTGCCGTACACCTCGTAGAGGAACCCTGCACCGAGCTTGTCGATCAACTCGACCTTCAGCGCGTACGGCACGGGCGCCGCGTTGGCGATGAGGACCTGCATCGTGCTCAGGTCAGCCTTCGCCAAAACCTCGTCGGGCAAGCTCACGATCCGCTTCAGTTGTGTCGGCGCCGAGAACGTGTTCGTCACGCGATGTTCCCCCACGAGACGGATCCAGGCTTCGGGATCGAACCTGCGCAACACCACGACCGGGGCGCCGAGCGTCTGCGCGAGCGTCGCGAAGGCAAGCGGGCCGGAGTGGTAGAGCGGGCCGGTCGTCAGGTGCACCGGATTGTCGTGGAAATAGCCCAGTTCGGCGAGCAGCGCACCAACGAGCGCGGGATCGGTACGGGTACGCAGGGCGCCTTTGGGTTTGCCCGTCGTGCCCGAGGTGTAGATCATCTGGGCACCGCCGCTGAGCGCGGCTTCGGGGCTCAGCGACGACGGTTCCGTGTCGGGTTGCCCGTCGCGCAACGCGTCGAGTGTTGCCCAATCGCTCGGCGGTTCACCGAGAAACGCTGCGAACGTCCGAACCTTTGGACACTCGGTTCGCACCGACGCGATGAGCGGTGCGAACTCCGCGTCGGCCATGACGACCGTGGCGTCGGAATTGTCGATGACGTAGGCCATCTCCGCGGCGTTGAAGCGATACGAGAGCGGAACCGCAACGAGTCCGAGTTTGCGGGCGGCGTGGATCGAAACCAGCACCTCGAGCGAGTTCGGACCACACCACACCAGGCGTTCGCCGTGACGAACCCCCGATGCTGCGAGCCCGTGGGCAACTTGATTGACCATTGCGTTGAACTCGGCGAAGGTCGTCACCGAGGCGACGGCACCGCCGCTGCCATCGACGATCACGGCAGGCTCGGCGCCCTTCGCCGCTGCGTGCACGGCAAGAATGTCCGTCGGAGTGTTCATCGTCGCGGATCGTAATGCTCGGGCCCGAGACCGCCGCAGACGCGCGGCCGTCATGGCTTAGCCTCCCGCCCCGTGAACGACCCCGCCCCGGCTGCTCCCGTGCTGACCGTGGTCATGCCGGCGTTCAACGAAGAGTCGATCCTCGCCGATTCGGTCGCCGAGGTCTGCGGCGGATTACGCGACCGCGGCGCATCGTTCGAAGTCCTCGTCGTCGAAAACGGCTCGACCGACGACACTCGACGGGTCGCGGCCGCGCTCCCAGCACGACATCCCGAGGTGCGCGTCGAATCGTTGCGCGAGGCCGACTACGGCGCGGCGCTCCGCCATGGCCTGCTCGCCGCACGCGGCAACGTCGTGGTCAACTTCGACACCGACTACTTCGACCTCGACTTCCTCGACGTTGCCGTTCGCCGCGTCGCTGCCGACGACGGGCCGGCGATCGTCGTCGGATCGAAACGTGCACCGGGTTCCGACGACAACCGTGCGGCTATCCGGCGAATCGTGACGTTCGTGTTCTCCACCATCTTGAAGATCGGCTTCGGGCTCCGCGTCTCCGATACCCACGGCATGAAGGCGATGCGACGAGCCGACGTCGTCGCTCACGCGCGCGAGTGCAAGCTCGGTCGGGATCTGTTCGACACCGAGCTGATTTTGCGAGCCGAACGCGCCGGTCGGCGCACCGACGAGATACCTGTCGCCGTCGAGGAGCGGCGTCCCGCCCGGACGTCGATCCTGCGCCGGATACCTCGCACGCTCACGGGCCTGGTTCGCCTCCGACTCGCGCTGCGCGGCACCCACCGCTGATGATCATCGCGGGGACGGGCATCGCCGGCGCTCCGTCGACCAGCAGCGATATACCGGGATGGGTGCGCTTCGATGGCGGCGTCATCACCGAAGTCGGAGTCGGCGATACGCCACCGGAGGCCGCCGAGAGCGTCGACCTCGGCGATGTCGTGCTCGCACCTGGCTTCATCGACCTGCAGATCAATGGCATTGAAGAGATCGACTTCGGTGCAACCAGTGCGTCGGGGGCCCGCGAAGCCTTGACGCGTCTGGCCCGGACCGGATGTACGACGTGCCTTCCGACGCTGGTCACCGCGCCCGATGCTGCGTACGGACCGATGCTGGACGTCATCGCGGCCGCCAGCGCGCTCGGCGGCGCCGAGACCCGATGCCAGGTCGCCGGAGTCCACTTGGAAGGGCCGTTCCTCGGTGGCGCACCCGGCGCGCACCCTCGCGATCTTGTTCGGGCTGTCGACATTGACGCGCTGGCCGCGTGGGTCGACCGCCACCGTGACCTCGTGCGACTCGTCACGATCGCGCCCGAAGCCGACCGCGACTTCACCGCAATCCGGTGGTTGCGTGCACGCGGCATCACCGTCGCGGTTGGTCACACCGATGCCGACTTCGCGCACGTTGGCGCCGCGTTCGCCGCCGGCGCGTCCATGGCGACGCATCTCTTCAACGGCATGGCTCCGTTTCATCATCGCGACCCCGGACCGGTCGGGGCCGCCTTCGCCGCGCCGAGCGTCACCGCGTCATTGATCGCCGATGGCGTGCATGTCCATCCTGCAGTGGCCGCGATGGCGATCGCAGCCAAGACCAACATCGCACTCGTCACCGATGCCGTCGCAATCCACGCCGGATCGGCCGGTGGAGTGCAACTGCGCCAAGGCGTCGACGGCGCGGCGCATCTGCTCGACGGAACGCTGGCGGGCTCGTCACTCACGCTCGATCACGCACTGCGCAATGTCGTTGCGTGGGGCATAGGACTCGATCGGGCCATCGACATGGTCACTGCCGTGCCGGCCGCGGCGATCGGCCTGCGCGATCGCGGTGTGCTCGACCCGGGACGGCGCGCCGACGTCGTCGCGATCGACCGCGTGTCGCTCCAGGTGCGAGGCGTCTGGATTGCGGGCCGGCGCGTCGCCTGACGCGCGCGGGCGACGGCGCAGGAACCCGCGGGATCAGACTTCGGATCGGCTCGCGATCGCCGCGCCCGCGAGCACGACGCCGATGCCAACGAGCGAGAGGGCGGCGACGCGGTCGTGACGAAACGCGACACCGACCGCGATCGACACGAGAGGCATGAGGTACGTGATCATCGAACCCCGAGTAGCGCCGACACGCGCCATCAGACGGGCGGCGAACACCTGCGCCAACGCGGTACCGCCAACCCCCAACGCGATCAGCGCAGCAATTCCGCTGACGTGAAACTCGATCGACATCGCACCTGGCACGGCAAAGGGCGCGCTCACCACGAAGGCGACGAGTTGGGTTCGCCAGATCACCGGCAATGATCCGTATCGCTGGGTCAGCGGTACCGAGGCGTTCGCCGACAACGAGTAGCTCACGACCGCAAGCAACACCAGGCCGATCCCGGAGGCAGCCGACTTCCCTCGGCCCAGTTCGGGTGCGGCGATCAGTACCGCACCAACGAATCCGATCACAAGACCCACCATCTGCAGTCGACGCGGTGCTCGTCGCAGCAAGAAGGCGCTGACGAGCGCGGTCGTGAGCGGCATCACCGCGTTCAACATGCCGGCGAGCGCCGAGTCGATCCACTGTTCCGCGATCGAGAAGCAGGCGAACGGCAGTGACATCCAGATCACGCCCAGTACGGCGATTCGGCGCCAATCATCACGGCTCACGCGCGTTCGTCGGGCCGCGGGCACAAAGGTCAGCGTCAACGCGCCGAAGCCGATCCGGCCCGCGGTGACCAGCGCGGGCGAGAACGATTCGAGCGCCTCGGCGATGAACAGGAACGAACAACCCCAGATCAGTGCAGGAGCGATGAGCAAGACCCAGTCGGCGGCGGTGAACGCGGCGCGATGCGTTCCCTCGTCGGTGGCCAGCCAGGTGCCACGGGTCGTCGTCACAAGACCAGCATGGTCGCGCGGGCCCGGCCGACGTGCGGATTTCCGTCATCACCCGAAGTCGACACGATCCGGTCGCGCCCGGGTGGCCGCGTAGCCTCAGACCATGGAAATTGTGGCTGGTCTGTTCATCGACGACGTGAAGTTCCGCAAGGACGACCCCGCGGGGCCGACCAAGATCGACATCACGGGGGCCTACTTCTCCACCCAGGTCGCCGAGTACCCCGTCACGCTGACACCGCATCTCCTGGTGTTGTTGCGCGCCGAGACCGAAGACGGCCGATCCGGCACCGTCGACGTGCGCTTCGTTCGGCGGGCCGACGGTGAGGAGGTTGGGCGGCACCGCCAGCCCCAGATGATCTCGCCGCCGGGGAGCTTCTTCTACCAACTCGTCCGCCCCGAACTCAGCTTCGACGAGCCGGGAACGATCGACGCGGTCTGCGAAATCCCCGAAACCGGATCGAAGCTCGTCGTTCCGCTCACCGCTCAGTAGCCCAACTCGCCCACCCCGTACCGGGGCGTCGTTTCGTTGCGGTATTCGCAACGAAAGGACGCCTCTTCGATATCAAGGCGTTGCGCGAACGGGTCGAAAGGGATTGGGAATGCCGAACTTCGCAAGTGCCCTCTCGCTGCACCCCAACTCGTTCGAGGCCGCCGCCGAGTGCGCCGGCGACCTGCTCGAAGGGCTCGGTGGTGAGCGACCCGACCTCGCGGTGGTCTTCGCGAGCCCGCATCACGTCGACGCGTTCGGCGACCTCACCGCTGGACTGCGCAAACTCCTCGAAGCCGACGTCGTCATCGGGTCGACCGCCGCCGGAGTCGTCGGCGGACCCCACGAAATCGAAGACGGTCCGGCGCTGACGGTCTTCGCGGCTGATTGGGGTGGCGGCCACGCTCGGCCGGTCGCCCTCGATTCGTTTCCGACCACCGACGGGTTCCGCATCGACGGATGGGCCGACGATGCATCGGCCGACGGCACCTTGTTGCTCCTCGCAGATCCGACGACGTTTCCGGTCGGCGACTTCTTGCACCTCGCCAACGGGCATCTGCCCGACCTCACCCTGATGGGCGGCCTTGCGTCGGGTTCGGGCCCGGACGCGCGTTGTCTTCTCAGCGTCGACAACGACGTACGCGACCGTGGGGCGGTCGGCGTGCTACTCGACTCGGCAGTCCAGGTCGAAGCCGTCGTGTCGCAAGGTTGTCGCCCGATCGGTCAACCGTTCACCGTGACCCGCTCCGAACGCAACGTGGTCCACGAGCTCGCCGGACGTCCGCCGCTCGAACGGCTCCGCGAGGTGGTGGCCGACCTCGACGACACCGACCAAGAGCTCGTCCGCCGCGGTTTGCACGTTGGCGTCGTGATCGACGAACACATCGTCGACTTCCGTCCCGGCGACTTCTTGGTTCGCAACCTCATCGGCGCCGACGAATCCAGCGGCGCGATCGCCGTCGGCGACATCGTGGAGATCGGGCAGACCGTGCAGTTCCACGTGCGTGACGCCGACTCGGCCGACCGCGAACTCCAACGTCTGATTGCGGGCACCGAAACCGGTACCCGCAGCGCCGACATCGGTGCGTTGCTCTTCACGTGCACTGGTCGCGGGCAACGCCTCTTCGGTCGACCACATCACGATGCGGCGACCATCGAGGAGTGTCTTGGGCGGACTCCGCTTGCGGGCATGTTCTGCGCCGGCGAGATCGGCCCGGTCGGCGGGCGACACTTTCTCCACGGCTACACCGCGAGCGTCGCACTGTTCTCCTGACCGGCACCGCAGCGCGCCGGGGGAATCGATCACGGTCGTCGAGGTCGGGCGCGCCTAGCCTCGGCGACCGGAGCAGGGGCCTACCGGGGGTTGTCGACGGTGACGCAGACCGACATTTCGCTCGAACGTCGTGGCATCGACGTCGTTCGGGCGCTCGCGCTCGATGCCGTCCAGGCGGCCAAGAGCGGCCACCCGGGCACACCAATGGCGCTCGCGCCGCTCGGGCACGTCCTCTACACCCGGATCATGCGCCACGATGCCGCAGCGGCCGACTGGCCCGACCGTGACCGCCTTGTCCTGTCGGCCGGGCACGCGTCGATGCTGCTCTACGCCTACCTGCACCTCTTGGGCTACGGACTGTCGCTCGACGATCTGCGCGACTTCCGACAGTTGGGCAGCGCGACCCCTGGCCACCCCGAGTTCGGCCACACCGCGGGCGTCGAAGTCACCACCGGACCACTCGGCCAAGGCTTCGCCAACGGCGTGGGCATGGCCATCGCCGAGCGCCACCGACGTGAGCGATTCGGCAACGACGTGTGCGATCACCGCGTGTTTGCGATCTGTGGCGACGGCGATCTCATGGAGGGCATCTCGCACGAGGCCGCGTCGCTCGCCGGTCACTTACGCCTCGGTCGTCTCGTCTACGTCTACGACGACAACCACATCACCATCGACGGGCCCACCGAGCTGACGTACTCCGACGATGTCCGGCGCCGTTTCGAAGGTTACGGCTGGCACGTCGACGATCTCGGCGAGTCCAGCGAAGATCTCGACGCAATGGAAGCCGGGCTGCGCACTGCGATGGCCGTCGACGACCGACCGAGCCTCGTGATCTTGCGCAGCCACATCGGCTACCCGTCGCCGAAGTTCACCGACACCGCCGACGCGCACGGCAACCCGTTCGGCGCCGAAGAAATCGCAATCGTCAAGGAACTGCTCGGCCTACCCGTCGACGAAACGTTCTACGTCCCTGACGACGTGCGCGAGTTCTACCTCGCGGCGGGAGAACGCGGACAGACCGAGCGATTCGAGTGGGCCGAGCGAGTGTTGGCCTGGAAACAGTCCGATCCTGCGGCCGCGGCCGAGTTCGACGCTTCGATGGTCGGGCGGGGCTTGTCGGGCTGGGATGCGAAGCTGCCCAACTTCGCGGTCGGTGAATCGATCGCGACGCGCAACGCCAACAAGGACGTGCTCGCGGGAATCGCCGAAGTCGTGCCCAGTCTCCTCGGCGGTGGTGCCGACCTGACCGGCAACACCGGCACCCTTGTCAAGGGCCTCGAACGCATCACCGCCGATTCGGCGGCAGGCCGCACGCTGCATTTCGGTGTGCGCGAGCACGCGATGGGGGCGATCGCGAATGGTCTTGCGTTGGGCGGCACCCTCCCCTATGTCGGCACGTTCTTCGTCTTTGCCGACTATCTCCGGCCCGCGATCCGCCTCGCTGCGTTGATGGGCACGAAGGTCGCGTTCGTCTTCACCCACGATTCCGTCGGTGTGGGAGAAGACGGCCCAACCCATCAGCCGGTCGAGCACCTTGCATCCCTGCGCTGCATGCCTGGATTACGCGTGCTGCGTCCCGCCGATGCGAACGAGGTCGCACATGCCTGGCACGTGCACCTCGACGGCGACGGTCCCACCGTCTTCGTGTTGTCACGCCAGAACTTGCCGGTCCTCGAAGGCACTGCCGAGCGCGGCATCGTCGGCGTCGCCAACGGTGCGTACACGCTGGTCGACGCGTCGAACCCCACCAAGGGCCCCGACGTCGTTCTGATTGCGACCGGGAGCGAAGTCTCCCTGTGTGTCAGCGCCCGCGACGCGCTGACCGCGGCGGGCGTCGACGCGTCGGTCGTGTCGATGCCCAGTTGGGACCTGTTCAGTGCCGCGAGCGCCGATTACCGCGCGACGGTGTTGCCTCCTGGCGTTCCGCGGCTGTCGATCGAGGCCGGATCGACATTCGGTTGGGAGCGCTGGGCGGACGCCAGCGTTGGTATCGATCGGTTCGGCACATCGGCACCCGGCGACGTTGCGTTGCGCGATCTCGGCATGAACGTCGACAACGTTGTCGCGGCGACGAACGCGCTGCTCGGCCGGTGAGCCCCGCAGTTTCGGGGGTTGCTCGTCTGGGTGCCCACGGTCAGAGCGCCTGGTACGACAACCTCACACGCACGCTGGCGCGCGGCGGCCTCGACGATCTGATCGACCGCCATGGCATCACCGGCGTCACCTCGAATCCGACGATCTTCGAGAAGGCAATCGCGGCTGGAGCCGATTACGCCGCGCAGCTCGCGTCGCTCGGCTCCAGCGATCCCGAGGCCGCGTATTGGGCACTCGTCGTCGACGACATCGCGGCCGCGGCCGACCGGCTGCGCCGCGTCTACGTGTCGACCAACGGCGACGACGGCTACGTGTCGGTCGAGGTCTCTCCACTCCTTGCGCACGACACCGCGGGCACCGTGGCGCAGGCTGGTGAGTTGTTCGAACGGATCGGACGACCCAACGTCATGATCAAGGTGCCGGCAACCCCTGCGGGCCTTCCGGCGATCACCGACATCATCGCCGCCGGAATCAACGTCAACGTGACCCTGATCTTCTCGTTGGCACGTTACGGACAAGTCATTGACGCCTATTTCGCCGGGCTCGACCGTCTCGCCGACCCCAGTCGCGTTGCCTCGGTCGCGTCGTTCTTCGTCAGCCGGGTCGACACCGAAACCGATCCGCGCCTGCCCGACGGGCATCCGCTGCGCGGCCACGCGGCGGTTGCGAACGCGCGCCTCGCCTACGACCTGTTCGAACAACGCTTCGCTGGCACCCGCTGGGACGATCTCGTCGCCGCCGGCGCGCGGCCGCAGCGTCCGCTTTGGGCGTCGACGTCGACGAAGAACCCCAACTACTCCCCCACGCTCTACGTCGACGAGCTTGTCGGGCCCAACTCGGTCAACACGCTGGCACCCGCGTCGATCGAAGCGCTGACCGACCACGACGGCATCGCCGCCGATACCGTGCGCCGCGATCTCGACGCGGCCCGCTCCGTCTTCAGCGGGCTGGCCGAGGCAGGCGTCGACTTCGACGACGTCACCGCGGTGCTCGAACGCGAGGGTGTCGAGTCGTTTGCGCAGAGTTACCGAGACTGCCTCCAGGCGGTAGCGACCGCGCTCAGCGGTGACGCAACCTGATCGTCGAATCTCCGAACGGTTCGTCGCGTGCCGCGACCGCAGCTTTGATGCCCTCGGCGGCCGCGATTCGCCCGAACTCGCGCATCGAAGGCGCAAGGTGACCGCGGGCGTCGAGCTCGGCGGCAAGGCGCTGCATCGTGCGTTGGCCCATGAGCTCCATCGCAAGATTGACGTGGCGTTTGTTCGCTGACAAGAGGTGCGGATCGACCCGGGCGATGCGGTGGGCCAACGCGAGCGTCTCGGCCCACAACTCGTCGTCAGGGACTGCGTCGAGCACGAGCCCGAGTCGCGCTGCGTCGATGCCAGTCAGGAGATCACCGGTCAACAACAACCGCTTGGCCCACTGCGGACCGACCAGATAGGTGAACCACTCGTTGGGCGGACACCCCAGCGTGCGTACTGGCGGAAACCCGATCCGAGCCGATTCAGCGGCAAGCACGATGTCGCACGCGAACGCGAGGTCCGTCCCGCCGGCGACGCACGCTCCCTGGACGGCGCACACCACTGGCGTGTGCAGATCGACGATCGTCAACAAGCGGCGTTGCGACTGCTCGAGTTTCCAGAGGTCGTCGTCGAATGCGAACGAGCGGGCCCGACCGTGCTCGTCATCACTGCCGTACGGCGCGTACGACGACGGCATGAGGTCGTAGCCGCTACAGAACGACGGTCCGGCGCCACGAAGCGCGACAACGTGGACGCGTCGGTCGTCGTCGGCTCGGGTCAGCGCGTCGGCAAGTTCGTCGAGCAACTCGGGAGAGAGCGCGTTGCGCTGCTCGGGTCGCGCGAGCGTCACGATGCGGACGCGATCGTCGGTCTCGATCTCCAAGGTGGCGTAGTCCTTCATTGCATCAGCCTCGCACGTCGGACCGGTGGGATCCCGGTACTGTCTCGGCCCGATGCAGACGATCTCTTCGCCGACGGCGCGCCGCATCGCGGTCGCAGCCACTGGTTTGGCGACAGCCCGCCCAAGCGCTCGCGGCACCCTGCGCCACGCACGGGCGACGATTCGCCACTTGGGCCTGCTCCAGATCGACTCGGTCAACGTGCTCGCGCGCGCCCACGAGATGCCTTTGTGGGCCCGTATCGGCGATCACGACCGAACGGTGTTATCCCGGCTCGCGAGTTCGCGGGAGGTCTTCGAGTACTGGGGCCACGAGGCGAGCATCATTCCCGTCGAGGACGAACCGTTGTACCGCTGGCGGATGCACCGAGCACGAGACGGCATCGACACCTGGGGAGGCGTTGCCCGGCTGCGCAAGGAGCAACCCGAACTCATCGATGCGGTCCGACGTCGCCTGCATGACGAAGGTCCGCTCAGTGCCGCCGACCTTCGCAACGGGCCGGCCAGCACCGAGCCGTGGTGGGGTTGGGACGCGACGAAGATCGCACTCGAGTACTTGCTGTGGGCCGGCGAGGTATCGGCGGTTCGTGGGCCGACCTTCGAACGGCGCTACGACGTGCGGGAACGGATGCTGCCCGCCGCGGTGCTCGATGCGCCGACACCGACCATCGAGGATGCGCATCGGACCTTGCTGTTGCGGGCCGCTCGGGCGCTTGGGGTCGGTTGGGCCCGTGACCTCGCCGACTACTACCGCATCCGGGTGCCGGAAGCTCGACCGCGCCTGGGGGAACTCGTCGAGTCCGGCGAACTCGTCCAGGTGCAGATCGAGGGGTGGGACGAACCCGCCTTCCTCTCACCGGAAGCCCCACGCGCGCGGCGCGTGCGCGCGGCAACATTGGTGTCTCCGTTCGACCCGTTGGTTTGGGAACGAACGCGCACCGAGCGTCTGTTCGACTTCCGCTACCGCATCGAGATCTACGTCCCGGCGCCCAAGCGCGTGCACGGGTACTACGTCCTGCCGTTCCTGCTCGGCGACCGTCTCGTCGCCCGTGTCGATCTCAAAGCGGACCGCAAACTCGGTCGGCTCCAGGTGCCCGCCGCCTTCGTGGAAGATCACGCATCGCCGGCCGTCGTCGCCGATTCGCTGACGGTTGAGCTCCGAGCCCTCGCTGGCTGGCTCGGGCTCGAGACGATCGAGGTCGGCCGGAAGGGAAACCTCGCGAACGCGCTGCGTGGCTCCGTTCGCACGTCCGAGAACCGATCATGACCGACATCATCCGCATCACCGACCTGGGCGCCCCGGTCCTCACCGACATCCAACGCTTCGCCCGCCAGTACGGCAATGACCACCCCGTCGCCCTCGACGAGGGCTCGGTGCTCGCCGCGGCGCGCGAACGCACCGGCCTCACGGAGTTCGGTGACGACTCGTTCCGTGACCGGATGAACCTTTGGCTCGCCGACATCAATGCAGATTCGAACCGCAGCGGTCTCGGTCGACGAATGGTGTTCGACTACTGCGTGCGTTACGCGTCGAATCGGTTGCGACTCGTCGACCTGCTCGAACGCCATCCGGAGATCGGCGACGTCGAGATCGCCGCGCCCATCATCGTCATCGGGCTACCGCGTTCAGGCACCACGCACCTGTTGAACCTGCTGTCGGCCGACCCGCGTCTGCAATCGTTGCCCCTCTGGGAGAGTTACGAACCCGTCGCCGACCCACGCGAACTCCCTGACGGTCGGTACGCGCGCGCCGAGCAGGAATGGCAACAGATGCAGATGGTCGCGCCCTACACGGCCGCGATGCATCCGATGGATCCTGATCACATCCACGAGGAGATCGAGCTACAGGGTGCCGACTTCGCGCACTACCAGCCCGAGTGGGTCTCCTTCGCGCCCCGGTATCGCGAGTGGTATCTCGGCACTGATCAGACACCGCACTACGCGTTCTTACGCACTGCGTTGCAAGCGATCTCCTGGCAACGCGGACGTAGCGACCGCTGGGTGCTGAAGTCACCGCAGCACCTCGAACAGATCGGACCGCTGCTCGCCACGTTTCCCGACGCGATGATCGTGATGACGCACCGCGATCCTGTTTCGGTCGTGCAGAGCGCAGCAACGATGATGGCGTACGCGGCGCGGCTGCAGTACGAGCGCGTGGATCCAACGCATCATTTGCGCTATTGGACCGAGCGCATCGAGTTGCTGTTGCGCTCGTCGGTACGCGACGCGCATCGGCTTCCGCCCGATCGGTGGATCGACGTCTACTTCGACGAGTTCATGGCCGACGACATTGCGACCGTGCGCTCGATTCTCGAACGGTCAGGTTTGGCGTGGACAGAACCAGTCGAACGCGCCGTTCGCGACCGGCTCGCCAGCCGGTCGCGTGGAAAACACGGTCAAGTGGTCTACGACCTGCGCGCCGACTTCGGCGCCGACCCGACGTCGGTGCGTGAGCCGTTCGACTTCTACTTCGAGCGGTTTCCTCGCGTGCAGGTCGAGGTCACCTGACCCAACCGATCTGCGCCGATCACGCCGGTTCGGCGAGCCCTGCGACTGGCCCAGGGGACCGGAACGTCATGCGGTCGATGTCGACAGCGGGGTGCGCAACGGCGACGGCGATCGATTCGGCGATTGTGGCACCGACGTCGTTGGGCTCCATGTGGTCCGCGCGCATTTCGCCGTGGGCGAGCCAACTCGGCCACACCGCGGTGAACGTGTCGGCGTCGAAGTCCCGGGCGAAGTCAGTGCCGATCGTCTGGCCGACTCCGAGCACGGCAAATCGGGTGTCGGGATGTTCGATCCGCCACCCGCGCGCCATCTCTTCGAGTGCGATCTTGCTCGCCGCGTACGCGACCAGTCCGGCCCGCGGGCGACCGACCGTTTCACTCGAGACGTACCCGACGACGGCATGTTGTCGGAGGTGCCCGAGCACCGCGCGAGTGATGAGCGACGCACCGATCAAGTTGGTTTCGAGCACATACCGCCAGTCGTCTGCATTCATGGTGTCCAGCGTGCGCAGCACCGAGGTGCCCGCCGCGTAGACCACGATGTCGAGTGCGCCAACGGCGGCAACGGCCTCGGCGACAATGCGCTGACAGTCTGCTTCGTTGCGCACGTCGCCAACTACGGCGGTTGCGCCGATCGCTCCTGCCGCGTTGGCGAGCAACTCGGCACGGCGCGCGCTGATCGCGACGTCAGCGCCAAGCGCGGTCAGCCGACGAGCGATCCCCAGGCCGATCCCCGACGATCCACCGACAACGAGCGCGTGCCGACCAGCGAGCTGTTCGAGTCCCGATGTCGACATCAGAAAATGTCGTTCGTCATCTGATGTTCGAGGAGATGCGCGAATCGGTCCCGGGCTGCGGCGACTCGTGCAGGCAGGTGCGCAGTCGGGAACATCCCGGGCGCAGCCGAGTACTGCTTCAAGACTTGGCGCGCCACGGTAATTTTGTGCACTTCGGTCGGACCGTCGGCGATCCCCATGACGGGCGCCATCGTCCACATCCCGATGAGCGGCATCTCGTTGCTCACGCCGAGCGACCCGTGCAGGTGCATTGCCCGGAAGACGATGTCCTTCAGCACCTTCGCCGTTGCGACCTTGACCGCCGCGATCTCCTTGCGCGCCTTGTTACCGCCCCGCTGGTCGATGACCCACGCCGCGTGCAGCACCATCAACCGAAACTGGTGCAGTTCGATCCAACTGTCGGCGACATACTCCTGCACCGCTCCTTTCGAAGCCAACAAGGAGCCTTGCGTCGTGCGAGACAGGGCGCGTTCGCACATCATGTCGATCGCCCGCTGGCACATGCCGATCGTGCGCATCGCGTGGTGGATCCGACCGCCACCGAGGCGAGTCTGCGCAATGACGAACGCTTGGCCCGGGCCGCCGAGAACGTTCTCGGCTGGTACCCGTACGTTGTTGTAGCGAACGTAGGCGTGCGTGCCTTCGCCGAACGGCTCGCCTGCGAGCCCGACGTTGCGGACGATCTCGATTCCGGGAGTGTCGGTCGGGACGAGGAACATCGACGCGCCCTGATAAATCGATACGTCAGGGTCGGTGACCGCCATCACGATCGCGAACGCGGCATAACGCAAGTTCGAACTGAACCACTTCTCGCCGTTGAGGACCCACTCGTCGCCGTCGCGTTCGGCGCTGCAGGTGAACACTTGCGGGTCGGCGCCGCCTTGCGGTTCGGTCATCGAAAAGCACGACACGATCTCACCGTCGAGGAGCGGCTGCAGGAACCGCTGCTTCTGTTCGTCGGTTCCGTAGTGCGCCAAGATCTCGGCGTTGCCGGTGTCGGGTGCCTGGCAACCGAATGCCATTGGGGCCCAGGTGCTGCGACCGAGGATCTCGTTCATCAGCCCGAGCTTCACCTGGCCGAATCCGAGTCCGCCGAGGTCGGGGCCGAGGTGGCACGCCCACAGTCCTTGCGCTTTGACTTGGGCTTGGAGTGGCTTGACCACCTCGGCGTGGACCGGGTGGGCCTTGTCGTAGACGAGGTGGTGCGGAAACGCCAGGTCGATCGGTTCGACTTGTTCTGCGACGAACGTCTTCAGCCAGTCGAGCTTTTCTTGGAACTCGGGTTCGGTCTCGAAGTCCCAGGCCATCAGGTTGCCTCCGGTTGACGGGGTGCGGATTCGGTCGTGCGGGGTGGTCCCGCGGCGGTGAATTGCGTGCCCTCGGGATCCACCGCCCATTCGGGTGCGGTGCCCCAGCGGTCGGTGTAGACGAGTTCGCGCATCGGCCGTCGCCGCACCGGACCGTGACGACCGGCCGGGTGACCGATCGTGATCGTGGCCGCGATGTCGACGTCGTCAGGGATCGAGAGCAGCGTGCGCAGCTCGTCGATGCGCATCGCGTGCCAGATCGTGAGCACGCCGCCGAAGCCGAGCGCGCGGGCGGCGATGAGGAGGTTCTGACACGCCGGATACACCGACGCGCCGAGGTAGACATCGTGATCGCGGTAGCGCTCGATGCACGCGAGCACCAGCACCGGCACCTGCGCGAAGTGCTCGACGTAATGCTCCATCGACGCCGCCATGCGAGCCTTGGGCGACGTCGGGTCGTTGCCCGAGCCACGGTCGTAGGCGTCGCCTGCGCGTTTGGCCGACCAGAGGTGGCGGGCACCCTCGCCGATGAGTCGCTTCGCGTCGGCGGCGACCGGCGAATCGGTGAGCACGACGAAGCGGAACGGTTGACGGTTCGATCCACTCGGCGCCCGGGTCGCGGCGAAGAGCATCTGACGGAGCGCCTCGGGTGGGACCGGGTCATCGGTGTAGCGCCGAATCGCTCGGGTGGTCGCCAGCGCGTCGAGAACCTCCACGCCGGTGATCCTGACACAAACGTCAGGTTTGACACCGCCTCGTCATCTGACCAGGCTGCGCGAGATGGCCATCGACGACGCTGCCCGCTCCGCGGCCGAACCGCTCGACGACTTCGACGGATTACTGACGTGGGGTCCGCTCCAGGCGTGGGTCGAGGCGGCGGCGCTACCGGGGTTCGGACGGGTGGTTGCGGCGGAGCTGCTCGCCGGCGGTTCGCAGAACAACGTCTTTCGTATGACTCGCGCCGATGGAAGCGCATTCGTGTTGCGGCGCCCGCCTCGCCATCTTCGGGCAAACAGCAACGCCACGATGTTGCGCGAGGCCCGGGTGTTGCGGGCGCTCGGCGGTTCGGCCGTCCCCCATCCCGAGTTCTACGACGTGTGCGACGATCACGACGTCATCGGCGTCAGCTTCTATTGCATGGGCCTCGTCGACGGGTTCGTACCCGCCGGTGCGCTCCCGGAGCGATGGGCCGACGACGGGTTCCGCCTTCAGCTCGGGCCGGCGCTCGTCGACGCCGTCGCGCACCTCGGCGCAGTCGATCCTGCCGCGGTGGGGCTCGGCGATTTCGGCAAGGCCGACGACTGGCTGGCGCGTCAGGTTTCGCGGTGGCGGAGCCAACTCGACGGCTACGGCGAACTCGATGGCTACGACGGTCCGGCGATCGAGGGCGTCGATCGCGTCGGCAACTGGCTCGACGCGAACCGGCCGGCCTCGTGTCGGATCGGCGTGATCCACGGCGACTACCAGTTTGCCAACATCATGTTGGCCCACGATCGACCCGCCGTCGCGGCGATCATCGATTGGGAGTTGTCGACGCTCGGCGACCCACTGCTCGACTTGGGTTGGCTGCTCACCGCATGGGCAGAACCCGACGACCCGCCGGGAAAGCCCGGGATGATCGAACCGTGGATCGGCATGCCGAGCCGCGCCGATCTGATCGCCGAGTACGGCAGGCGCAGCGGCCGCGACATGCGCGATATGCCGTGGTTCTTCGTGTTGGCCTGTTACAAGCTCGGGATCCTGCTCGAAGGCACCCACGCGCGAGCCTGCGCCGGCCTCGCCCCCAAGCACTTCGGCGACCTGCTCCATCAGATGACCCTCTGGCTGTTCGCGCGCGCCAACCAATCCATCGACCATCTCTAACCCAGCATCGTTTCCGCACGATCATCGCCCCGAGCGGGCAATCCGGCTGAAGCCAACGACGTGGTCCCGCTAGGTTCCCGCGGCGATCGATGCGGGAGGACAGGAGCAGCGGTGCGAATCACGGGCATCACCACCAATGATGTGCGGTTTCCGACGTCGTTACAGTCCGACGGCTCCGACGCGATGCACCCCGATCCCGACTACTCCGCGGCGTACGTCACGCTCCACACCGACGGCGCGCACGAGGGCCACGGCTTGACGTTCACGATCGGGCGCGGCAACGAGTTGTGCGTCGCGGCCATCGAATCGCTCGCACCCATCGTCGTCGGGCGTGACACCGACGACCTGTTCGCTGACCTCGGCAGCTTCTGGCGAGCGATCACCGGCGACAGCCAACTGCGTTGGGTCGGCCCTCACAAGGGCGTGATCCACTTGGCGACCACCGCGATCGTCAACGCCGTGTGGGATCTCCGCGCCCGCAGCGCCGATCAGGCGCTCTGGCAGCTCTTGTGCTCGCTCTCCCCCACCGAGATCGTCGATCTCGTCGACTGGACGTACCTGGCCGACTACTGCGACCCCGGCGCGGCTCGCGAACGACTCGAGGAACTCGCACCCGGACGCGCCGGACGCATCGCGACGCTCACCGCCGGTGGGTATCCGGCGTACACCACGACACCAGGCTGGCTCGGTTACGACGACGACACGTTGGTCGAGTTGTCGCGACGAGCGCTTGACGAGGGCTTCGTCGGCATCAAGTACAAGGTCGGCGCCGATCTCGCCCGCGACCGCCATCGCCTCGCGTTGGCGCGCGACACGATCGGTGCGGATGTGTTGTTGATGACCGACGCCAACCAGCGATGGGGTGTCAACCAGGCCATTGCCTGGGTCAACGAGCTCGCGGAGTTCGATCTGCACTGGATCGAGGAACCGACCCACCCCGACGACGTACTCGGGCACGCGGCGATCGCTCGGGCGGTCGCCCCGGTGCGAGTTGCCACCGGTGAGATGGCCGCGAACCAACTGGTGTTCAAGCAACTCTTACAAGCTGACGCGATCGGGATCGCGCAGATCGATTCGTGCCGGCTCGGCGGCGTGAACGAGGTCGTGGCCACGTTGTTGCTTGCTGCGCATGCCGACGTTCCGGTCTGTCCGCACGCGGGCGGAGTCGGCCTCTGCCAGTACGTGCAACACCTCGCGGCGTTCGACGTCGTCGCGGTGTCGGGCACGACCGAAGGACGTATGACCGAAACGGCAAACCACCTCCACGAGCACTTCGTCGAATCGATCGATCTCCACGGGGGTCGCTATTGGCCGAGCACCGCGCCGGGCTATTCGGTCGAACTCCGACCCGAGTCGATTGCCGAGTTCGAGTTCGCCACGGGTTCGTATTGGAGTCATCGATGAGCTTCGACGGCATGGTCGCCGTGGTCACGGGCGCGGGTTCGGGTATCGGGCTCGCAACTGTCGAGCATCTTGTTGCGGCGGGAGCGCGGGTCGCGGCGCTCGATCTCGTTCCGCCGAGCGAGCGCTTTGGCGTGTTGCCCGTCGTAGCTGATGTGACCGATCGTGCGTCGCTCGCCGCTGCCGCCCGCACCGTCGAGACGGCCCTCGGCGGTTGCGATGTTGTCGTGGCCAACGCCGGAATCGGCAGTGTCGGCACCGTCGAGGACAACGATGACGACGAATGGCACCGGGTCTACGACGTGAACGTCGTTGGCGTGGTCCGCACGGCAAGTGCGTTCCTGCCGATGCTGCGGAGGTCGTCGCATGCGAGCATCGTGACGACCGCGTCGATCGTCTCGACGACGGGGCTGCCGAAGCGTGCCTGCTATGGCGCATCGAAGGGCGCCGTGCTCGCACTGACCATGGCCATGGCCGCCGACCTGGCTCCCGAGCGCATCCGCGTGAACTGCGTGTGTCCCGGCACCGTTGATACGCCGTGGGTCGGGCGGTTACTGGCAAGCGCCGACGATCCCGACGCGGCGCGGGCGAACCTCGTGGCCCGTCAGCCCATCGGCCGGCTCGGCACCGCGCCCGAGATCGCCGCGGCAATCGCGTTCCTCGCCGACCCTGCGAACGGCTACGTCACCGGCACCGCGCTCGCGATCGACGGTGGCATCAGCGGGTTCCAGATCCCGAACTGAGCCGACACACGTCGAGTGCCAACTGCGGTCGCGGTTCGTTCGGCACGAAACAGCCCGTCGTTGCTGCCTCGGTCACGGTCTCGACCCAGATGGTTCGCAGTTCTGCCGCGAGCCACGACTGCACCAGCTGTGTTGCGGCCTCGGCCGACAGGTGAACGCCGTCGGGGCGTGCACCGCGATCGACTGCGGCACCGGGGATTCCGAGGCGATCGGCGAGGGCCAGTCGGCTCACGTGCGCGTACTCGTCGGCGATCGCGGCCACCAAGTCGTTGTAGCGAGTCAACCGGCGATTCCAGTCCTCGGTCGCGGTTCGCTGCACGAACTCGACGGTCGGCGCGTCGGCCCACACCACGACTGCACCCGACGCGGCGAGTGCGTCGATCGCGTCTTCGGCCTCGGCGCGCCAGAACTCGTCGAACGAGCGGTCGCCGAACCCGACCGGGCCGTCGCCCAGGTCGTGACGGGCCCCGTCGATCGTGCTGGCGACGACCAACACCAGATCGGGACGACTCACCCGGGCCGCCGCCGCCCAGTCCTCGTCGAAGCGCGGACAGTTGGCCGCGTCGACGAGGTCGCCTTCGAGTCCGACGTACTCGTCGACGCGCACGATCGGACATGCAGCCGCCCCCGCCCACACGGTCTCGAGTCCGAGCGCCGGTCCGGCGTTCACGAGTCCGACGGCAATCCAGAACGATGTGGAGTCTCCGACGACGAGCACGCGCAGCGGTTCGGGTGGACGCGTACCGAGCGGCATCGGCCACGGCTCGACCGTCTCGGCGCGGGCTGCGTCGACGGCACCGAGCAACATCGCCACCGTCATCGACGCTTCCATCGTGACCGCACCCAACGCGCCGTCGGCGAAACGCCGGAGCCGGTCGCGGACGATCTGCGCACGGGGCGACTGCGACGCGGGCTCGACAATCAGCAGCACCCGGCCATCGTCGAGCGCCGCACGCGCCGACTCGGCGAACGCGCGGTCGAACCGGGTGACGGTGTCGAGCGATTCGAGCGACGTCCACTCGCCATCGATCGACAACTCCTCGCTGTCAATCGCGCCTTGTGCGAGCACGATCACGTCCGCATCGCTCGCGGCATTCGGTATCCAGCGAAGGCTCGTCGAGTCAGCACATGCCGACGGCACGGGGCGAGGTTCCCCGCTGCGTCGCGTGGCTGCTGCCGCGATGGTGGGACACTCGTCGGCGGCGGCAACGGTAACGGCAAGTCGATCGTTGTCGGCGAGACGAGCGGCCTGCGCTGTGGCATCGGCTCCGACGACAAGCACCCGGAGTGGCTCGGTCGTTGGCGCGGGCACCGTCGGCACCCCTGCCGCAGCCGCATCGACCCGTTCGATCGACACGCGCGGGAGCGCGAGCACGCCCGCCGCGAGCGCGACCACTGCGCCGAGGGCGACGATCGGTTCGATGCGTCGCCGGCGATGGAACCACCGACCGGCCCGGAGGGGACATTCGTAGCCGTGGTAGACGGCAACGGTGATTGCGCTGCTGATCGCGATCCGTACGGCGAACAGCTCAGGACCGTCGAGATCGGTTCGCACCGCGTCGACGAACACGAAGACGGGCCAATGCACCAGATACAAGGTGTATGACGCCCGACCGATTGCGGGCAACGGACCCCACGCAAGCACGCGTGCCAACCACCCTTCGTCCCAGGACGCGGCGACGAGCACCGCGGACCCTGCCGCGACGAGCACGCGCCCTCCGTTGTGCAACCAACTCGAGTCGACCCGAGCGATGACGCAAGCGCTGATGAACGCAACGAGGGCGATCGGCGCCAACCAGTCACTCACTCGCCGGAGCTGCGGCGCGCGCCCTGGCGTGAGCATGATCGCCAGCAACGCACCGATGAGTAGTTCCGCGGCGCGGGTGTCGGTGCCGTAGTAGCCACGGTCGATCTCCACGACAAGGACGCTCGCTACGACGCTCGCCGCCAGCGCTCCCACCACGACCGCTCCGAGCGCGGCCCGGGAACGAGTGGCGGCTCGGGTTGCGAACAGGACGCCCGCGACGATCAACGGCCAGAACAGGTAGAACTGTTCTTCGATTGCCAACGACCAGAAGTGCAACAGCGCGCTCTTGCCGCCGAACTGCGTGTCGTAACTCGTCTCCGCCGCGAGGAACCGCCAGTTCGCAACGTGCAACAGCGACCCGAGGGCGTCGCCGCGCAGCGCGGCCCGCTGGGCTGTCGTCCCTTCGAAATGCGTGAGCACCATCACGGCCGCGATGGTCAGCCAGGCGCTCGGCAGCAACCGGCGGGCACGCCGCGCCCAGAACTGTCCGAGGGAGATCGTCGAGTGTGCTCGGTGATCGTCGAGGAGCAGGGTCGTGACGAGAAAGCCCGACAACGTGAAGAAGAGGCTGACACCCAAGAACCCGCCCTGCATCCACGACACCTCGCCGTGGAAGAGCAGTACCGCGGCGATCGCGACCGCGCGGAGTCCGTCGATCCCTGGGCGGTGGTTTGTGATGCTGTGGGCTCCGATCACCACATCATCGTGGCTGCCGCGTGGTCAGTGCGGAAAGAAGACTCGCCGGAAAATCCGACGAGTGCGACGAAAGTATCGATGACCGTACCCACAGAGTCCACAACGCCGTCGCAGGCGAGCGTTCTCGTGGGCGCAGTTCCGGCAACGCCACATCTCTGCCACCCCTGGCGTGTGTCGTCCGGTTCCCGCACTCACCGTTCATCCGGAACGGCAACCGTTATGTCCCAGCCGGAACCGTACCAAAGCTTCGCCGCGGCACGCTCGACACGAAACGTGTCGTTCCGGAGATCCCTCTCTTTGATCAGCGAACGCGCACGGGGATGCGCCGGGGACCGCGCACCTGTCCGGCCGAAAAGGTGACCCGCGACGGGTCGTCGAGTTCGAAATCGGGGTAACGAGCGAGCCATTCTTCGATCGCGATGCGCAGCTCCATACGGGCAAGGTTCGAACCCAAACAGCGATGGATCCCGAGTCCGAACGCTGCGTGACGGTTTTCGGCCCGATCGATCAGCACTTTGTCTGCCTCGGGGAACATCGCCGGGTCACGATTCGCCGCCGGAAACGGCAGGAGTACCCAGTCGCCGGCCTTGAACGGACAGCCTTCGAACTCGAAGTCGTGGGCGACCATGCGCGCCATCGTGACGGGCGCGTACACGCGCAGGAACTCCTCGACCGCGGTGTCGAGCAGCGATGGATCGTCCACGAGGCGTCGGCGATCGTCGGCGTGGGTCGCGAGGTGCAGCAACGACGCGCCGATCGCGGACCAGGTCGTGTCGATCCCGGCCACGAGGAGCAACACCATTGTTCCCCGGACGTGATCAGGGTGCAGCTTCTCGCCGCCGAGTTCGGCTTGCAGCAAGAATGACGTGAGGTCGTCGCGCGGTTCGGCGAGATGTTCGGCGATTCGAGCATCGAGGTACGCGTCGAGTTCGCCGCCCTCACGCTCGTTCATGCGCTCTTCGGCAGGCACGTCGACCGCTTCGAGGATCATGTGAATGAAGCGACGAAACACCTCGGCGTCGGATTGCGGGAACCCGAGCATTTTGACGATGACCCGCAGCGGGATGTCCTGCGCGTAGTCGACAGCGGCGTCAACGATGTCGCGGTCGGCGACTGCGTCGAGGAGCTCACGGCAAAGGTCGCGGGTGAACGACTCGTAGCCCGCAATCACCTTCGGGCCGAAGGCCGGGAGCAACAATCGACGGGCGTCGGCGTGGAAGGGCGGGTCGGAGGTGATCGGCGGCGCGATGCCGATCGGAGCCGGCAGGTCGTTGTCGCCAGGACGGAGTTCGGACACGACCACCGAACGTGACGTGAAGTGCTCGGTGTCGTAGGAGATCGCGTGGATCGCATCGTGAGTGACGGGTAGCCAAGCACCGCCAAAGCGTTCGGTGTGGGCGACCGGGCACGCACTGCGGAGCGACTCCCAAATCGGGTACGGATTCGCAACCCATGCGGGGTCGGTGTGGTCCCAGTCGGTCTCCCAGTCGGTGACCGGTCGCTTGTCGGATCGCGGTTCGGTGGTGCTCATGCTTCCTCCACGATTGCAATCGCGTGCTCGGGACAGTTCGCCACCGCGAGTCGGGCCTTGTCGGCCAGATCGTCGGGCACCGCACCATCGCCAGTTGCGGTGGCGTAGCCGAGATCGTCCACGTCGAAGAGTTCGGGTGCGATGGCGTAGCACCGGTTGTGTCCCTGGCAGCGTTCGCTGTCGACCGTGATGCGCATCAGGCGTGCCTCCTTCGGATCATCGGCGGCGACGGTAGACGCTCGCTTCGAGCACGCCTTGCGAAAGTGGGCGTGGCGTCGGTCACAGGCACCCCGCAACGGAGTCCGGCCTGAGATGCCCGTCCCGACTGAACGCACCGACACTGCAACGTTGGGACTTCCGGCGGGCCATCGGTCCCTAGTCGCGGCCCGACCCGACGAGCAGGCTGGCACCATGACCAAGACCCGAGACGCGTGGGCCGCCGTGGCATCCGACCTCGATGCCCTCGCCATCAAGCTGAAGATGCACTACGAGCAAGCCGCCAGTGCGGACGCCGAGGCCGCACGCGAGGCACTCGGTCGGCTCCGCAGCGCAATCGACGACACCGTCGACGCTTTCGGCCATGCCGCCACGGACATCGCCGTACGCGAGGATCTCGATCGTGTTCGCACCTCGATCGTCGACGCCTTCACCAAGACCTTCGACGGAATCAGTGCCGAGTTCAGCGACGCCTTCAAACGCTGAGCAGAGCCAGCATCGTCACGGCCAACCGCACGCTCGCAGACGATCCAGAGACGCGCTCTCGCGCGACAGACTTCAGCTGGCCGCGGATAGGTTCTGACCTGGACTTCTTTGGTCGGGCTGCCGGGATTTGAACCCGGGACCTCTTGACCCCCAGAACACGACAAGCCGAGACCGGCCGTCGCACCCTGTGGAGCAGCGTCACATCACCGCAGGTCACCTGCGACGTCACGCCACCCGATGGAGTTCCCGCTCCCGGAGCCCGACCTAACCCCGACGTCGCAGGCGATGAATTAGGCGCGGGCGGTCAACGTGCTTCCGATGCGTCGCGACGTAGATCCACCCGAACAACCATCCTGCGCCGAGGCACCAAAAGAAGAGGATCGCAACGAACCAGCCGATGTCGTTAGCGTCGCCGAGAGGGTCCATATTTCTGGGGGAAGGAACCATCGATCGCGATGCGTTCTCGAATCGCTTCGTTCCTTGTCGCACTCGTTCTGGCGACTGCGTCGTGCGTGCTTGTCGAGTCGACCGTTTCGGGCGCGGCGCCGCGGCTCACGATTCGCGAGATACCTAACAATCTCCCGCGATACGACCGTGACACGTGGCGGCACTGGACCGACGCGAACGACGACTGCCAGGACACGCGTCAGGAAGTCTGAGGTTCCCCCCGTTTTCCGGACGGGTTGGTTGGGTTGATCATGCCGCGATCTGCGCGGCGGTGTGAAGTCGTTCGAACTCGGTCGGGCTGAGCATCTCGATGGATGAGTGACGTCGGGTGCGGTTGTAGAACGCTTCGATCCATTCGAAGATCGCCGCGGCGAGTTGACGACGTGTCTGCCAGGGTTGGCGGTCGAGGAGCTCGAGTTGCAACGTCCCGAAGAAGCTCTCGGCCATC
>SXIR01000203.1 GCA_005772765.1 Actinomycetota bacterium
CGAATGGACGCCTCACTGGAACAGCAGCGAATAGTCGGCGCCGCGTCGGAGGTGATGACCACCGTCGATGTGGAGGTTCACGCCGGTGATCCAACTCGATTCGGGGCCGACGAGGAACCGCACCGCTTCGGCAATGTCGTCGACCCTGCCCGCACGGTGCAGCGGCATCTGGGCGTGGTAGTCGTCCATCAGCTTGCCGCCCGCGGTGATGGGCGCCATGAGTTCGTCGTCGACGATGCCGGGCTGAACGCTGTTGATCCGGATCCCCTGGGCGCCCCACTCGTCGGCGGCGTAGCGCGTCAACATGTCGATCCCGGCTTTCGCCGCTCCGTACGCAGGCAGGTAGCGGTGCGGGAAATGACCGGCACCGCTCGACATCGTGACGATGGAGCCCCCGCTCGGCGCTTGTTCGGCCATCTGCTTCGCCGCGTGTTTGATCGTCAGGAACGTTCCCGTGAGGTTCACGTCGACCGTGGCCCGGAACGCTCCGACGTCGGCGTCAGCAAGCGGACCCATGTGCAACGACCCGCCTGCGTTGGCGAACACCGCATCGAGCCGGCCGGTGACCCGCGCCGCAGCGGCAATTGCGGCCGAGACCTGGGCCTCATCGGTGACGTCGGCGACGACGTACTGCGCGCCGTTGCCGATCTCGGCGACCGCATCGACCAACTTCGCCTCGGTGCGTCCACAGATCGTCACCCGGGCGCCTTGCGCGGCGAGCAACTTCGCGGTGCCGAGTCCGATACCGCTTCCGCCACCCGTGACGAGCGCGCCGTATCCATCGATCGTTGCCATGGGGTCCTCCTGAACGATGCTTGACGAGACTTAGCGGCCGAGGTGCTTCCGCACGAACTCGCCGAGTTGCGCGACCGCAGCGTCGGCTTCGGGCACCATGCCGCAGAACGCGTGGAACACGTGCACCATCTCGGGAAACTCGACGATCGTGCTGTCGCCTCCTGCTGCGACGACGCGCGCGTGGAGTCGGCGAGCATCGTCGAGCAACGTCTCGACCTCGCCGACGTGGATCAGGATCGGGGCGAGTCCCGACAGGTCGGCGTAGAGCGGCGAGGCAAGCGGATCGCGTGGGTCCCCGTCGCCAATGAACCAACTCGCCATCTGCCCGAGTCCGGCAGGCTTGACCATCGGGTCGGCGTCGGCGAGGGTCTGCATCGTCGCGCCGGTCATCGCGATGTCGACCCACGGCGAGATCGTGAGCGCCGCCGCCGGTTGGGCGACGCCTTCGTCGCGGAGGCGCACCAGCGTTGCGACCGTGAGCCCACCACCGGCGCTGTCGCCGCCGACGACGAGGTGATCGGCGGCGAAACCCTCATCGAGCAACCAGCGATACGCCGCGGTTGCGTCGTGCACCGCAGCGGGGTGCGGGTGTTCGGGTGCGAGGCGGTAATCGAGCGACAACACGTCGACTCCGGCGGCTCGCGCCAACGCCGAGCCCAGGTTGCGATGCGTCGCCGGCGAACCGATGACGTAGCCGCCGCCGTGGAGATACAGGATTGCGGCGCCGGGCTGCGCACCGGGGACACGAACCCACTCACCGGGTACACCGCCGGCATCGACCGGTTCGATCGACACGTCGTCGGCCAGCGGAGCCATTCCGGTGCTCGCAGCCATCGCGGCGCGCAGATCCTGGGGTGAGTCGACGGCCGCGCCGAAGAGATCAGCGCTGCGCAAGAACTCGACAATGGCGACGAAGGCCTCGGACGCCAACGATCAGCCCTCCAGCGCGATGGCCTGCTTCGGACACAGCCGCACGGCTTCTTCGACCTTGGCTCGCAGCTCTTCGGGCGGCTCTTCCATCAAGACGTACAAGAAATCGTCGTCTCGCACTTCGAACACTTCGGGGACGACTCCCATGCACACCGCATTGCTCTCGCAACGATCGAAGTCGACGACGACTCGCACGGCCGAACCTCCTGCAACTCGAACTCTCTGACGACTCGGACCCTATCGGGGATCGGCGGTATCGGACCACGCAGTGCCGTCAGCGGCCCGCGACACCCGTCTCCGCCGACGACGAATTCCTTCGCGAGGGTCCGAATCGGCCGTTCGCGGCCGAATCAACAAGGGTGGGTCGTCGCGTGGCCATGATCTCGTCGGGTGTCGTCACGCTCGGAATTGCCGCGATCGTCACGGCCGGCGTCGTGCAACTCGGCTCGTCGTCGACCCCACGAGCCGCCGAACCGGCTGCCACGACGAAGGTCACCCTCGAACCGGCTCCAGCCGACCCGGCACCGCCGGCCCTCGAGCCGGATGCGACGCGCCGCGAGACCTTGCGCGCGTTGGCGAGCACCGTGCAGGTCGTCGACACCGAGGCCGAGGCCGCAGCTGCGGCGACCGGTGCAGCATTGACCGACGGGAACGTCGACGACACCGAAGCCCAGTTGATCGCGATCGAAATCGAAGACCTCGACCAGACCGCGGCGAGCACGCTCGACCTCGTCGATTGGTACGCGACCGAGTTCGCCGACCACACCGAAGCGAGCGACGATCTCGACACGGTCGAGTCGGTCATCGCCGCCATCTCGACCGTGACCGACACCAGCGCGGCGCTCGAGATCGAAACCGAGGGCCCACGCAACGCGACGCGCCTGCGGACCCTGCGGCGCGTCCTCGACCGATCGGCCACGCACCTCGTCGCAATTGTCGAACGCTGGGTCTCGACCCGTGCGTCGGCCACGACACCGTAGGCGCTACGACCAGCGCACCGTCCGCGCTCGCAACCCGCAGGGTCCGTCGACGGTCCACTTGTCCCGTTTCCTCTGGCCTGCGAGCATGGACGCTTCGAACGGGCGAGGAGCACAACATGCGATCGAAGACGCCTCGGCGCGCGGTCTGGTTCGCACCGATTGCGATCGCCAGTGCGATTGCGCTCAGTGCCTGTCAACTCGTGGTCAGCGATCTGACCCCCGATGGCGGTCCGCAGGATCCGATCTGGTTCGCGAGTCCCGAGAACCACTCGCAGTTCTGGTTCAAGACCGGCAGCAACTCAGTCGAGATCGGTTTCCACGAAATCGACGAGGAGTCGCTGCGCGTCACGCTGTATGCCCGCGACGACCTTGCACACCCCATCGACGTCACCGACGAGTTCAACGTCACCACAACTGGGGCATTCGCCGACCTCGGCGAGGATCGGTTGGCAGATGGATTCGCGTACCTCGTCGCCCGAGCGACGGCGCAGGGCGAACCCATCGAGACCAGCGTGGCATTCTCGTGGGAAGGCCAACTCGCCGAGATCGAGCCATCCGACCCGTGCGAGTTCTTGGGCCAAACGCACTGCTTGTTGCCATTCCCGAGCGATCGATTCACCGTCGCCGACCCCACGACCGACTCCGGACGTCGAGTCCACTTCGAGCCCGGGATTCTCCCGACCAACTTGCACGGCACCGACATCGACGTCACCGAGTGGAACCGGAACGACGGCTTCAGCCCGGGTTCGCCGATCATCGTGCACGTTCCCGACGTCGACCTCGTCGCGAGCGGGATCGTTGGCGTCACCGACATCGGCGCATCGCTCGAACCAGGTTCGGCGGTCGTGCTCCTCGACGCCGACACCGGCGAAAGGATTCCCCATTTCGTCGACCACGACGCGTGGGCGAGCACCGACGAGTCACGCGCCCTGATCATTCGCCCCGCCGTGAATTTCGTCGAAGGTCATCGCATCATCGTCGCCCTTCGCCATCTCGTCGACACCGCGGGCGACCCGATTCCTGCGTCACGCGCCTTCACCGTGTATCGCGACGAGATTCCGACCTACATCCCGCAGTTCGAGCAGCGACGTCTCGCGATGCGCGACATCATCGAACGGTTACGTCTTGCTGGCATCGCCCGTCATGACCTCTTTCTCGCCTGGGATTTCACCGTGGCGTCAGAGCGCAATCTGACCGAACGCGTGTTGCACATGCGCGACGACGCCTACGCCGATCTCGGCGACGCAGCGCCGAACTTCGCGATCACCAGCGTGCAGAACGACGTCAACGCGAGCGTGGCCCGGCGCGTCCGTGGCACGGTCGACGTGCCGTCGTACCTGACCGGCACCGGCGCCCCTGGCTCGCGCCTGCACTATGGGCCCGACGGACTCCCCGAACGCAACGGGACCTTTGCGGCCGAGTTCGTGTGCAACATTCCGCGATCGGTGCTGGCCGCTGACGGCACGGTCGACCCCGGCCGTGCGATCGTCTACGGCCACGGTTTGTTGGGGAGCCGCAACGAGTCCAACTCCGTCGGTGCGTTCGCCAACGCGCACGGCTTCGTCTTGTGCGCGATCGACTGGATCGGCATGGCAACCGAAGATCTCCCGAACGTCGCGGTCACCTTGAACGACTTGTCGAACTTCCCGACCTTGCCCGATCGCTTGCAGCAGTCGATGCTGAACTTCCAGTTCCTCGCCCGAGCGATGAAACGCTCCGACGGGTTCGCCGGGCACGCTGCGTTCCAAGGCGCAGGCGGCGCCTCCGTGATCGAAACCGGCGCCGTGTTCTTCAACGGCAACAGCCAAGGCGGGATCATGGGCG
The DNA here is from genome assembly GCA_005772765.1 of Actinomycetota bacterium. Classification (GTDB taxonomy): domain Bacteria; phylum Actinomycetota; class Acidimicrobiia; order IMCC26256; family PALSA-610; genus SXJQ01. The sequence goes on from SXIR01000203.1 coordinate 4,530, forward strand.
GAGCAGCGACCGCGATTTCGACCGAGTGGACGCGCGCAGTCCTCGGCGTTCCCGGCATGAACTACGCGAACCTGCTCACGCGAAGCGTCCACTGGGACAACTTCTCGCCGGTCCTGTTCGCCGCCTACCCCGACGAAATCGAACAGTCGATCGTTTACTCCTTGATTCAGATGCTGTGGGATCGAGGCGAGGCAAACGGCTACGCCGCACACCTCACCGACGACCCGTTGCCGGGCACGCCACCGCACGACGTGATGTTGCTCGCCGCGTTCGGTGACCACCAAGTCGCCAACGTGACGACCGAAATCGAAGCCCGCACCATCGGCGCCCGGGTCTACCAACCCGCGCTCGCACCCGGGCGCAGTACCGATGTCGAACCGATGTGGGGTATCGAGTCGATCGGAGCGCTGCCGTACTCGGGAAGCGTTCTCGTCTACTGGGACTACGGCACGCCCGCGCCGCCGACCACCAACGACCCGCCCCGACCGCCGCTCTACGGCACCGATCCACACGGAAAGGGCGGTGCGGAACCGCGGGTCGCCCAACAGGTCAGCGATTACCTGCGTGTCGGCGGATTCTTCGCCAACGTGTGTCTCGGCCTGCCCTGCCAGTCGGCGGTCTGATCGCAACCGCGTCCGAGCGGACCGCGTCAGTGCGTCAGCACCTCGACGCCGCCGAACTCGCGCCGCATCGAGCGCAACGTCCCTCGCTCGCCGTCGACCAACATCCAGTCGACGAGCACCAACTGCGACTCGGCGTGGCGCGCAACGAGGTCGTGCCAACGAGCGAGGTCGGCGAGCGACGGGCGGGGCCGCTCGCGCGGCTCGACGTACACCACTCGGAGCGACTCGCCCAGCCAGCGAGGATCGGAAACGACGTGATCGGCGAGGTCGACCAGGCCGGCGCCGTCGACGGCGGCCAGCCCGGCCACGAACTCGTCGTCGTGGTCGAGGACCACAGCGGCGCAGCCCGCGTCGCCATAACGCTGCGCGACCAAGCGCGCCAACCACTCCCGTTTCCAGCGACCCCGTACCCGCACAGCCCCACGATCATGGCCGCGCCCGGCCAACGCGCACAAGTTGGTGTCGCTCGCCCCCGGCGCCATCCGACTTGGGTCCGCCTCGGGTTCGTGCGCACGGGGTTGTAGCTCCATAGCCACCCCGATGCCACATCCGACGGAGGGGCTCCCCTACCGTCACGGCATGACACCGAGTGAAACGGTCCGGGCGTTCTGCGCTGCGTGGGCAGATCGCGACATCGACGCGATCATGGCGTTCTTCACATCTGACGCCATCTACCACAACATCCCGATCGACCCCATCCAGGGCCACGACGCCATCCACGCAACGATCAGCATGTTCACCGCAGGAACCGAACGGATCGAGTTCCAGGTCCGCCACCTCGCGGCCGACGGCAACATCGTGCTCACCGAGCGTCTCGACGTGTTCCACCGCGCGGGCTCGACCGTTTCGTTGCCCGTGATGGGCACCTTCGAGATCGTCGACGGCAAGATCGCGGCGTGGCGCGACTACTTCGACCTCAACCAGTACATGACCCAAGCCGGTCTGGTCTGATCACGATCGCGGCCCACCCGGCCATGCGGTCGACCTCGCCGGTTCCGAACGTGGCCAACGCCCCTGCAACCTGATCGTCGAGCAGTCCGCTCACGACGAGCACGCCGCCGCGCGCGACCCGCAGAAGGTCGGCACACAAATCGATCGGTGTCACCAACCCGCCGAGGTTCGCGACCACGATGTCGAAGCGCGCCTCGATCTCGGTGAGCGCCGCAGTGCTGACGTCGACATCAACGTCGTTGACTGCAACGTTCGCACGCGCGACCTCGATCGCGTCGGCCGCGTGATCGATCGCCACGACGTTGCCGGCCCCGAGGCGCGCCGCCGCAATCGCGAGTACACCGGTGCCGCAACCCACATCGAGCACCGACGCGCCACGCACCACGTGATCGACCAGTCTCGCGAGGGCCAGTCGCGTCGTCGGATGATCACCGATGCCGAATGCGCGTCCCGGCTCGATTGAAATCGACACAAGCTCCCCCACCCGAGATGGCGGTGGCTCGAGCCATGCGGGCACGACCACGACCGGTCCAACCCGAATCACCTCAGCGTGTCGGCGCCACTCGTCGAGGCCATCGTTGACGACCGCTCTTCGCTCCACCGGGCCGAACGCGGCCAGCGCGTTCGCGACCCGGTCGAGATCGTGCCCGGCCGCGAATCCTGCGATCAACTCGACCGCGCCCGATCCGACGGCCCGTTCTTCGACGGCGAGCGCGCCACCATCGAACATCTCGCACAGCGCGACCTCGGCATCGATTCCAGCCGCCACGGTCAGGACGAGTTGCTCGCTCACAGGGTTCGTTCGCGGCCGAGCGCCTCTTGCGCGATCGAAGCCACGTGCACGCCGGAACGGTCGAACACTTGCACAGTCGCCAAGCCTCGCGAGTCCGCGACGCCGTACCCGGCGAGGTCGAACAGCAGCCAGTCATCGGCGCGGAGCGGTCGGTGGAACCAGATCGCATGGTCGAGGCTTGCGGCCATCATGCGTTCCCATTCGAATGACAACGGATGTGGCGTCAGCGCGGCACCGAGCGCATCCTCGTCGCTCAGGTACGCGAACGCACACGCATGCAAGATCGGATCGTCGCCGAGGTCGTCGAGCGCACGCATCCACCCACGGGCACCCGCTTGCGGCTCCCGCCACCGTCCCAAGACTCGATGCTCGAAGAACAAGTCGCTCCCCCACAGCTCGCCGGACTCCGGCGGATCCGCGGGTGGCATCGCGATCGACTGCACGTCGGCGCCCTGTTCGGGTGCGTGGAAGCTCGCGATGAGGTTGAGGATCGCTCCGCCTTCTTGATACGCGACGACCTGGCGCGTCGAAAACGAGCGTCCGTCTCGGACCCGTTCGACTTCGTAGAGCACCGGTTGGCGTTCATCGCCGGCCCGGATGAAGTACGCGTGCAACGAGTGCGGGAGTTGACCCGAATCGATCGTGCGACTCGCCGCCATCAACGCTTGGGCGACGACTTGTCCGCCGTAGATCCGGTGCCAGCCCAGCCGAGGTGAAGCGCCGAGGAACGCGTCGGGCTTGACGGCTTCGAGCTCGAGCAGGCTGCGCAGGTCGGTGACGGGATGGAGAGTGACCATCCCGCCAGTATGGAGACGATCAGGGCGACGGCTCGAACCAATCCCACTGCCACGGCACGATCGGCACGAACGTGGCCGCGAACGTCGCTGCACCGGGATCGAAGCGAACGAGGTCGATGTCGTCGCACCACGTCACGACGATGTCGTCATCGCCGCCGACCTGACCCCGGCGCCGGTCCCGCAACGATGCCGTGGCCACGAACTGCCATGCGCCGACGACACCCGGCTCAGATGCACGCGCGGCGACATCGACGGCACCTCCGACTTGCACGTGCACCGATCGGTGCGGACGAGCGGGGATGGCCTCGGCCCGAATCGGCGTGGACGGGGATCGGACTTGGGAAGCGACGGTCCACGGGCCAGCCAGGTGCGATCGCCGTGCCTCGAACCAGCGCTCGGGCGTTGCGTGCAACGACGCACCCAGGGCCGCGAACTCATCGAGCGCGGATGTCAACGGGTCCGTCATCAGATAGAGCGTGACGTAGTGGACCCGATCGAGCGGCGCCACCGCAATGGCTGAGCCAACGTGTGATGGCGGCAACACCCAACGCTGCCCGAACACCACGCCGGGCAACGGAAATTGCTCGGGCATGTGATCGAGCATGTGCCATTCGTTGTACGCGCGGTGGGCGGCGGGATTGGTGATCTCGGTAAACGAGAAGAACCCCGCCGCGACCATCTCGCCCGTTGCCGTCGCTCAGCAGTCGACCGGTGCCGACCCGACATTCTGATAGCAGAGGTCGACTCCGGGCCCGCCGATCAGCACGTCGATGCCCAGGCCACCCCGCAGTTCGTCGACACCCGGGCCTCCGACCAGCGTGTCGGCTCCGGCACCACCGATGAGGATGTCGTCACCGGCGCCGCCGTCGAGGACGTCCTTACCTCCGAGGCCCTTCAGGGTGTCATCGCCGTCGAGTCCTCGCAAGACGTTCGCCGCCGCGGTGCCGGTCATCGTCTCGCCGACGGGCGAGCCGCTCACTGCGGTCTCGACAACTTCGGTTGCGCCCGGGTCGCAGGCCGCGCCCGCAGGTCGGGCGACGCCGCGCTGGTCCGCCACGACGGCGCACTCCTCGAGCGGCACCAGACCACCCGCGGGGCTGCCAACGCCCAGCAACCGGGTCTGCGTGAGCCCACCGTTGTTCGCCAACGCGCCGAGCAGCGGCGACGACGCGAGCACGGTGTCGTTCGTACCCGCGCCACACGAACTGTCGGTGAGGTACGACCTCCCGCCAGATGCCGGTTCGTAGCCGCCGAAGTCGCAGTTCGTTCCGCCGCCGAGCGGTTCGGCGATGATCGACCGCAGGATTTCGATGTCGGCGATGTCGTAGGAGAAGTTCGCTGCCGTCGGCGCGGAGTTGCCAGCCAGCGTGACGTGGTCGAACCGATGGGAACCGCCTGACCCCATCGGGTCTTCGCCGGCGTGCAGCCCGCCGCCGCGCGGCGCGTCGTTGCCCACAATCGTGACGTTCTCCATGATCACGTCGGCGCGGCCGAGGTAGGCACCGCCGCCCCGCACCGACGCGGTGTTCCCCGAAATCGTGGACGACGACACCCCAATGACGTCGCCCGAACCGAAGCGATCGAGCACGACCCCGCCACCCTCGGCACCAGAGTTGTCGGCAAACGTCGACGTCGAGATCGAACCCGTGCCGCGCAGCATGGCGCCGCCGCCGTCGAGGGTCGCGGTGTTGCCGGTCACGGCGAGCTGTTCGATCTCGTAGCGGCCATCGAGTTCGACGAACATGCCTCCGCCCGCACCCCGCGCCGTGTTGTCGGCGACGGTGACCCCCGCGAACTGGAGGTCGTAGCCGGTGACCTCGTCGAACGGACTCCGGGTCTGACGAATGCCGCCGCCCGGCGACGAGTTGGTGGTGCCGAATCGACCGGCTTCGTTGCCACTGACGGACGTGCTGCTCATCTGCAGACTGCCCATCTCGAGGTTGATGCCGCCGCCGGGAGCGTCATCGCCCTCGGTCCAGTTCTCATCGATCGTGGAGTTCGAGATGGACACGATCGTCTCGGGAGCCAGCGGCTCCGACGTCTCGATCGTGCCGACGTTCACGCCGCCACCACGACCGACTGCCCGGTTCCGCGAGATGTCGGAGTTGGTGATCGTCAGCCGAGGTTCATCATTGGTGCTGTCCTGGTCGATCGCCATGCGCGCGCCGCCGCCTTGGCCCGCAGTCGCGTTCGCGCCGTTGTCGGTGATGATCGAGTTGTCGATGGTGAGGAATTCGCAAGCGCTGCAATCGACACCGCCGCGACCGTTGTTGGTGATCGTCGAACCGGTGACCGTCATCGTCGAGTTGCCTTGCCCGGTGGTACGGGCGCCGCGACCGAAGTTGTCGGTGATGATCGAGTCGATGATCACAACCGGTGAACCGTCGACAAGGCTGACGCCTGAGCCGTTGTTGTTCGAGATCGTCGAGTTCTCGACATACAAACTGGCGAACTCGGTGGTCAGCGCAGTGTTGTCGTTCCCGGTGATCGTCGAGTCGATGACGCGAATGGTGTACGGCACCGCGCCGCCCGAGAACTCGGCTTCGATCACCGAACCCGACGGGCCGCCATCGACACCGCTCACGGTGACGGTGTCGAGCAGAATGTTGCCGGCCGAGAAGATGGCGGCGCCGCTGACACCGGTGCCGGTGTTGGGTCCGCCGTCGAGCGTGGCCGACTCGATCGTGAGCAGCGACGTGAATCCGTCCATCTGGATGATGCCGACATCGCTACACGTTTGCGAAATGGTCGCAGCGTTCCCTTGCACCAACAGCTCTTCGTCGCCGTCGCTCAGCAACGGCCCGTCGGCACATCGAGTGAGCGAGTAGGTCGCGCTGGCCGCGAGCACAATCGTGTCGTTCGTCCCGTTGCTGCTCGACGCGGTGAACGCTTCGCGCAGCGAGGTGAGTCCGTCACCGGGGTTCACGGTGTCCAGCGTGGTCGTGACCGTGTAGGTGACCGCTCCGGCCGGTTCGGCCGTGAGCAGCAGGGTCGTCGGCGCAATCCCCACCACCAGCGCAACACCGATCCGCGCTCCACGCGAACGAACGTTCCTCATGACTCCACCTCCGCCTCCGGCGCCCGTGACGCCGTCCACCCGTGCGGCCTACCCTAACCGTTATGTCCCCCACGATCACCAGGGCACCAGCCGCAACCGACCGCTACCTGATCATCAGCTCCGACGGTCATGCCGGCGCTGACATCGCCGGATACAAGCCCTACTTGGCCACGAGGTGGCACGAGGAGTTCGACGAGTGGGCAAGCGCGTTCGTAAACCCCTTCAGCGATCTCGCCGCCCTCGACGCCGACCGCAACTGGAACGCCGAGCGGCGCCTGCGCGAACTCGAGGCCGACGGCGTCGTCGCCGAGGTGCTCTATCCGAACACGGTGCCGCCGTTCTTTCCGTCGGGCAACCTCCTGGCGACGGCACCGCCCGTCAGCGAGCAAGAGCGCCGCTGGGCGGGCCTCCAAGCCCACAACCGCTGGCTCGCCGACTTCTGCTCGACCGCGCCAACGCGATTCGGTGGGATCGCCCAGATCCTGTTGCACGATGTCGATGCCGCAGTCGCGGAGATCCGATGGGCGCAAGAACACGGACTCACCGGTGGCATCATGCTGCCGGGTGTTGCACCCGGCAGCGGACTGCCGCCCTTGTACGCCGATGTCTACGAACCGATCTGGCAGACCTGCGCTGATCTCGGCGTCGTGGTCAACCAGCACGGCGGCGCGGGCCTCCCGGGCGATTTCGACATGACCTCCGCGGCGGCGCGCGCGGTGCTGCTCGTCGAGCTGCCCATCTGGTCACACCGCGGGATGTGGCACCTGATCTTCGGCGGCGTCTTCGAACGGCATCCATCGCTGCGATTCGTGCTGACCGAACAGGGAACTGGCTGGATCCCCGGCGCGCTGCGCAGCCTCGATTGGTTCGCGGGGCGCATGCGGATTCGCGAAGCGGCCGAGTTCGCGTTCGGCGGTGAAGCGATGAGCAAGCTCTCGCTGCTGCCGAGCGAATACTTCGAACGCAACTGTTGGGTGGGCGCCAGCTTCATCCGACGCATCGAATGCGAACTGCGCGCCGACATCGGATCACACAAGATCATGTGGGGAACCGACTATCCGCACAGCGAAGGCACGACGCCCTACACGCGCGAGGCGTTGCGGGCGTCGTGCTTCGATGTGGAACCGGTCGAGATGACCGCGATGCTCGGCACGACTGCCGCCGAGGTGTACGGCTTCGATCTCGACGCGCTCGGGAAGATTGCCGATCGAGTCGGCCCGACCGTCAGCGAGCTGCAGGTGCCCCTCGACGCTTACCCGCCGGATTCGACGTGTAACGCTTTTGACCGGACTGCGATCGTCCGGAGTTGGTAGATCCCGTCCCGCTGCCGTTGATGCGTGCTTCGCCACGATCATTGCGGTCGGTTCCGTTGGACCGTTGGCCACGGTCGTTGCGGTCCGTGCGCTCCGACCGCTGACCGCGGTCGTTACGGTTCGAACCTCGACCTCCCGCATTCGAGTCGCTGCGGGCGCCGTTGGCGCCACGAGTGCCCGGGCGGTTCGGTCGCGGTCGTTGCGCCGACGGTTCGGACGTCACCAAGCCAAGTTCGCGACGCAGCTTCATCGACGCTTTGCGTTGATCTCCGGTCACGAAGGAAACCACTCGCCCGGCTGCGCCGGCCCGAGCCGTTCGGCCCGAACGGTGAACGTAGGTCTTGGTGTCGACCGGCGGGTCGAAGTGCACGACGCACGCGACGTTGTCGACGTGGATGCCTCGAGCCGCGACATCGGTCGCCACGAGGGCGACGACCTGGCCCTTGCGGAACGCGAACAACGCCTTATCCCGTTTGGCTTGTGACAGCCCTCCGTGAATCGGCGCTGCGCTCACGCCCGCAGTGGCGAGTCGCTTGGCGACGCGATCGGCGCCGCGTCGGGTGTGGGTGAACACGATCGTCGGACCGGCATCGGTGACGACTTCGGCCGTGCGATCGATCCGTTCGTCGGCGGTCAGTTCTTCGAAGATGTGCTCGGCACTGGCCCAGTCGTCTTCGGGAGTCGCGACCTCGTGGCGGATCGGCGAGTGCTGGTAGTGATCCGTCAGCACCTTGACGTCACCATCGAGGGTCGCCGAGAACAACACGGTCTGACGAACTTCGGCGGTCTGGTCGAGGATGCGGCGCACCGCGGGCATGAAGCCCATGTCGGCCATGCGGTCGGCTTCATCGATCACCATGATCTCGACTGCGTCGAGACGAACGGCTCGTTGATCGATGAGGTCTTCGAGGCGGCCGGGGCACGCCACGAGGATCTCGACGCCGCTGCGCAACGCACGCTTTTGTGCCTCGTAGCCGACGCCGCCATAGACACTGAACACCGTCACGCCACGCACCGCGGCAAGCGGCTGCAGTTCTTTTTGGATCTGCGCCGCGAGTTCGCGGGTCGGTGCGAGCACGAGTGCACGCGGGCGGCGGGGCTTCGCCTTGGGCACGCGGGCCACGAGCGGCACACCGAACGCCAGCGTCTTACCGCTGCCGGTCGGCGCCTTGCCGCATACGTCGTGGCCCGCGAGAGCATCCGCGATGGTCGCGGCTTGAATCGGAAATGGTTCGGTGATGTCGCGCGCGGCGAGCGCGGCGACGAGGTCGGCGGGAACGCCGAGGTCTGCGAAAGACATGAAGAGGTAACTGCTCCTGAACACTCGATGAAGGTTGTTGGAACGCACTCACTCGAGCAGCGCCAACAACGGCAACACCATCGAGACGGGCCCGCATCGAAACAGGACCCTGGAGAGCGAAACGTCGACGTCGTGGAGGTCGACTGCCACCACGGTAGCAGGTGTTCAGGCCCGGAGCCCGTATTCGTCCTTCCACCACGTCGCAGCGAGCAGATCCTCCTCCGTGGTGATCAACGTGGCGTCTTGACCGAGATCGTCGGGCGTGGGACCGATGCGGGCCGCGATCGGCGCCAGTTCGGCGAGATCGAACCCGTAACAACGCGCCGCGGTACCGCCGAGCATCTGCCGGGCGTCCTCGATGGGGACGCCACCGAAATCGCCGCGCAATCGGGCGATCGTGTGGGGCCAGGTGCCCTCGGGATGCGGATAATCGGTACCCCACATCACGCAATCGACGCCGATCGAGTGGCGACGACGGATCTCTTCTTTCGACATCGTCGACGCGCCGACGAAGATGTTCGTGCCGAAGTACTCGCTCGGCAACTTCGAGATGATGCCTTGCATCATCGCCATCATCTTCTTCGTCGTGTGACCGCCACCGAAGTACTGGTCCCACTTCCACTTCATGTCGGGTACCCAGTAGGCCGCACCTTCGGTCACGACGATCTTGAGGTTCGGATGCCGTTCGAACGCGCCGCTGAACAAGAGGTGCGCGATCGGTCGATGCGTCCACCACACGACCTCGGCCAGATAAATGCCGATGTGATCGCCATATTCACTGCGCGCCGCTTCGCCACTGTGCACGTGCAACGGAAGGTTCGCGGCCGCAGCGGCAGCCCACACTGCGTCGTAGCTCGCGTGGTTGTAGGGCAGACGGTCGTGCCACATCGTCGGAATCATGATGCCGCGAATTCCGGGATGGCGCGCCAGCCATTCGATCTCGTCGACCGCTCGATCGACGTCGTGACAGATCGGAACCAGACCGATTCCCGCACGACGTTCCGGAGAATGCGAACACAACTCGACGAGAAAGCGGTTGTGCGCGCGAGCGCCGGCGAACGCCAACTCCGGATCGCGAATCTCACCCGCGCTCAACCCGGCGCCGAATGGTGGTGACTCCATACCGGTGATCGCGTCGGCGTCGGCGAAGATCACTTCGGCCGCGACACCGTCAGCATCGAGTTCCTTGTCGCGTTGTTCGACATCGAACGCGCCGCGCAGACCTTCTTCGTTGTCGGTCTCCCAGTGCATGATGAAGTCGTAGTTGAGCTTCAGGTCTTGTTCTCGTTTCGCGTTGCGCTCGGCGAGAAAGTCCTCGAACTGCGGGTAGAACTTTGGGTCGAGGTACTCGCGATATTCCTCGCACGGAAGCCCTGCGTGACCGTCGGCCGAGATGATCGTGTAGTGAGCTCCGCGGCCGAGTTCGGAGGCGTTCATTTCTCCGCACCTTTCCCGAGCACCGAGAGGTCGTCGTAGCGCTGGTGCATGTACGGAGTCAGGTCGGCTGCGGGAACGCGAGCGATCGGCACCCCGACCTGCGAGCTCGCGCGCTCCGTCCAGTTGATGTCGACGACCCGTCGCACGACGAGGTCCGCGACCGGATCGAGTGGGCTGTCTTTCAACACGATGTCGCCATCGACCCCGTCGTGGACGCGCGCCGACTCGTGCTTCTCTCCGTAGACGAGCCACCCGTCGTCCTCGAGACCGTTGCCGTCGGCGGCGGGCAACAGTTTGAACCAGAAGTCGCGCTTGTCGAGCTCGTACGGCTCCCGAGCCTCGACGACCCGGCCTCGAATCTCGACGAGCGGGAATCCCATCCGAGCAATGACTCCCTCGACAACGTCGCCGTCGCGCGTCGCTCGAACGTCGGCGATCTTCTTCGGCTCGCCGTAGGTCTCGCGCCCGCCGATCACGGACTGCTCGGTCGTCATCGGCATGAAGATCGGGTACTCGCCGATCACGTCGCCGTGCCGAGCCCGAACACCCAGCCAGCCCGCCCCGAACGACGGCCCCACGGGCATCTGCACGATGGTGATGGTGCAGCGCACCGTCGGTTGACCTTCGACCGGAGCGAGCGGCGGCGGCAGCACCGCGGCGATGATCTCGGGATCGGTCTCCCACACCGCGGTGAGCGCCTGCGACCAGATCGGGGTGGCAGTTGCTTCGACCTCGCGGTTACGACGAAGTTCGGGTGGGCGGGCTCCATAACGGACGGTCATGCCCTCAACTGTTCCAGCCCTGATGCGTCATGGCAAGCTTGCCCGATGGCTGCTGCCCCTGCGTCACCCGTCCACGGTTGGACTGCCCCCGGCTGGGAAGGCGTCCGCGAGGCGTTCACGACCAACTTCACGGCCGGGCGCGAGGTCGGCGCGGCCTTTTCGGCCTACCACCGTGGGTCCAAGGTCGTCGACCTTTGGGGCGGGGTCTCCGACCGAGCGACCGGACATCCGTGGGCCGAAGACACCGTCGTGCTCGTCTTCTCGACCACGAAGGGCTTTACCGCGATGTGCGCCCACCACCTCGCCGACACCGGCGCGCTCGATCTCGAAGCACCCGTCGTCGAGTACTGGCCGGAGTTCGGTGCGGCCGGAAAAGCGGACATCACCGTCGCCCAGTTGCTCTCCCATCAGGCCGGGCTCTACGACGTCGACGCAACGCTGAGCCTTGCCGAAACCCTGGCGTGGGACCCGGTCGTGGCGGCACTTGCGGCGCAGGCTCCGCACTGGGAACCCGGCACCCAACACGGGTACCACGCGGTGACCTACGGATGGTTGGTCGGCGAGGTCGTGCGCCGGGTGAGCGGCCGCTCGCTCGGAACCTATTTCGCCGAGTCGATCGCCGGGCCCCTCGACGTCTCGGCGTGGATCGGCTTGCCCGAATCGGTCGAGCCGCGGGTCGCGCCGCTCGTGTCGATGCAAGAAACGATCGACGAACAGACGGCAGCAAGCGGCGGTGACCCTTCGGCGGTACGCGAGATGATGGCCCAGTTCATGGGACCCGGCACGATGCTCGGCCGGTCGCTCTCCGCGCCGAACGGCGCGCTGAGCGACCAGGACGCGTGGAGTCGACGCGACGTCAGGGCAGCCGAGATCCCCGCAGCCAACGGGGTGACCGACGCCCGGTCGGTCGCTCGGCTCTACGCCGCGACACTCGGCGAGGTCGACGGAGTGCGCATCATCTCGGCCGAGCAACTCGATCGCGCCATCGCGCAACGCACGACCGGGCCGAACACGGTTCTGCTGGGGATGGACATCCAGTTCGGCCTCGGGTTCATGGTGCATTCCACGTTGCTGGCGATCGGCGGACGCAGGTCGTTCGGACACTTCGGGATGGGCGGTTCGCTCGGCTGGGCCGATCCCGATGCCGATCTCGCCCTCGGGTATGTCATGAACAAACTCGACGTCGGCATGGCGGGCGATTCTCGTAGTTCTGTCCTCATCGATGCGTGTTACGCCGCGCTCGCCTGACGACGCGCGCAGGGCGCGTCAATCGTCGGTGCGAATCGAGCCGGTTCCGATCGCGCGGCCGATCAACGTGCCGACGGGAGTATCGAGGGTGATCTCGAGGGTCTCGTCGGATTCGACGTTCGTGTCGCCATAGAGCGTGACGGCAACGACTTTGAACCGCTGGCCTGCGTTGAACGCCAAGGTTCCGCTGCGCAGCTTGAAGTCGTTCCCGGCCGACGCGGTCGTGCCGCCCGTAGCGCTGACCCCGCTGACCGAGTAGTGCACCGTCACGCCGCCAGCCGACGGCTGTGCGAGCGACACAACGAAGAACACCTTGCGGGTCGAACCCGAGTTGCCCTCGTACGTGGATCCATCGCTGGCGCTGACGCGCTGTCCTGCGGTGGCGTCGTCATCGAGGATGGTCACTGTGCCGGTGCTGTCGCCGATCGCGAGGCCAACCGGGTTGTCGAGCACGACGTCGAACGACTCATTCGGTTCGGCGAGCGTGTCGGGCGTCAGCGTGAACGTGAGGGTCTTGGCGACCTGGCCCGGCTTGAAGACCAGCGTTCCCGTCTTCGCCTTGAAGTCTGCGGTGCCTGCCGAGCCATTGGTCTGGGATGCGTAGCGAACCGAGGTCTGCACCGCCGCTGCCTGGTTGAGCACCACGGTGAGCTTGGCGACCTGGTTGCCGCTGTCGTTCTCGACGGTGGTGAAGTCGCCGATCGACGCCGTCAACGTCGATGCGATCGTGTAGTCGACCGTCGTCGTCGCGGCGTTGCCGGCGTTGTCGGTCGCGGTGACCGCGAACGTGAACGGACCTGGCGTCGACGTGTCGAGCGGCGCACCGTC
>SXIR01000204.1 GCA_005772765.1 Actinomycetota bacterium
AAGGCAGCGAAGAGATCCAGATGCGCAAAGTCGCCCAAGAACTCTTTCGCTGACGGTCGGACCTCCGTCGCTCGACGCAATCGCTCACACGAGACGAGCGATGGCGGTGAGACCGACGATCACAATGACCGCACGCAACGCCCGGGCGTCGAGGCGCCGACCGACAGTCGCGCCGATCTGACCGCCGATCGTCGACCCCAACGCGATGCAGCCAACCACCTGCCAGTCGACATCGGTTGCCACGACGAACACCGCAGAAGCCATCAGGTTCACCGAGCCCGCGAGCACGTTTTTGACCGCGTTCAGGCGTTGCAGATCGTCAGCGAGGAAGATCCCAAGCAGCGAGATCAAAATGATGCCTTGCGCAGCGCCGAAATAACCGCCGTACACGCCGGCGACCGCGACCCCAGCGAGCAACGGAGCGCGCACGGCCGTGCTGTCACCGCGATGCAACGCCAACGCTTTCGAGAGGCGGGGTTGCACGATGACGAGGACGAGGGCAACGACGATCAACACGATCACGACACGGTCGAAGACGTCGCTCGGTAAGCGGAGCAGGAGTATCGAACCCGCGAACCCGCCGAGCAACGACGCAGGAATCAGCCGAAGGAGTCGATTGCGCTGCGTTCGCAGTTCGCGGCGGTATCCGTAGGCGCCCGAGATCGCGCCGGGCACGAGCCCGATGTTGTTCGAGACGTTCGCCAGTACCGGCGGATACCCGAGCGCGACGAGCGTGGGAAAGGTGATGAGCGAACCCGAACCCACCACTGTGTTGATCGTGCCGGCACCCATCCCCGCGATCACGATCAGTATTGCGTCGCGCCAGGTCATGGTCGGGGCCGCGGCCTCACGCTCGGACTGCGCTCGGAGCGAGGCCGCGATTCCTGACGGAGCGTTGGTGCGGGGGCGGAGAGGTCACCAATCGGTGAGCGTAGGCGTCGTCGTCGACGAAGCGCGATGCTGGACCGGTGGAGTCCGAACTCACGATCGCCCGCGATGCGCCCGTCGAGCGCCGCCAACTCGACCCGACGAGTTGGGTCGAGTTCGTGTCGGGTTTCGTCCGCAACGCCGACGCCGCAATGACTCGTATGCACGCCGAAACGACGTGGCTCCAAGCCGAGACGCTGCGGTACGACCACTACGTCCCCGAGCGACGGTTGTCGGCCGCGCGTCGTCCCGACAGCGACCCGTTGTTGCGTCACACGTCGTTGCATCTCGAAGCGAGGTACCGGCAACGCTTCGAGGGGGTTGCCGCGATTCTCTATCGCGACGGCGACGACTTCCAAGGATTGCATTCGGACCGAGAGATGCGATGGCTCGACGACACGCTCATCGGCATCGTCGTACTCGGCGAGCGTCGCCCGTTCGTCCTGCGGCCGCGGGCACCGTGGTCGACCGTCATGGCCGGCAAGGTGCCAGCGGGCGACGACCCGTCCGACATCGTGCTCACGCCCGGTGCGGGCGACCTCGTGGTCATGGGTGGCGCGTGCCAACGGGACTGGATGCACGGTGTTCCCGGCGCCCCGACGTCACTGCCCCGCCTTTCCCTCACGTGGAGATGGACATCCCGTCGCGGCCGACCCGACACGAACCCCACCCCGCGCGACGGCCGCCAGTTCGGTGATCGCGCGACGCAACCGGGAACGCGCTACCGAACGCCCGACCGCTAGCTTCGGCCGATGGCCGACCCCCAGTCGTCGTACCCGCTCGACCTGAGCGACATGGTCGACTGGATCAGCTCGAGGACACCACGCGGTGGCCGGGTGCTCGAGATCGGCAGTGGCGACGGCGCAATCGTCGACGCGCTCGCCGATCGGGGCTACGCCGTCGTCGGGGTCGATCCGGGCGCGGCGACGAACGCCAACGTCGTCGCGCAGACCTTCGAGACCTTCGACGCCGAACCGTTCGACACCGTGTTCGCCAGCCTCAGCTTGCACCACCTCCACGACATCGACGCCGCCGCGGCGGCCCTGCGACGGTTGACGCGATCCGGATCGACGGTGTTGGTCCGCGAGTTCGATCGCGCACGCCTCGACGAACACGAACCGACGTTGCGATGGTGGTGGCACCAACGGGCCGCCAGGACGCTGGCCGAGGGCGGCGAACCCGATGCGTACGAAGCGTTCGTCGAGCACTGGCGTCACCACATGGCCGAGCACGTGCACCCGTGGGCCGTCGTCGAGTTGATGCTGCGACGCGCCGAACTCGAAAGCACCACTGCGGGCGACGGCGCGTTTCTGTTTCGCTGGGGCCTCACCGAGGACGTGCGACCCGTCGAGGAACGACTCATCGCCAGCGGTGGTCTGCGACCCATCGGCGTCCGCTGGGCCGGGATTCGCCGCTGAGCGGCGTGGTTCGAACCCGGATCTTCCAAGGTGGTGGTTCGTGCTCGGCTGGTCGTGCCGGTCGCACCTGCGGGAACGGTGAGCGGCGAACTAGAACCACGGGATGGAACTCGTGCGGGCGCCGATGCCGGCGACAGTGGTGCGTGTCGAAGTCGAGGCGGGCGCCGCGGTGCGTACCGGCAGCCCGTTGTTCATTCTCGAGTCGATGAAGATGGAGCATGTCGTCACGGCCCCGTGCGATGCCGTCGTTGCTGCGGTGTTGGTCGGCGCCGGCGACACCGTGGCGTCGGGCGATCTGCTCGTCGAACTGGCTCCCGGCGATGTCGGCGGGTTCGACGCCGTCGCCGACGCTCCGCCGGTCGACCTGAACGTGGTTCGACCCGACCTCGCCGCGGTGCTCGAACGTCACGCAAGCGGCTCGGACGAGCGACGTCCCGACGCGGTGACGCGGCGGCGAGACCGCGGGCATCGAACGGCCCGCGAGAACATCGCCGACCTCGTCGATGCCGACAGCTTCGTCGAGTACGCGCCCTTGGTCGTCGCGGCCCAACGCCGCCGTCGCAGTCTCGACGAGCTCATCGAACGCACACCGGGCGACGGCCTCGTGGGTGGGATCGGCACGGTCGAGGGTCGTCCAGTCGTCGCGATGACCTACGACTACACGGTCCTCGCCGGAACGCAAGGTCTGTGGAACCACCTCAAGAAGGATCGGTTGTTCGAACTCGCGGAGCGGCTCGGGACGCCGGTCGTGTTCTTCACCGAAGGTGGCGGCGGACGCCCTGGCGACACCGACGGAATGGGCGTGTCTGGCCTCGACTGCCTGGCGTTCAATCTCTTCGCGCGGCTGTCGGGCACGGTCCCGCTCGTCGGGATCGCGTCCGGGTACTGCTTCGCCGGCAACGCTGCGTTGCTCGGCACCTGCGACGTCGTGATCGTCACAGTTGATTCGAACATCGGCATG
>SXIR01000205.1 GCA_005772765.1 Actinomycetota bacterium
CAGCCACGCCTTCAGGTTCGTGCCGTCTTGGAAGTTCTCGAAGCCGCGATAGGCCCGCAGGTAGGTGTCTTGAACGAGATCTTCTGCGTCGGCACGGTTACGAGTCATGCGCAACGCGGCCGCGTACAGCTGCGACATGAACGGCGCAGTCTGTTCGGTGAAGGTCGCACGATCAGCCATGACCGACCCAGGCTACCGCCGGACCTCAGCGATCGATCGGCCGCTGCCGTCGTCGATCACGAGTCCACGACGCCTGCGGCGGCACGCAACGACACGAGCCCTGTCGAAGCGGGTCGGCGTGTGGTCGACATCGTGCAACGCAGCCCGACTGATCGCCGGGCGTTGATTCAGGCGCCGCGCCACCAGATGTCGATACCTGATCCGGCGCGATACCAGAAGATGTCGTGGTGCCCGTCGCCATCGAAGTCGCCGACCAGTCCCGGGCGCGGCGAGCCGATCTGGCGGGGATGTTTGCGTCCCGTCAACCCGGCGTCGCCACCGTGCCAGAACTCGTCGCGGCCGCTGACGACATCTCGGAAGACGTCGGCACGACCGTCACCGTCGAAGTCGCCGACGAACAACGGTCCCGCACTCGGAATCGTCACCGCACCGACGACAACCGAGAATCCGGCGTCGTCGCCCCGCCATGTGACGTCGGCACTCGGCGTTGGCAGGTCGAAGTACAGGTCGCCGTGACCGTCGCCGTCCAAGTCGCCGGCAACCAGCGCGGCGTCAACCGGCGCAGCGACCACGGGACCGACGACGAAGCGGGTACGCCGACCGGACCACACCTGTGCCGATCCGTTCGTAGCGTCGTACCAGATGATGTCGTCGTGATCATCGTTGTCGACGTCGGTGACGACCGGCTGATAGCTACCGTCGACCGACGGGACATCGGTGCGGGTGTAGCCGCTCGCCGAACTTCGCCACAGTGTCTCGGACGCGGGACCCGGTCGATACCAAAGAATGTCGCAGCGCCCGTCGTCGTCGTAGTCGCCGGCGACCGGCACATAGAGACTGCCGACGTTCACTGGCGGACCAGCAACCAAACCGAACTGGCGTGTGCCGAGCCGGATCGCGTCGGGTGCACCACCGGTCGCGTACAAGAACTGATCGTCGACACCGTCGCCGTTGATGTCGCAGACGAACGCGCGGTCATAGGCCGCAGTGACGTTCTGGGTGGGCTGACCGACGAACCCGTTTGCGGCGACCGGGACACCCTGCGATCGAAGCCACGAGCGATAGCGCTCGATGCGCGTATAGACGCCAGGGTCACTGCCGCACACGAAGCCCCAGGAAACGACGCCGACGAGGATCGGCGGCAGCCCACTGCGTTGCACCCGGAGCGGCCCGCCGCTGTCACCTTCGCAGGCATCGGTCGCGGCACGGTCAGACGAGGACGCGCCCGCGCAGCGCATCGTGTTCGCGTCGAAGTACGGCGCCAGCGCGACGCGACACGTGCGATCGTCGCGCAACGTGACGGAACCAGCGAACAACGAGTCCGGGAATCCGCCTGTCACGCACAAGCCGCCGGGATGCACCTGCGTGCAGCCCCAGCCGGCCGTTGCCGCGATCGTCGACGGTTGCCACGTCGCCTCGTAACCAGGCGGAGCGACGTCGATCACGACCGCCGAGACCGGGTCATCGAGGTGCAACAACGCCAGGTCGTTCTGGTTCGTGTCGGAGTTCCAGAGCGGATGCACCGCAACCGACGCAACCGCCACCCGTTCACCCTCGCCGATCGCGAGGTCGGTCGTATTCGCCAAGACGTCGAGCGCGCTGGCCGGCCGATCGTCGACGCAATGCGCCGCCGTCAACACGATCGTCGGGGCGACAACGCTGCCGCCACAGAACTGGGCCGTGAACGGATCCGCGATCTCGCGGTTCAGAATCGCAACGAGGAACGGGAACTGCTCGATTGTCGCCGGGGCACCGTTGACCACGTACGGCGGACGCCCACCGTTCGTCGGCGAGGCCGGTCCGGCGGACGCGAGGTCGGCTGACGCCATCGGACCAGCGAACGCGGCCGAACTCCACACGGCGACCGAGAGCGCGAGCCCAATGCGAATCCGACCACGCAATGCGCGCACCAGGCGATGTTACGGCGACGAGGGATGGAATTCGCACCGAAAACTCGGGAAAATCCACCCGTGTGACGAACAAGAGGCGCACGATGGTCCGGCACAGCCGATGCGGGCGGCCGATGCCGAGGAGCCAACGTGGTGATGAACCCGGCTCACGTCACACCAAGGACCGCGGTCAGACCGGTCCCCGATGTTGTCGCGCCCGACCGTGCGACCGTCGAGCTCGTACTGCGCGCTGGGGCCGACGTGATCTTCTCCGACGGCGTGTCGGCCGAGATGCTGCGGCACTGGGTGGACGAGACCTGCTTCTTGCTGTCGCTCACGGCGGCATCGCGCGATCCGGCCCTGCCCGTCGGCTTTGCATCAGGCTCACCGGGCTGACCCGTGTACGATCCCCGGCTCCCGCCGGAGTAGCTCAGACGGTAGAGCAGCTCACTCGTAATGAGCAGGCCAGGGGTTCAAGTCCCCTCTCCGGCTCCAAATCCGTCAACCGGTCGTCGCAGTCCGCCCGCCCGGGCGATGCCCGATCGGTTCAGACGCGTGCAGGATCGACCGTCGAGATGCCGGCGTCGAGGTTGCGCAACGCGTTCACGAGTCGGCCGGCTTGCTCGTCGAGGATGCGGCTCATCTCGACGCACTCGGCCGCGAGGTCCGATCCAGCCAGGAACACCACCAGATCTGCCCCAAACCATCCGTCGGGAACGTCGGTTCGTTCCGTGTCCGGGAGCACGACGAAGAAGCTGCCGGCAAGCGCGAGCGGCATTGCGTCGGTGATCGTCGAGTCGATCCCCGGTCGAGGGCCAACGGCGACCGGCCGATCGGAATCGACCTTCGCGTAGGGAGGAACGAACGGGTTACGTTCGATACGGGCCTTGAACGTGAGCTCGTCGAACCGCACGGTTCGGGTGCGGCCGGTGCCATCGGGGAAAGCCCGGCAGTCGGACGGATCGAGGTACAGCGGCTCGAGTCCATCTGCACCGACCCGCGCGATCGACCGCAGATCGTCGGCCGACTCGACGTCTTCGTAGACGCCCAGTGTCATGAGCTGACGGAACCGCAGACGTGCCGCAACCGGAATCCGAGCAACGTTGAGCGTGGGCGCGGCCGCGAATCGGGCCAGCATCCGGTTCATCAACCACATCGCACCCAACGGCGCCGCGAGCCCACCGGCGAGAATCGCGACGAAGAACCCGAGTCGGGCGCCTTGGTCGATCGGCGGTAGCTGACGAAACTCGAACGGGACAGATTGGCGTCGAGTTTCGGTGCCTTCACCCGCGTGGAACGCGACGACGACCTCGCCGCGCACCGCCCGATCGGCCGCATCGACGGGTTGCAACTCGAGTTCGATGGCGTCATCGGCGTTCGCGAGAACTTGCTCACAGTCCGACGCACTGGTGCTCGTCGCACTCCATTCGATCGCAGGACCGTCGAGGTCGTCGAAGGTGATGTCCTCGATCCACAGACATCCCTGACGATCGCGGCCGCCACGAAGTTGGAGCGCAGCGGTCGCTGGCGCCCGATCACGCGAGCGCCCGAAGTCGATCCGTTCGCTCACGACCGTGGGGTACACGTCGGGCAGCCGAACCTCGAGGTCGGCGCGTCGCTGCACGGGCGCGAGTTCGATTCCCTGCGCCGTGGTGACCGCGAGGTCGAGATCGACACTCCCCGTCGATCCGCCCGTTCCCTCCGGCGCCTCGAACGTCACGGCGTACCGGCCGGCGTCATCGGGCCCGCTGACTTCGAGCGGCACGGATTCGGCGTCGCCGACGGTGATGGCAGCAGCGAAGTCGATCGTGCCTCGGTAGCTGTCCGTCGCCACCGGCTCGCCGTCTGCGTCGACAACGTGCACTCGCAGCGTCTGCGGGACGCCTTCGAGCAACACCGGGTCGTCGAACATCTCGGGAGCCCAGTCGTTGTAGAGAAACGTGTCGATCCGGGCGGGGGGTCCGCCGCCGGATCCGTCACGGCCAATCAGCGTGACGGCAAGTTCGGCCGCTTCACCGTCGGCGTCATCGTCGGTTGTCACGTCCGACTCGATGTTGACGGTGCGATCATCGACCCAGGTCCACCGAAGCGTTCCACCCTCGACCGGTTGGCTCCCGGACTCCCCGCTCTTCACGGTGACGGTCTCACCGCTCGGGAGCTGCACGTCGGCGTCAACCCCCGAGGCACCGGTATCGACCAGCAAGCTCACGCGGCCGGCGGCTGCGTCGACAGGAACGGCAACCCGTCCTTCGTCACACGCCGACGACGTACAGACTGCGACTTCGCGCCCCGCTCCTGCTGCGCGCCCACCGGCGATCGCGGTCGTGACCCGGTTGAACTGTTGCTTGAGCTCACTCAGTTGGGCTGCTGCCAAGTACGCGCCCGCACCCCGACGACGCGCGCCGCAGGTCTGCCCGTTCGCCGCTTGCTCGGACAACGCGCGGAGGAAATCCTGATCGATCGGGTCGATCCGCGCCGACAGCGCAACGGTGACCAGGGTGATGTCCTCGTCACGAATCTGGTCGGCGAGCCCATCTCGACGGCACAGATATTCACGGCCGAGAATCTCGACCTGGTTACTGCTCCCCGGCTCATCGAGCGAGATGCCAGGTGCGTACTCCTTGGTCAATCCGGCATCGACCCGCGCTTGCGATTGGCTGTCGACGACGTCGTACTTGCCGTCGGTGAACAGCAGCACGGCACGGCAACCGCGTCCCTCGCGCGCGACGAGTTCGCGTTGAGCACCGACCAACGCCGACGGAAAGTCGGTGTCGATGCCTTCGTTGCGAGTCGCGAACGACAACAACGGCCCCTCGAGTTCGCCGACGTTGTCCGGAGCCACGGACTTCCACGGCACGACGACTTCGAAACGGCTCGAGAACCCGGCAACGAGCACCTCGATCTCGGGCTTGCGTCCGCCGTCGTCGATCGCGGCCAATGAGGCGAAGTTCGATACCGCGAGTCGAGCGGCGCTGATGCGGTCGTTGTCGGGGTCGGTCGTTTGCAACGAACCCGACGCGTCGATCAGCAACACGATCGAGAGTTGGTGGCGATTGTGCAAACAGTTGGCGATTCGCTGGAGCGTGTCGTCCGCGACATCGGCGCGCGCCGAGTCGCCGGGAGCGAGCGCGCCGAATCCAACGGCCGCGACGGCCGCAACGACGAGCACCGAGCGGCGACCCGCGCGAACGACGCGGTTCAACCGGCCAGCTCCGTTGCGATCCACCAAACATGCAGCGCCGAGACGAGCACGCCGACCCCGGCCAACCCGGTCGCCATGAGGTCGAGTCGCGGTTGCGATCGGTAGCCGACCTGACCGCGTCGTTCGAGATCGACCCGGCGATAGGTAGCCACGAGCCCGATCGTCACGAACGAACTGAGGACGTATCCGACAAGGTGCATGGCGAACACGGCGGGCGCGAGCAACGCGATGCTCACGGCAACGCAGAACAGGGCACCGGAAAGCAACGTTCGCGGCGGAACCGCGGTGAACTGGGTCGACACCACGAAATCAGATCGGCGCGGATCGCCGGACTCGGAGCATTCGAGGAGGATCGGGCTCCGAGACCCTTGCAGCCGGCCCAACGGCGGCCGCCGAGGGCCCGGGACGGGTGCAGAGCGCCGGGGGCGTTACCCCGCTGTCGAGAGCCGCAGCAGCAGCGTTTCGAGGTGGAGGACGCCTTTTTCGTTGATCGCAAATGCGCTGCGTGCCTTGCGACACGCATCGATCGCTTGGGCACAACGACGTTGTGACCATGCCGGCAGGGCAACATCGTCGTTGCGTGGGGGATGTTCGCCCATGACATCGAAGACGACGGCTTCGATGGCCGCAACCCCCTCCATCAGCAGGTCGATTCGGGCCCGACGCACTTCGCGCACATGTTGGGCGAGCAACGGGCGGCGCAGCCGGAGTGCCCCCCGAGCGTCGTAGCCCTCGCGCTGCATCCGATCATCGAACTCGGCAAGTTCCAGCACGTGGCGCGCTTCGAGTTCGGCCACCGATGCGAGGAGGAGTTCGTCGAGTTCGGCTGCGCACTTCGCGACCGTCGCTCCCGAACCGTCGAGTCGATGTGGAACCAATGCGAACGAGCGACGGATCGGTTCGAGGTCGTCGACAAGCCGCTTCGCTCGGCCCAACTGGCCACCTGACAGGCGCGCGGCACGGTCACGATCGGCGTCGGCAACATCGGGATGCACGCGCGCCAACATCTCGACGATCCGGTCGTCGCCGAGCGGCGCAAGATCAACGCGCGAACAACGCGAGCGGATGGTTGGGAGTACCTCGTCGGGCGCCGATGTCACGAGCACGATGACCGTGCGACGCGGGGGTTCTTCGAGCGTTTTCAAGAATGCGTTGGCGGCGTTCGGGATGATGCACATCCGCTCGGCGTCGTGCACGATCAGCACCTTGTGATCGGACTCGACCGGGGCGCGCATCGCTTCGAAGTTGATTCGTTCGCGCACAAACTCGACCTTGTACGACGGGCCGTCAGCAACGAACTCGACGACATCGGGATGCCGGTGACGTTCGACGAGATCGATGCCGCGTGCATCCGCCCCAACCAGGCGGGTGGCCAGGGTGCGGGCGGCCGCCTCCGCGCCCGACCCGCGCGGTCCGGCGACCAAGTACGCGTGCACGGGACGTTCGGCCGCGGCATCGATCCAATCGAGGATCGCGTCCTGGCCTTCGAGCAGATCGGTCATGGCCATGTCGTTCCAACCTACCGGGGGTCGACGAGATCTGCGACGGCGTCCCAGACGCGGGCGGCCACCGCATCGACCGCACCTTCCCCGTCGAGCACGAACCAACCGAAGCGGGGGGCGAGGTCTCGATATGCCGCGCGGACGCGCTCGTGGAATTCGGTCCCGGCCGCCTCGATCCGGTCGGGGCGGATCGGGCGCCGCGCGGCAGCGACCTGCTCGCCGACGTCGAGCACCAACACGCGATCGGGAACGAGGCCCTGCGTCGCGATGGCACACACCTCGGCCACCAGTTCGACGCCCAGGCCTCGCGCCGCGCCCTGATACACGATCGACGAGGGCGCGTGACGATCACACAACACGATCGAGCCGGAAGCGAGCGCGGGCGTCACCAGCTCGCTGATGTGCTGCGCGCGGTCGGCGTTCATCAACAACAGTTCCGCCCGGGGATCGAGCGGCCGATGATCGTCGAGCAAGGCTGCACGAAACGCACGCCCTCGCTCGGTGGCGCCCGGCTCGAAGGTCTCGACCACGTTCAGCCCAGCGTCTCGAAGCCGTTGTGCCAGGCCGCGGAGTTGGGTGGTCTTGCCGCTGCCCTCACCGCCCTCGAACACGATGAACCGGCCCGCTGTCACGACATCGATCCTACGAGTGCGGCGCGGCGTCGTCGGATGCCGACGATCGCACCACTTCGAGTCCGTCAACCGTTAGATTTCGGGCGATAGCGCACTTCGAAGCCCCCCGGTCGCCCGCACTCGTCGCGGGCGGGAAACGTCATCCGCCGATGGCCGCATCCTCCCGAGATCCCGCCATCGACCCTGACGTGCATGCCTCGGCGCGGACGAACGCGGCGACCGAGTCCCAACGACCGGCCCGTCATCGAAAGTCCGAGCGGTCACCGGCCAGTCGCCACGTGCGCCGGACCCTCAAGCTCGCGGCGTTCTTCTTCGTGGCCTGGTACCTGATCCTCCCGCAGCTCGCGGGCACACGCAAAGCGCTCGAAACCCTGAGCGAAGTCAAGCCACTCTTTCTCGTCGCAGGTCTCGGCCTCGCGCTCGCCTCGCTGCTCGGCTACAGCCAACTCACGCGGGTCGCGCTCGGCGAGTACCGCCTCTCGTTGTTTCGCATGTTTCGGATCCAGCTGAGCACGAAGGCGCTGACGAACGTCGTTCCGGCCGGGTCGGCGGCAGGAACCGCGCTCGGATACCGCCTCCTCACGACGAGCGGCGTGCCGGGTTCGGACGCCGGTTTCGCGATCGCCGCCGCCGGGCTCGCGTCGGCCGTCGTCCTCAACCTCATCTTGTGGGTCGCGCTGCTCGCATCGATCCCCTGGTATGGCGTCGGCCCGCTCTACGGCATCGCCGCGGGCGTCGGCGCCCTGTTGCTCATGTTCGCGGCGGCGCTCGTCATCGGCTTGATCCGGGGACAGGCGCCCGCCCAACGAGCACTGCACTCGGTGACGAAGAAACTGCGCTTTCGCGAACCCGAACGCGTCGAGACCATCGTCGCTCAGGTCGCGGATCGCCTCGGTGAGTTGTTGCGCGATCCCGCGTTGGTTCGTCGCGCGTTCTTGTGGGCGGTGCTCAACTGGCTCCTCGACGCGGCGAGCCTCTTCGTGTTCTGTTGGGCCTTCGGTCCGCGTCCGCCGGTGATCGGCGTGCTCGTCGCCTTTGGTCTGGCCCAAGTCATGGCGGTCATCCCGATCACCCCGGGAGGACTCGGCATCGTCGAAGGTGTGCTCGTCCCGACGCTCGTCGGCTTCGGGATGACCCGCAACGTCGCGCTGCTCGCGGTCCCGACCTATCGCCTCGCTGCCTATTGGCTACCGATTCCCTTGGGCTCGATCATGTACTTCACGGTCCGCAAGGACCAGCGACCGGTGAAGTCGCTGCGCGAGGCGGCGGGCCGGGCCTACGAGTCATCCGAGAGCCGCGTCGAGTGGGCCGAGCACTACGGACATCGCCCCGCGTCCGACCTGCGCGCCGCACCGTTCGAACCGTCACACGAGCAGGCGCTCGACGAACCCGAGACGTAGCCCGCGCTGGGTCGAGTCGCTCGACCGAACTGCGGTGCGTCAGAGCTTCGGCGCCTTCTTGGCGGCCTTCGATGTGCCCTTCTTGACGACCTTGGTGGTCATCGGGTCGACGCCCGTTTGCTTCGTCGTCTTCTTGGCCGCGGTCTTCTTCGCCGCCTTCTTCTTGGCGGGCGCCTTCTTCTTGGCCGGCTTCTTCGCGGCCTTCTTCGCGGGCGCGGCATCGGCGCGGGCCCGCAACAATGCCAACGCTTCGTCGGCGCTCAGGGCCGTGGGGTCGGTGCCTCGCGGCACGGTGGCGTTGGTAATGCCATCGGTGACGTAGGGACCGAACCGGCCCTCGAGCACGCGCATCAACTTGCCGGTGTCGGGTGACTCGCCGAACTCTGCGAGCGGCGGCTTCGGGGTTCCGCGCCCACGTCGCTTCGGCTGGGTGAACGCGAACTCGGCGTCGGTCAGCGTGATCGAGAACAGTTCGTCCTCCGACGTCAGGCTGCGGGTATCGCCGTCGGCGCGCTTGAGGTACGGGCCGAAGCGGCCGGGGCTCGCAACGATCTCGCGCCCTTCGGCGTCTTCGCCCACGACCCGAGGCAACGACAACAAACGCAGCGCGTCGTCGAGCGTCACCGACTCGGGGGTCATCGAGGCGAACAACGACGCCCGCTTCGGTTTCGTCTTGGTTCCCTGCTCTTGTTCTCCGAGCTGCACGTACGGTCCGAATCGACCGTTGAGCACATAGACCTGCAACCCCGAGTCTGGGTCGGCACCGAGCGGTTGCGGGCCTTGCGATTGCCGTTCGATGAGTTCGAGCGCGACCTCGATCGAGAGTTCGTCTGGCGCGATTTCGGGCGGGATCGAACCGCGTTCTTCGCCGTCGCCGCGTTGGACGTACGGCCCGTAGCGACCGACCCGCACCACGATGGTCTGTCCGTCGGCGTCGACTCCGAGCGGGATCGTCGAGATCACCCGCGGGTCGATCGTCGCGAGGTGCTCGTCGCCGACCAACTCGGCCAAGCCGGCAGGGCCGGCCGCGGCGGCCGCAGGGCCGGACGCGTCGCTGCGCACTCCACCGAAGTAAAAGGTGTGCAACCACTTCTCGGCTTCGCCCTGACCGGCTGCGATGGCGTCGAGCGCTTCTTCCATCGTTGCGGTGAACGAGTAATCGACCAGGTGCGCGAAGTGATCTTCGAGGAGACGGATCACCGCGAACGCGCTCCACGACGGCACCAAGGCGGTGCCCTTCTTCCATACGTACTCGCGAGATTGGATCGTGCCGAGCACGGCCGCGTACGTCGAGGGGCGTCCGATCCCGCGCTCTTCGAGTTCTTTCACGAGGCTCGCCTCGGTGAAACGCGCCGGCGGTTTGGTTTCGTGACCCGCGGGAGCAAGGAGTTCGCAGTCGATCGCCTGACCCTCCGCCACGTTCGGCAGTCGGGCCTCGCGTTCGTCGCTGCCGTCGTCGTCGGAGTCCTCGACGTAGGCACGACGAAAACCGAGGAACTCGTAGGTCTTGCCGCTGGCGCGAAACACGGCGTGTTCGCCGGAGGTCGCGGTCGCGCCCAGCCGCACCGTGACGCGCCGGGCTCGTGCGTCGGCCATCTGGCAGGCAACTGTTCGGATCCAGACGAGCTCGTACAACTGCCGTTCGTCGGCATCGAGTTCGGCCCGCACCTCATCGGGCGTTCGGATGCGTTCACCTGCTGGACGGATCGCTTCGTGGGCTTCCTGGGCG
>SXIR01000206.1 GCA_005772765.1 Actinomycetota bacterium
GAGGGACCGATCATCGACCAAGACACCGCTCGTGTCACCCACGCTCACACTGCGGAGCAAATGACGATCATCGGCAAAGACGTCGAGCGCGTCGTCCTCTCCCGAGCGGTCCAAGCGCATGTGGAAGGCCGAGTCTTCTTGCTCGGCGATCGCACCGTCGTGTTTCCGTAGCGCCACCGCGCTCGGACACTCGCGGTCTGACGAACGTTGTGGCGATCAGGCGGCGGGTGGTTGGAGGTTCCACCACAGCACACCGCGAATCCGTTCGTAGGCTATTTTCGGTTCGCCTGACCGGTCGAACAACAACGCGTTGCCGAAACCTGGGAACTCTGCATCAATCCACGAGTCGGCGTCGGACCAACCCCAGAACACGATCGTGTCGCATGCCGGGACGGCCAGACACGCCATGATCGCGTTGTCGTATGCGTCGGCCTGAGCCGCGAACTTCTCCGGCGTGCTCGGCAGAATGTGCGCGACATCCATCTCGGTGATCGCAACCCGTAAACCTCGTGTCGCGTAACGCTCGAACTCATGGCGCAACGCGTTGGCTGACGGCATCAACTCCGGCACCAAGACGTGCATCTGGTAGCCAACGCCGTCGATCGGGACTCCAGCGGCAATCAGGTCATCGACGAGCTGTGCGACCCGATCGGCCTTCGGTCCCGCTCGTTCAATCAGGTAGTCGTTGTAATAGAGCGCGACATCAGGATCCGCCGCCCGTGCGAACTCGAACGCCAGTGCGACGTAGTCGGGGCCGATCGTGCGGAGCCAGAAGGTGTCACGCATCGCGCCGGTGTCGTCGATCGCTTCGTTGACAACGTCCCACTGCACGACCCGTTCGCGATAACGCGTCACAACGGTCGTGATGTGATCCTCGAGGACCGCGATGGCTTCGTCGCGGGTCCAGGCTTCATCCAGCCAAGTCGGATTCTGACGGTGCCAAACGAGCGCGTGACCGCGCACCTGCTGTCCGTTCGCGACGGCTGCGTCGACGATCGCATCGGCCGGCGCGAAGTCGTACCGATCGCGTTCAGGGTGGATCGGCCCGAACTTCATCACGTTCTCCGCCGTGACGATCGAAAACTCGTCAGCGATGAACGCGGCCGTGTCGGGATTCGCCACATGACTTGGTTCGACCGCAGTTCCGATCCTGCGTCCTCGGGCCGCGGCGAGTTCCGCCAAGGTGGCGTCGTCGGGCACGGGTTGGCAGGCGCTCAGCGCGAGCGCGAGGCCGATCGCCCCGAGGACCATCCCTGCGCGCCGACCCCGCCCGCGGTCATGAGAGTTGCTGTTAGCCATCGCCACAGTGTGGGTCGACGCACCACTCCATGCAACTCCGTCGCCGCGGCGCGTGGCAATCGTCTCGTTCGCGGGCTCCGACTCACGGCGGGTGCCTGAGGACCTCGGCGAGCGTCCGACGGCCCATCGCGATGACCCGGCGATCGTCGGGCGGCCCGGTCAGACAGGCCAGCGCGTGGGCCAACGCATTGCCCCACGCCCGGATCCAGGTGGCGTTGTCGGCAACGCCACACGCAGCCCGAAAGATCGGTCGGGCGTCGGCATCGAACCACATCCACGCGACCGCCAGATCGGCCGCAGGGTCGCCAGCGTTGAGGTCCCCGAAGTCGATGATCGCGGCCACCGTCGCGTCGCGGACCACGATGTTCGCTGGATGCAGGTCGCCGTGCACCCACACCGGCTCGCCGACGAACGTCGCCGCGGCCAATGCACGATCCCAGGCTCGGATCACAGCACCTCGTTCCGAGCCGAGGTCGAGCCGTTCGATGCGATCCCGGGTCAGGGCATCGCGCGCGGCCAGCGGCACCCCGCGATACGCGTTCGTCGGCGCAGACGCGGGCGCCGGGACGGCGAACGCACGGAGGAACGCGCCGAGATCGCGCGCGGCCTTGCGCAGGTCGCAGCGACCGTCGAACGCGAGCTCACCCGCGAACCACGGCACGATCGTCCACGGCCACGAATAGCCCAGCGCTGGCGCACCCGTCCGAATCGGCGCCGCGATCGGCAACGGGAGTCGGGTTGCCAGTTCGGGGAGAAATCGAACCTCGGCCGCCACCAAGTCGGCGCCGGCTTGGCGGATCGGGAGCCGCGCGGCAAGGTGCGGTCCCAAACGGAACACCGCGTTGTCCCAACCTCGGCCGCTCGCCACGACCTCGAGCTCGGCGAGGTCTGGATGCTGCGCGGCGAGGAGCCGTCGCACGAGTTCTTCGTCGACGTCGACCACACGTCGTACCGTAGGCCGAAACGTTCCCGGCGTCTGCGAGCCCGCTTGCCGGTCGATGCGGCGGCGCAGCGCCTCGAGCGGTTCCTCCGCGCACGTGTCGAGCTGATGTGCGTGATGGCACGAGCGTGTGGGCACGGATCGCTTGCCGAATGCCGAATGCCGACTGCGAACTGCGTGACCTCGTGACCTCGTGACCTTCGATCGCGACCTCGCCGCCCTCGCCGGCGTGCGATACGCCGGCGTCAACCCCAGTTCCACAGAGGTGCGTCGATAGGTCCCGTAATGCGGGCCCTATCGACGCACCTGGCGAACTTGTTGGAACTGTTCGGGCGGCGGGCGACCGACTGCACTTGACGCGCGCGATGCTGGCACGGTGCACCGAACGTCACGAGTGCTCCTTGCCGTCGCCCTGGCCATCGCGACCCTCACCGCCTGCGGCGACACGGAAGCACAAGACGACGGCGGTCTGCACGGCGAGATCACGGTCCTTGCCGCCTCGTCGCTCTCGGATGCCTTCACGGATCTGGAGGCACAGTTCGAAGCAGCGCACCCCAACGCGACGATCACCCTGAGTTTCGGCGCGACCTCCGAGCTCGTGAGCCAGATCGTCGAGGGGGCACCCGCCGATGTGTTCGCTTCCGCGGATGTCGCCTCGATGGACCGGGTCGTCGAGGCGAGGGCCGCAACCGGCGAACCCACTGATCTCGTCCGCAACCAGTTGACGATTGCCGTCGAGCCAGGCAACCCGCTCGATATCAGCGACGTGCGCGACCTCACCGCCCGCGCCACGACCGTGGTGTTGTGCGCATCCGAAGTGCCGTGCGGCAGGCTGGCCGACCAGATCCTCTCGCGCGCGGGCGTCGTCGTGACGCCGGCGTCACGCGAGGCGAACGTCAGGGCCGCCCTCGCCAAGGTTGAACTCGGTGAGGCCGATGCCGCGCTCGTGTACGCGACCGACGTCCGATCGTCCGGACAGGTCGACGGGGTGTCGATAGCCGAAGCCGACAACGCCGTGACCACGTTGCAGATCGTTGCACTCGATCGGTCTGCGCACGGCGATCTCGCCCAGGCCTGGGTCGACTTCATCGCTTCCCACACAGGCGATCTGGTCGAGGAGTACGGTTTCCTGCCGTTGTGAGCCCCCGTCGGCGCGCGCCCGTAGCGACCATTCCCACCGGCGTCGCCGCAATCGCGATCGCTGCGAGCTTGCTCCTGTTCGGCTTGCCGTTGCTCGGTCTCGTGTGGCGAACACCGTGGAGCGACATCGGGACGGTGCTCGGCGACGAAGCGTCGCGTGATGCGCTGCGTTTGTCGTTGGTGTGCTCGCTCACGGCGACGGCGGTGTCGATCGTGTTGGGCCTGCCCCTTGCGTGGCTCCTCGCCCAGCGTCGGTTCCCGGGCCGGTCGGCGCTGCGGGCCATCACCACCCTGCCCCTGGTGTTGCCACCGGTCGTAGGCGGTTTGGCGTTGTTCTTCGCGTTCGGGCGCCGCGGCCTCGTCGGCCAATGGCTCGATCGCTGGTTCGACATCCAACTCCCCTTCACCGTCTGGGCGGCGATCCTCGCTGAGACCTTCGTGGCAATGCCGTTCTTCGTGCTGACCGTCGAAGGCGCCTTGCGCAACCGCGACGGGCGCGCCGAGGCGGCCGCGGCGACCCTCGGTGCACGACCGCTGCGGGTCTTCACCCGAGTCACACTGCCGGCGATCCGAGGCTCCCTCTACGCCGGCGCTGCGCTCACGTGGGCTCGCGCGCTCGGCGAGTTCGGCGCGACGATCACGTTCGCCGGCAACTTCCCGGGCCGCACCCAGACCTTGCCCCTCGCGATCTACCTCGCGTTCCAGGGCAACCAGCCGGCCGCCCTCGTGCTGAGCGTGCTCATGGTCGTCGTGTCCGTCGTTGTCATCGTGGTCGTCGGAGGTCGCGTCTTGGCGCGGCGCTCGTCGCCGGTCGGTGTCGCGTGAACCAGTTCGCAGGGCTCGACGCGGACGTGCAGGCGCGCCGCGGTCTCGTCCTCGACGTGCAGCTGCGTGTCGCGGCCGGCGAGCGCGTCGCGTTGGTCGGGCCGAACGGAGCCGGCAAGTCGACCTTCGTCGACAGCCTGGCCGGACTCCTCCCCCTCGACACCGGCCACGTCACCCTCGACGGCGTCGTGCTCGACGACCGTTCCAGGTTCACGCCGAGCGCGCAGCGAGCCGTCGGTGTGCTGTTCCAGGACCTGCGATTGTTCAACCACCTCGACGCTCGCGACAACGTCGCGTTCGGGCTGCGAGCGCGCGGCGTCCGCAAGGCGCACGCTCGCGCGATCGCCGACGACTGGCTCGATCGTTTCAGTCTCGCCAATCGCGCTCGCCAACCGGTTACGTTGCTCTCTGGGGGCGAGGCGCAGCGCGTGGCGCTCGCTCGCGCGCTCGCGATCGAACCCCGTCTGCTCGTACTCGATGAACCAACGGCCGCCCTCGATGTGCAGACCAAAGCGACGACGCGGCGCTGGCTCCGCGAACATCTCGCCGGTCTTGCGATCCCGCAGCTTCTGGTCACGCACGACCCGATCGAAGCAGCCACGTTCGCCGATCGCATCGCGGTGCTCGTCGACGGACGGGTGGTGCAGGAGGGCACGGCAGACGAACTCCGGCGAGTGCCCCGCGACCGCTACGTCGCCGACCTGCTCGGCGGCAATCTGCTGGCGGGCCGGAAGATCGGAGGCTCCGTGACGCTCGAGCGGGGTGCGTCACTCCTCGTCGCCAGCGAATGCGCCGATGGGCCCGTCGTCGTCTCGGTCGCACCCCAGGGCCTCTCCTTGCATCGCGACCGGCCCGCGACGAGCGCCCGCAACGCGTGGTCCACCGTGGTCCGTTCGATTGCCGACGACGGACATCGGGTGCGGGTCGCGCTCGGCCTCCCGATCGAACTCGTCGCCGAGGTCACGCCGGCCGCCCGCTACGAACTCGCGCTCGCACCCGGCACCACGATCTGGGTGTCGTGCAAGGCAACCGAGATCGCAGTGCATCCGGCCTGACGCCCACGCTGCGGCAAGCGACATCGGGTGCTGCTGGCGACCCGGTCGCCTGCGGTCAGACGCCGAGCGACCGGCCGATGATCTCGAGCATGATCTGGGTCGTCCCGCCGTAGATGGTCTGGATGCGAGCGTCGAGGTACTGCCGCGCGATCGGGTACTCGAGCATGTAGCCGTAACCGCCGAACATCTGCAGACAGGTGTCGGCCACGCGCTTTTGCAGTTCGGTGGTCCACCACTTGGAGCGAGCAGCATCCTCGGGCGTCAGGGTCTTGGCGTTGAGCGCCAGGATCTGCTGGTCGACGTAGGTCTGCGCGACCTCGATCTCGGTATCCATCTCCGCGAGCTTGAAGCGGTTGTATTGGAATCCGCCGATTGGCTGACCGAACGCCGTGCGCTCTTTGGCGTACTCGAGCGTCCAATCGAGCGCCGCGCGCGCTTGTGCGACGGCCGACACGGCGATCGACAACCGCTCCTGGGGCAGGTTGCGCATCAGCGTGAAGAATCCGGTGCCCTCCTCACCAAGTCGGTTCGCAACCGGAACACGCGCGTCGCTGAAGAACAACTCTGCGGTGTCCTGACTCTTGAGTCCGATCTTTTCGAGGTTCCGTCCGCGTTCGAATCCGGGGGTCCCGTCTTCGATCACCAGCACGCTCATCCCGCGATGTTTCTGGGCGGGGTCGGTCTTCAACGCCGTGATCACGAGCGTGGAGTTGATGCCGTTCGTGATGAACGTCTTCCCGCCGTTGACGATGTAGTCGTCGCCGTCGCGTAGTGCGCTCGTCGCCATGCCGGCGAGATCGCTCCCGGCACCGGGTTCGGTCATCGCAATCGCCCCGATGTGCTCACCCGTGCAGCACCCGGGAAGCCACCGCGCTTTTTGCTCCTCGGTTGTGCCCTCGAGGAAGTACGGCAGGCAGATGTCGTTGTGGAGTTGCATACCCAGGCCCGACGAGGCGACCCCGGCCCGCGCGAATTCCTCCGCAAGGATGGAGTTGAAGCGGAAGTCGTCGACACCGCCGCCGCCGTATTCCTCGGGGACCGCCATGCCGAGATAGCCGAGTTCGCCGGCCCGGCGGAACACCGATTTCGGCACCACGCCGTCGTGCTCCCACGTCTCGTGATGCGGCACGAGCTCGGCTTCCACCCAGGCCCGCACGCTTTCGCGGAAGAGTTCGTGATCGTCGTCGAAGATGGTCCGTTGCATGGCGCAGCAGGCTAGAAGGCGCGACGCCTGATACGGTCCACGGAGTCGCGGCACGAAACGAAGTCCGGTGAGATCCCGGCACTGACCCGCAACGGTAGAACGGCAAGAGCAGTTGCAGACCGTCTGCACTGATCGATGCCGTGAGTCCGGTCGAATTCGGCGTCGCGCACGAACCAGAGAACCCTCGAGGTAACGGGGTCGGT
Organism: Actinomycetota bacterium; assembly: GCA_005772765.1. Taxonomy (GTDB): domain Bacteria; phylum Actinomycetota; class Acidimicrobiia; order IMCC26256; family PALSA-610; genus SXJQ01. The sequence continues at coordinate 6,667 of SXIR01000206.1, forward strand.
TCGTGCGGCGGGAGCAACCTGTCGTTCGAGCGCGAAACCCTCGACGACAGGAAGAAGTCCATGATCACCCGCTCCCATTGCAGCCCACTCCTTGCCATCGCTCGCGTGGCGCTCGTCGTCGCCGTGACGACCGGCGTGGCCGCCTGCGGCGACGACCCCTCGGACCAGGCCGAAGACACCGACGCCGCGACCACAACGTCTCCATCGGACACGACCGTGGCATCGTCACCCGGCGATTTTCCGGTCGACGTGGAGTACGCCGGCACCACGATCACGATCGGGGAGTCCCCGTCGGCGATCGTGTCCCTCTCACCCACCGCGACGGAGATGCTGTTCGCGATCGGGGCGGGAGACCAGGTCGAGGCCGCCGACGCGTTCTCGAACTACCCGGCCGAGGCACCGACGACCGATCTCGACGGCAATGCACCGAACGTCGAGGCGCTGCTCGGTTACGAACCCGACTTGGTGATTGTGTCGTTCGACCCAGGCGACGTGGTGAGCGGTCTCGAATCCGCGGGGGTCCCGACGCTCGTACTCGGATCTGCGGTGACCCTCGATGACACCTACGAGCAGATCGACGTGCTCGGTCAGGCCACGGGTCACACCAGCGAGGCCGATGCGCTGAACGACGACATCGCATCCGACATCGCCGAGCTCGTCGCAACGGTCCCCGAACGCGATGAGCCGTTGTCGTACTACCACGAGCTCGACGACACGCTGTACAGCATCACATCGTCGACGTTCGTCGGTGAGCTCTACGGTCTCGCGGGTTTCGCGAGCATCGCCGACCCGGCGGATGCCAACGGTGACGCGGGCGGCTACCCGCAGCTTTCGGCCGAGTTCGTCATCGCCGCCGACCCTGACGTCATCTTCCTCGCAGACGCTCAGTGCTGCGGACAGACCCCCGAGACCGTCGGCGCGCGCCCGGGATGGGGCGATTTGCGTGCGGTGCAAGCCGGCAACGTGATCGCGGTCGACGAGGACATCGCGTCGCGTTGGGGGCCTCGCGTCGTCGAGTACCTCCGGGTCGTCATCGAAGCGACGAAGTCGATCGACACCGGAGCCTGACCCAGTGACGCCGACTCCTGAGTCGACTGGCCCCGCGGCACGTCTCGATGTGCCGCGGGGTCCGCGACTCGGGGTGGCGTGGCTCGCGGGCGGTTGTGCGGCGCTGTTCGTCGCCGCGATCGTCGGGATCTGGATCGGGCCGGTTCGAGTGTCTCCCGGAGGCGTGATCCTGGAGTTGCTCGATCGGCTCCCGATCGTCACGATCGACTCGGGCCTCTCCGACTTCGAGCAGACCATCGTGTGGGACATCCGAGCGCCACGCGTCGTACTCGGGATGCTGGTCGGAGCAATGCTGTGCAGTTCCGGCGCGACCTATCAGGGCGTGTTCCGAAACGCACTCGCCGACCCGTATTCGCTTGGGGTCGCGGCGGGTGCCGGGCTCGGTGCCACCATCGCCATCGTCAACCGACTCGGCGACGGATCCGGCGTCGGCGACCCCGTGCCACTCTTCGCCTTTGGCGGTGCGCTGCTGGCCGTCATGGTCGCCTCGACCCTCGGCGCCCCGCGCGGGGCACCGAGCGCGAACGCCAACCTCGTGCTTGCCGGCGTTGCCGTCGCGGCGTTCCTCACGTCGATCCAGACCTATGTGTTGCAGCGCAACACCGAAGATTTGCGCAAGGTCTATTCGTGGATCCTCGGTCGACTGTCGACGAGCAGCTGGGGCGAAGTGCAGCTGGTATTGCCCTACGCGATTGTCTGTTGCACTGGGTTGCTCCTGCTTGCGAGTCGCCTCGATGTGCTCGCCGTCGGCGAAGATGAGGCAACCATGCTGGGCGCATCTCCTGCCGGAATTCGCATCGTTGCGCTCGCGCTGGCGTCGTTCGCCGCGGCCGCGGCTGTTGCCGTGAGCGGTTTGATCGTCTTCGTCGGGCTGATCGTGCCGCATGCCGTTCGTCGTTTGGGCGGCGTGACCCATCGTCGCGTTTTGCCGTTGTCGATGCTCTTCGGCGGCGCGTTTCTCGCGCTCACCGACGTTGTCGCACGCACGATCCAAGCGCCGCGTGAGCTTCCCATCGGCGTGGTCACCGCGTGCATTGGAGCTCCCTTCTTTCTCCACATCCTGCGACGACAGGCTGCAGTGTGACGCCCGCAATCCACTGGCAAGGAGTCACGATCGAACGCGGCGGCCTCCCCGTCGTTCGCAATATCGATCTGCGCGTTCCTGTCGGAGCATGGGTGTCCGTGCTCGGACCCAACGGGGCGGGCAAGACGTCGTTGATCCGTTGCCTCACCGACCTGCGTCCGACCTCGGGCACAGTCTCGATCGACGGCATCCGCCTCGACGAGGTCACGCCCCGTCAGCGTGCACAACGCATCGCCCTCGTGCCGCAGCATCCAGTGATTCCACCGGGTCTGCCCGTCTTCGACTACGTGCTGCTCGGCCGCACACCCCATCAAGGTTTCGGCTACCGCGCCTCGCGCGACGACCTGCGCAAGACCCATGCGGTCATGCAGCGACTCGAGCTCGACCGCTTCGCTCGACGCCCGCTCGACTCACTCTCCGGGGGAGAGCGTCAACGAGCAGTCCTGGCTCGCGCGATCGCCCAGGAGACAGCGACCGTCGTGCTCGACGAGCCGACGACATTCCTCGATGTCGGTCACCAGTACGATGTGCTCGAACTGGTCGCCGAAATGCGCGCCGAACGGGGCGTCACGGTGGTGACCACGATGCACGACCTGGCGATCGCCGGACAATTCGCCGATCGAGTAGCGATCGTGCACCAAGGGGCATTGCTGGCCGAGGGCCCGCCTTCCGAGACTCTGACGCCAGAACTCATCGCGACTGCGTGGGGCGTCGACGCCGCCGTCAGCCCCGACCCGAACGGGGGCGTGCACGTCAACATTCGCCGCCGCCGCGAACCCCCTGCGTTGCCCGCGTCATCGACCTCGACACTGACCGGGTCCCTCGAAGCGATCCAGGAGCGATCATGACCGAACCGGCAACCCCCGACTCCCCTCTCGTCGACGACCCGCGCCCCGCCGACCTTCGTCGGGCAGAGTCGCTGCTCCTCGTCAACACGGGACACGGGAAAGGCAAGTCCAGCGCCGCGTTTGGTGTCCTCATGCGAGGAGTCGCGCGCGGGTGGAGGGTCGCAGTCGTGCAGTTCATCAAGTCGGGCGACTGGAACGTCGGTGAGCAGAAGGTTGCGCAGCAACTGGGCGTCGACTGGTGGTCGATCGGCGCCGGTTTCTCGTGGGACAGCGAGGACCTCACCGAGGACCAGGCCATCGCCGGCGAGGCCTGGCAGCAGGCCGCGACCGTGCTGCACAGCGGCGAGTACCAACTCGTCATTCTCGACGAGATCACCTACCCCATCAACTGGAACTGGATCTCGCTCGACACGGTCGTCGAGGCCCTCCGAACCCGTGCCCCCAAGACCAACGTGATCGTCACGGGCCGTGACGCACCCGCAGCACTCGTCGACATCGCCGACACCGTCACCGAGATGCGCAACGTGAAGCACGCCTACGACTCGGGAATCCGGGCAAAGAAGGGAATCGACTATTGATTGTCGCACCCGAGGTGTACCGAGTCGATCTCGCTGACACGCGAGCAGCACTCGTGTGGCGCTGGCCCGCGCCGGTCCGCATGCTCGCCAGCGCGGCCGTCGGCGGTGGACTCATCGATGCGTCGTCGATCGTCAACATCGGGGTCACCCATTCGTACCGACGAACCGACCTCGACGCGCACGCGCAGGACGCCCACGACGCGATGGGCATCGAGCGAGTCGGTCCCACCTTGTTCACGGCCGCTGACGTCACCCTCGGGGTGGTCGCGATCGACGAGGCCGTCCGCTGTGATGCAACGGTCGGGATCACCCGACCCACCTGGGCTGCCGATGTCGACGACGCCGTCGGGGCCTGGGCACCCGGCACGGTCAACGTCGTCGTCCAGCTTCCCGTGTGTCTCACCGACGCAGCAATGGTGAACGCAGTGATCACCGCGACCGAGGCCAAAGCGCAAGCGTTCGGCGAGGCCGCCATCCCGGGAACCGGCACGGCGAGCGATGCAGTGGTGATCGTCGTCGATCCGACCGGTCCGTCAGAACCGTTCGGCGGCCCACGCGCGACGTGGGGCGCTCGGATCGCGCGAGCCGTACACGAGGCAGTCGTCGAGGGGATCAGGCGACATCCATGATCGTGTTCGTTTTGGGCGGGAGCCGCTCAGGAAAATCGCAACTCGCCGAGCAGCTGACCCATCGGCTGCAACAACTCGATCCGAGTCAGCCGGTCCACTACGTCGCGACGGCCATCGTCGATGAGGGAGACGCCGATCATCGTGCCCGCGTCGACGTCCACCAAGCTCGGCGCCCGCCGAACTGGAACACCCACGAGTGTGATCCGCACGTATTGGCGGCGGTGGTGCGTGACCTCGAAGGCATCGTGCTGATCGATGCGCTCGGTAGTTGGCTCGCTGCGCATGATGGCGTCAACGCCGACGTCGACGCGCTCACCGACGCGCTCTGCCAGCGCCACGCACCGACGATCGTCGTCAGCGACGAGGTTGGCCTTGCGGTGCATGCGCCGACGGAAGTCGGGCGTCGCTTCGCAGATGCACTCGGGGCATGTAATCAGGCAGTGGCCGAGGTTGCCGATCGAGTGTTGTTCGTCGCCGCGAGACGAGCGATCGAACTGCGGTCGTTCGACGAGATCTCGGAGCTGATCGTTCCGTGATGAGTGCGCTCGCTTTCCTGACCATTTTCGGCAGGGCGACGCCACCGCGTTCGTCTGCGTTCGCCTGGTTCCCCGTCGTCGGGACCGCGATCGGCGCGTCGCTCGCCGGGGTGTGGCTCGGCGCGACCGAACTGTGGCACCCCCTGCTCGCTGCGACGATCGTGGTCGTTGCCGACGTGGTGATCACCGGCGCGCTGCACTACGACGGCCTTGCCGATTCCGCCGATGGGCTGCTTCCCCACCTCGATCCCGAACGCCGGCTCCAGGTCATGCGTGCTCCCGATGTCGGCGCGTTCGCGGTCGTCACGGTCACGTTGGTCCTGCTCGTGCGGGTCGGCGCAATCGCTGCTCCGGCGATCGAGTGGTGGATGTTCCCGGTTGTTGCGGGGCTCAGCCGAACTGTGGTTGCAACCGTTCCGGCGTTCGTGACAGCGGCGCGTCCCGACAGCATCGGCGCAGCGTTTGCTGCAGGAGCCCGTGGTCGCGTCCTGTATTGGCTGGCGCCGCTCACCGCCATCGCAGCGACCTTCGGCGCGGGTCGGGGGCTGGCGCTTGCCGTTGCCACGGTCGCCGGTTCGACGCTCACCATCGTGCTCGCGCGGAAGCGGATCGGCGGCTGGACGGGCGACGTGCTCGGTGCCGCGATCGTGCTCGGCGAGACAGTCGGGCTCCTCGTCGCGGCGGCCGAGCTGTGAGCCGAAGCGCACGTCGACGGCACGCCGTCGACGTGCCGAACGCTTGGGCAACCGCAGCCGGTCTCCTGCTCGACCGAGCCCTGGGAGAACCGCCCGCTGCGTACCACCCCGTCGCAGCCTTCGGAACGGCGATGGGCGCGATCGAAACCAGGCTTTGGGGCAACACACGTCGGCGCGGCGCCGCGTACACCGGAGTAGGTCTGGCCTTGGGCACGGCGGCTGGCCGTTCGCTTCGCTCCACCGCGATGGCCGTGGGTGTCTCCGTGGCGGGACGCGAACTCCGATCGGTGTCGGCGCGGATCGCCGATCATCTCGTGCGCGACGACCTTGCGAGTGCGCGCACAGATCTCCCGTCCCTCGTTGGCCGCGACCCGTCGGGACTCGACGCATCGGCGATCTCTGCCGCGGTCATCGAGTCGCTCGCCGAGAACTCCGTCGACGCGGTGTTCGCACCGGCATTCTGGGGCAGCATCGGCGGCGCAGCCGGCGCATTGGGATATCGAGCGGTGAACACCATGGACGCAATGGTCGGGCACCGTTCGGAGCGTTACGAACGCTTCGGGTGGGCCAGCGCGCGGCTCGACGACGCGGCCAATCTCTTGCCCGCACGACTGTTCGCGCTCACGATCATGGCCGTCGAACCGCGTCGGTCGCACGACATTCGCCAGACCGTTCGTCGCGACGCACCCCATCACCCTTCGCCGAACTCCGGCGTTGCGGAGGCAGCCGTCGCCGCCGCGTTGGGGATCGAACTCGGCGGGACGTTGCGCTACGGCGACCGCATCGAGCATCGCCCGCGTCTCGGTACGGGGCCGCGACCCCAGCCGCTCGACATCGCTCGAACGATTCGACTCACCGACCGCGCCGAACGGTTGCTGGTGGCAGCCCTGCTCGGCGTGGGCGCCTCCGTCATCGGGCGGCGAGCGGGCGGACGGCAAGGATGACCGCATCCCCGATCCCCGGGCGGCACGGCGGCGACGGCGAGTTGCTCGCTGCGAGTCTTGGCGTCGCAGTCGATGCGGTGCTTGACCTCTCGGCGAGTTTGAACCCCGCCGCAACCGACATCGTGCCGCTTGCGGCGCGGCACCTCGGATCGCTTCGACGGTATCCGCAGGTCGATCGTGCCGAAGCGGTGCTCGCCGAGCACATCGGCGTCGAACCCGAACGGCTGATCCTGACCAACGGCGGGGCGGAGGCCATCGCCCTGGTTGCCGCGGAGCATCCGGTCGGTTGGGCGTCGTCGTTCGACTTCTCGTTGTATCGCCGTCATCTGCACACCGTCAGGGACGATGCCTCCGTCTGGCGCTCGGATCCGCACAATCCCACGGGGCGACTCCTCAGCCGCGACGATCACGCGTTCGTTCGTGACGAGGCGTTCTATCCCCTGGCTGCGGGACGCTGGACCCGTGGCGACACCGACTCGATCGTCGTTGGATCGCTCACCAAGTTGTTCGCGTGCCCGGGACTGCGACTTGGCTATGTCGTGGCCCGTGATGGCGAAGAAGCCCGGCGAATCCGGGATCGCCGTCCCGAGTGGAGTGTGAACTCACTTGCGATCGCGGTGCTCGACGATCTCCTCTCCGACGTCGACCTGCCCCGCTGGCGAGACGAGATCACCGCACTTCGTCACCGCCTCGTCGTCGTGCTGCGCGATCACAACTTCGACTGCGCACCCAGTGACGCGAACTACGTCTGGATCCCTCTCGCACACGGCCTCCGCGACCGACTCGCGGCGCACGCCATTCTCGTGCGTGACGGCACATCGTTCGGATATCGCGACGCGGTACGTGTTGCTGTCTGCAACGACGCCGATCTCGCCCGTCTCGCATCTGCACTCGATCGGAGCCGAGCATGAATCCGACCACGCCCGCGGTCGCGCCCCTCGACGCAGACGCGATGGCCGCGACCGCACAGCGATGGTCGACTCGAGCGATTCCGCCCGGCGCGCTCGGCCGGCTCCAGCCGCTGGCCGTACAACTCAGCGGCATGACGGGTGTCGCCCCGCCCACCGTCGTCGCCAACCCGGCGGTGGCCGTGTTCGCGGCGGATCATGGCGTCGTTGCCGACGGGGCGAGCGCCTGGCCTTCGTCCGTGACGCAACTCATGGCGGCGACGATGGTTTCTGGCGGAGCCGCCATCAATCAGTTCGCTGCGTTGTTCGCCGCCCGGGTCGTCGTCGTCGACGTCGGGATGGCAAATCCCGCGCCCGACGGCGTTGTATCCCGACGCGTCCGCGCGGGCACCGGAAGTTTGGCCCGAGGGCCAGCGATGTCCACCGCCGACGCCGCGGCGGCGTTGGCCGTCGGAATCGAGGTAGCGAACTCACTCGTCGATGAGGGTGCCGACTGTCTGGTCGGCGGGGAAATGGGCATTGGCAACACGACCGCGGCCGCCGCCGTGATCAGTGTGATCTGCAACATCGACTCGAATCGCATTGTCGGTCCCGGCGCCGGACTCGGCACCGACCAACTCGACCACAAGCGCGCCCTCGTCGCCGCCGGCGTCGCGCGCGTGCCTGCCGACGCCTCGGCGATCACCGTGCTCGCCGAGGTCGGCGGGCTCGAGATCGCAGCCTTGGCGGGCTTCTATCTCGGCGCCGCCGCCCGGCGCATCCCCGTGATCGTCGACGGCGTCATCGCGCTCGCGGCGGCCTGCACCGCTGATCGTCTCGACCACGCCGTTCGCGCGCGTCTGATCGCGGGTCATCGCTCGACCGAACCGGCCGCCGATGTGGCGTTGGGACACCTCGATCTCACGCCGTTGATCGAACTCGATCTCCGCCTGGGCGAGGGAACCGGAGCTTGCCTTGCCATTCCGTTCCTTCAGGCGGCCGCGCGAGCCGTGCGTGATATCGCCGATCTGCCCACCTCGTTCTGACCGATAGCGTTTCGTCGATGCCGGCGCTCACCGACGATGCTCGCGCCCGGCGGGAAGTCGCCGCCGTGGGCGCGGTGGCGTTCGCCGTTGCGATGTGGGGACTGGGTGCTCGCAGCTTTTGGCTCGATGAGGCCTACACCGCGTCGACGATCGACCGATCCTTTCCAGCATTGGTCGAACTGACGTTTCGAGACGAGGGCTACCAGATCTTCCACCAGTGGATGCTGTGGCCGATCGCCCAAGTTTCGACGCAGGAGTGGTGGCTCCGTCTCCCGTCAGCTTTTGCGTATGTCGCGTGTGTCGTGACGGTCGGGCTCGTCGCCCGCCGCCACCTCGAGCGGCGCGGCGCGGTGTTGGCGGCTGCGCTGGTCGCCGCCAACGGTTTCGCGATCTTGCTCGCCCAAGAAGCGCGTTCGTATCCCTTCGCAATGGTGACGGCGGCGCTTGCGGTGGGGGCGTTCGCCGACAGCCGCGCGTTGTCGGCGCAGGGTCCGGCAGCCGCCGGCCGAGCTCGCTGGCGATGGTGCGGTTGGGCAGTGTGCACGGCGTGGTTGCACGGCTTCGCGACGCTCGCAGCAGTCGCGCCGATCGTTGTGCTGATCCCGCTCTTCCGACGCGCGCCCGAACTTCGCCGACACCTTGTGTCGGTCGTCGCGGCGACCGCGGTCGGCGTCGCCCTCCCGTTGTGGCTGCCGCTCGCTCACACCAACGTCAGGAACGACTACGAGTTTCTTCCCGACCTGTCGGTACGGACCGTGCGCGACGTCGCATTCGCGTTCTTCGGTCGTTCGGGGCTCCTGGCGGTTGTCGTCGCGCTTGGCGTGTTGGCCGCCGCGACAGTGTCGGTGCGCGATCGGGCCGCGCGGTCTCGGCTGGCACCGTTTTGGTGCGCGGCAGTGCTGCCCGGTGTCGCAATCGGGTTGGCGTCGGTCTCGCAGCCGATCCTGCTCGATCGGTACCTCGCGGGATCCATACCGTCGGCGGCAATCCTGGCGGCGTTTGGTATTCGTGCAATCGTGCAGGCGTGGCCGCGAGGCACCGTGGTCGTGGCCGTTCTCGTCGTCGCGGCGAGCGCGATCTCGGTGCACAAAGCGCTCACTCGTCCCGCTCTCGAAGACTGGCGCGGAGCGACGGCCGAACTGGCCGCGCTCGCCGAGCCCGGCGATGCGCTCCTCACCTCGGTCGACGAAGAGTTGGTCGCCCTCGAGTATTCGCGTCGCACGACATCAATCGACGACATCGCGGTCGCGTGGCCCGTCACCGAATGGGGCCGGTTCCGCACCGGTGACCAAGGACCAACGCAACTCGAGCCTGACGATGCCGCCGCTGCGATCGACGCGCTCGCCGACGATCCGCCGCGCATCTGGATTGTCGATGCAAAACGCGACGACGCAGAGGTCGATCTCATCGTCGCAGCACTCGACGAATACGACGAGTCGTTCGTCCGCCAACACAACGGCATTCGACTCCTCTTGCTGACCCGCCGCTGACGGACCCGCCGCTTCGTCCCATGCCGTGCGCCGGGCTCGCTTGGCTGGTCGCCGCGCACGCTCCGATGTCAGACTCGACGCCCGGGGTCGCCCAGCGCTGCACCCCTCGCCCTCGACCCGAAGGAACGCCCATGGCAGAGCACCTCGACGGCAAAGTGATTTGCATCACCGGCGCGGGGTCGGGCTTCGGGCGACTGGTCGCCTACCTCGCGGGAGCGGGAGGCGCGCACATCGTTGCCACCGACATCGACGGCGCCGCCGCCCGCGAGACTGCAGCGGCAGTCGAGGCAGCGGGCGGTCAAGCCATCGGCGTTACGGCCGATGTGTGCTCTCGGGTCGAACTCACCCGAGCGGTCCAGGCTGGGATCGAACAGTTCGGATCGCTCGACGTGATGGTCAACAACGCTGGCGTGATGCCTCTGGCGTTCTTCGCCGACCACGCCGCCGCAGCCGACGCCTGGGATCGATGCATCGACATCAACCTGAAGGGCGTCCTCAACGGCATCATCGCTGCGCACGATCCGATGATCCAGCAAGGGCGCGGTCACGTCGTGAACATCTCATCCATCTACGGCAACTACGCCAACGCGGGTGCTGCCGTGTACACCGCGACCAAGGCCGCAGTGAACGTCTTGTCCGAGACCCTTCGGGTCGAGTCACAAGGCAAGATCAAGGTCACAACCGTCAAACCGACCGGAGTCCCCGGCACAGGACTCGGTGCCGGAGTGATCAACCCCGAAGCCATCGCTGGCATCGTGGGTCACCATGGGACAACCTTCTTCCCCAACCTGATGGCGTACCTGTCCGGCGCGCTCCCGCCCGCTCAGACCGACATCGACTCCATCGGCTACTGGACGATCTCGCCGGAAGACCTTGCCCGCCAGATCATCTACGTGATCGATCAACCATGGGGAGTGACGATTTCGGACATCACGGTCCGCGCCGCGGGCGAGGAGTACGTCTTGTAATTCGCGAAACATCGCTGGGCTGGACAAGCTGAGGTCCTGGCCGCGGCATGATGTACCGAACTGTCGACAAGGACACGGTGCATCGATGATCGCTTCCACTCCGGCTCGGGTCGCTTCCATCACCGCGAAGACCGATGCCATCGTCGCCCGCTATGCGCCGAACGTCGTGCGATGGATGGCTGGGCTGCTCTGGCTCTCGAACGTCTCGTGGAAGGTACCCACAGCGTTTGGCCGATCGGACCGTGGCTGTGGCGGGCTGTGCGGCTACGTCAACGACGGTATCGAGCATCCTGTCTTCCCCGGTTCGGGCGCGTTGTTCGAGAACCTGGTCGAACCCAATCTCGCCGCGTTCGGCTGGCTCACGCTGTTCATCGAGGGCTCGCTCGCCGCAATGTTGCTCGCCGGAGTCTTCGTCCGATTCGCGGGTGCGCTGGGGATCGCGCAGAGCCTCGGCATCATGGCGTCCGTCGCCAACACCGACGGAGAGTGGTACTGGTCGTATCTGTTGATGGCCGGACTCCACGTCGCGGTGTTGTTCATTGCTGCGAACTCCCGCCCGCTGAGCCTGCGCGCCATCTCGATCGGTGTCGCAACGTACGGAGCCTTCGTGAGCCTCACCCACATCGGAGAAGGGCTGACCGGTACGTCGTTCACCATCTTCGACGACGGCGACAAGTTCCCCGGCGACTTCTGGAAGAACGTCTTTCCCGGTTCGGTCGCGTTGGGAATCGTCTTCGTTGCGTTGGGGATTGTGCTCTATGTCGCGCGCGCCGCCGTGGCGAGCCGAGCCAACTTCGTCGGCGCGGGCTGTGTCGCGATCGCGAGTGTTCTGCTGTTCTCCTACGACTCCGACGGACTGGGAATCGGGCTCGGATCGCGAGCATCGACTGCGGCCGTTGTCGCGGCAGCCGGTCTCGCACTCCTCGCCCTCGCGCCGACGACTCTCGACGTCAGGAGGCAGGCAAACTGATCGCGCCTGATCCGCTGCGCTCGACCGAGCGGCGGAGGACGACGCGTACGAAGCGTTGCTCGGCCCCCCATGGGGTCACGTGCACGAAACGGTCGGTCGATTCGGGGACGAAGTCATCTCCGAACACCGCACTGAGTTCGGATTCTGTGTAGCGACGAACCGCGAGGTCCGAGCACTGCTCGGGACCATCATCGGCGAATGTCGCCACGATGGCGATACCCCCCGGTCGCACGACATCGGCCGCGACCCGAGCGTACGCAGCGACGCTCGCATCGTCGGTCAGGAAGTGCAGCACCGCACGGTCATGCCAGAGCGCGTACCGCGTGGCCGGGTGCCACCGCGTGACGTCGGCGACCACCCAGTCCACGCACGTCGCGGTAACGCCGAGTCGTCGTCGAGCGATCTCGAGCGCGGCGCCTGACACATCGAGCACCGTGATCGGGCCGCGATCGGCCGCCAGCAAGCCGTCGACAAGCGTTGATGCCCCGCCGCCCACGTCGACGATCGAATCGTCGGGCTGGGTGTGCGCCACGATGAGCGCAACGGCCGCCGGAGCGGCCTCGAACCAACTCGTTGTGGCTGGGTCCTTGTCCGACCAGACCCGATTCCAGTGATCGCTCGTCAACGGATTTCCGCCGCTGATGATCCGGGTCGACCGACCCGGCGTTTCCTCACGCTCAGCGGATGCCGATATTGGCGTCCGCTCCCTGGGGGCGACCCTCGACGAGTCGCAACAACGCTGACGCCGGAGTTGCGAGCGGCAGGATCGTGCGGGTGATGAGGAGGTGCGTATCGGCGACATCGCCGCGGATGGTCGGGCCGAACGCACTCCAGAACGCGCCGTGTTCGGCAACGGCGAGTTCAGGTGGCAACTGATCGCGCTCGAAGCGTGCGCCCATGCCGGTCGCGTCGGCGCGACCCTCCCGCAAGACCGGTCGCACGAGGTGATCGTCGTCGTCGATACCCCACGTGCGATGGAGTTCGCACAGGCGGCGATGGTCCGTTTCAGACAGTCGACCCGGTTCCACGGTGGTGGCAATGCGAACCCGCAGGCCCCGTTCGACGAGCCGGGGAACCGCGTCGACCACCTTGGCGAAGTTGTCGGGGCCACGCAGCTCATCGTTGGGTTCTGGATCCGGCGCGTCGAGGGAGATCTGAAGTCGAACCGGGAGGCCGACCAGCGGATCGGTCATTGCGATCCGGTCCCCGCTGAACTGGGTCGCATTCGTCAACACGGTGACGGGCAGGATCGCGGCCATCGCTGCGATCGTCGCAGCAAGGTCCCGCCGCAGAAACGGTTCGCCGCCAGTGACGCCGATTTCGCGGAATCCGAGTTCGGCCGCCTCGTGCGCGACCGCGATCATCGACACCGCGTCGAGGCTGCGTCGACGCGACCGTGGCGACGACTCGGTCAGGCAATAGGCACACTCGAGATTGCAGTGATAGTTCGAATAGATCCACACTCGATCGGGCAGCGTTCCGGCTTCGATCGCCTCACGAACGCTCATCGGATGTCGAATCCTTCGCTCGTGAGTCGTTCGGCGACCGAAGCGCCGACCGGCAGATCGAGCGCGGTGCAGAACCGATTCAGCAGCATCGTGACCCCAATGCAGTTGGTCAGCTCGACGATCTCGTGGTCATCGAATCGTTCCCGCATGGCCGCGGTGACACCGGCCGGAACAGGCCCTCGGCCGGTGGCAACCGCATCGATCCAGGCCAGAAGGGCGCGTTCACGTGGATCGGCGAACGCAGCATCGAGATCGTCGTCGTCGCGCAGAGCATGCACTTCGTCGAGGCCGAGACCGACATCGAGCGCGACCGCTGTGTGCGCGGCCACGCAGTATCGACACTCCAGACGAGCGGAGGTCCGCAAGATCACGAGCTCTTTGAGTCGTACACCAGTTGCACCCGGGCCCAGCGAAGCACCGAGGAACGGCAGCGCGACCTCGCAAAGTTCAGGCACCTGCGCCAGCGCGCTGGCGATCGGTCCCGGATCACCGTTCTCGTAGAGATGCGCGACCAGCAGCGGTGCACGCTCGGCGTCGATCAGATCTACGAGGGCCATGGCCGCACGCTAGGCCTCGGCCCGATGACGGCGTCGCCGCTCCCCACGCCGTTCACCGAATTGTCATCGTCGCCGTGCTGCGTGCTCCGGCGAGGCGCGCAACGCATCACGGAAGGCGTCGACGATCTCTTCGAACGTTCGACGCGATCGCCCCACGGGCGAACACTGCGGCGTCAACTCGTTCGGATCGCCCGCTCTCCACTCGACGTCATCGCGTGACAGCTCGCGGGCCAACGGACGCAGATCGACCCGCGGAAGCACTGCGCGCGACTGGTATTGGACCCAGGTCTCGTACCGGTCGATGAACATCACCCGCCCACCTTGATCGACGAGCAACCGAAACCGCTGGGTCGCATTGTGCAGCGCCATTGGATGCACGCCTCCAATCGTCTCGTGGGCAAACCGATGTGATTGTGCATCCAGTGCTGGGTCGAGCACCCGCACGATTGCGAGGTCGAGCGAGACGTCCTCGTCGATCGTGACGCGTCCATCCAGAATCGCCGCCTCGCTCTCGGCCAGGTGGGCGTCTTCGGCTTCCCAGTCTGCCCGCCACGGCTCGGGATCGTTGACCAGGTCGATCACCCGGTCAAGCGTGTCGGTGTAGCCGAGGCCGCCGTCGCTCCAGCGAGCGATCACCATCGACGCGCGAGCAGCTCGTCGGTCGCGGTAGATCCCGAAGTCGCCGGCTGCGGCGAGGTCGATGAGCAGGTCACGGTGGGCCTGCGCTCGATCGGGTTCGACGAGAGCAAGCACCGAAACGAGCCCGTCTTGGTCGTAGTGGTTGTTCGTGACCACCAGCGCCGACGCGGCCTCGACCGGGTGTTCGAGGTATGCGAACGCAATCGCGGCCGACAGATCCCGCTGGAGCACCTCAGGCGTCGGGGCACCCGGCCAATGACTGAGCGTGAGGACCGTCGCGGAGTTCGCCGCACCGTCAACGACGACATTGGGGGTCTCGAAGGTTGCGTCGTACTCCCGAAACTCGAACATCAGCGCACGGTACGACTTCGAGCGCACTCGAAGTCAAGCGCGTGCTGCGCAGCTCCTCGGGCGGCGCGGCGCGACCCCACCCGCCGTCGAGGTCAGCTCGACTTGCGGGCCCGCAACGCCATGAATCCCCCGCCGCCGACCACGAGCACGGCAGCGATTCCGAGAACGATCGGCAACGCTGAGCCGCCATCGTCGTCGGCAGCTGTGGTGGTCTGCGCCGCGGGGTCCGGGGTCGCGGTGTCCGGAGTTTCGTCTTCGTGGCCGTCGCCGTGATCGTGATCGTGGCCATCGTCGGCGGTCGTGACGGGGGCCCCAGAGCCAGCGACGTCGATGATCGGTCCGGGGTTGTCGGGCTCTTCGGCGCCGAGCGGCATGTCGGCGATCCATCGATCGATGGTGCCGTCGTCATAGGTCTGGAGCAGCTTGAACTGCAAACGACCGGGCTCGGCCGGCATCGTCAGGGTCAACGGGAAGCGCACGTTGTCGGTCGACGGCCCTCCGTCCCAAGTCACGCTGGTCACGGCCTCACCGACCGTCCCATCGACCGTCACACTCCAGCCGTCGGTCTCGGGCGCGTCGACCAACACCACGGGTGTCGCCTCCGGGAAGAACAACTCGACCTTGGTGATGCCCGCGTCACTGCGTTCGTCGGCGACCGAGAGCGATACTTCGACGGTGCTCCCACCCTCAGCCGCAGCAGGAATGAATCCGGTGTGGGCCGACGCCACCGACGCGACGCCCATCACGACGGCAACGCCGACACCGACAGCAGCAAGACAACGTTTCACACGGGCTCCTGGTTCAGGGGAAGGTGATCTGGGTGTCGACGTCGATCTGTTCGATCGGGCCGGTGAGAGCGCGGATGGAGAAGGTGTACGTCGTGCCGAACGGCACAGCTACAGCGTCGGCGGTATAGCGGCCACCGCTGCCTTCGAACTCGATCGGAAGTGGCGCGATCGAGGCGTCGACCGGGTGAAGTTCGGCAGCGAGTTCGAACAAGTCGACCGGAGCCCCGGACGAGTCCGCGACCTCGATCACGACTGTGTTCGGGCCGGGGACGCCGGGCGAGATCGTGATCGCGAACGTGAGATCGCCACCCGCCGCTGACATCTCGATGGGCGTCGCCTCCTCGATCGCCGGTCCCCGCATCTCGGCGTCAGCACGCGGCGGGTTCGCGTTGACCAACACGGCTGTCAGCATCACGATGGCCACTGCGATTGCCGATTCGGCCAGGACGACCTTTCGAAGTGCCGATGCGCCGTCGGCTGCCTCGATCCGCCGCCGCGTGATCGATCGGCTCCGCGCTCCGAGCGCGACCACGATCCCAACGAGCACCACTTTGGCGACCAACACACGCCCATAGGTCGTCTCGAAGGTGTCCTGGAGTTCCTCCAACTGTCGAAAAGCTTGGAACACCCCCGTCGCCACAACGACCGCGACCGCAACGACTGCCGTCGAGGAGAACCGACGGACGATCGGCGCGGCATCCTCCGAGCGCGTCCGCCCGACGACCACGAACAGCGAGATCAATCCGCCGATCCACAGCGTCGCCGCGCCGAAGTGCACGAGGTCGGCCGCGATCGCCGGGCCCTGCCACCGTCCCGTGCGCGGGTGGCCGACAAAGCTGAACGTCGAGATCACCAGGAACGCCCACATCGTGACCGACGGCCGGAGTTTGGTCGCGTGGGCAAGCCCGCGAGCGAGTCCGAGTCCCACCGCGGCGAGGAGCACGCGTCCGGCGGCGGCACGACCTGCATCCGCGTCGAGCGCGTCACCGATTGCCGAGAACGCGTCGCCGAGACCGCCACCGATCACGAACGGGCCGATGACGAGCAACTGGAGCGCGCTGGCCACACCGATGGTCGCAACGGCGGCGTCGATCAGGCGCCGTAACTCCGCAGCCCGATCGGGAGCAATGAAAACCACGAAGAGGAAGGCCCCCAACCCAACGATCACGCCGCCGAAGACGACGGCGCGCAACAGCGTGTAGATCCGATCGACCGTGCCGTCGCTCTCACCCGATGAGACCGCGTCGGCCAATCCCTCGGCGTTGGTCGATTCCGAGCCGACGCTGAACGTGAACGAACCGCTCACCGGGTGGCCATCGCCCGAGACCGCGCGAAATGTCATGACGTAGGTGCCGTCGTCCAACGGCGGAAGATCGACCTCGACGGCCAACCCGTCGTCGACGATCTCGAAGCCCGCGATCGGAACAGGATCCTGATCGCTGTCGAAGAGCTCCGGGCCCGAGCCCGGCACCTCCACGGCTTCGGTGAACCGCAGCGTGGCGATTGTCGGGGCTTCGCCGAGGATCGCGCCGTTGGGCGGCGTCGTGGACTCGAGATCGGCGTGTGCCGATGCCGCAGGAGCTGTCGCGACCGCGACCGCTGCGGTCGCCAACACCAACAGGGCGAGCGCGAAGCTGCGGCGCGCCGCGGGGAACGAATCGGACACGCGGCGGGCCATCACGCCAAAACTAACAATGTCGGTCGGCTTCGTCAGATCGGGTCCGTTGCCGCGACCACCGCCGATCGTCGAGTCGGCCGAGATCAGGTCGCGAGTCGACCGGCTTCGCGATCGGAGAGATCGCCGTGGCCGGCGAGCCACCGAATCGAATCCGCCAAGGTGTCATCGACGGGTCGCCATTCCATCCCGAGGTCGCGCTGCGTCGCGGCGCTGTCATACGGCGCCGCCCGCGTCGCCATCGACATGGCCTCGTAGGTGAGCGGGAAGTCGAACGGCACCACTCGCTTGACGAGATCGCCGCACCGACCGGCGACTCGCAGAAGCCATCCCGGCATCGGGATCGCAGCCCGTTCCACGCCCGTCACACGCGCGATCGCGGCGCGCATCTCGGGGTAGGTCACAAAGGTGCCGCCGAGCATCCAACGCGCCGCTGGCGCGTCGAGGGCGAGTTCGATTGCGAGCGCCACATCGCGCACGTCGACGATCGATGCACCCGTCGAGGTTCGGGGCGGAGTCTTGATCCAGAACAACAGCCCTTGTACCGACCCACCCAAGTCAGGAATCTCGGGCCCGAGCACCGCTGACGGGTACACGATCGAGATCGGCGCTCCACCGTCTTGCAACTCCCGAACGATGCGTTCGGCCGCGACCTTGGATCGGGTGTAGCTGCCACCGCCCTCCGCCAGCGGCGTGTCCAAGGTGATTCGATCGTGGCCGATGCCGAAGACCGACACGCTCGAGACGTACACAGCCTTGAGCCCGCGCTTGATCGCAGCGTCAACGACAAGCCGGGTTCCCCCGACGTTCACCGCTTCGGCGCGGGCCGCGTCGCGTTCGGCCAGGGAAACGTGCGCGGCGGCGTGCACGACGGCCGTGCATCCCTCGAGCGCACGTTCGACGCTGGCGCGGTCGGTGACATCACCTTGCACGACCTCGAGATCGACCGTTTCGCGCAACGCCGGAACCCGCGCGACTTTCGCGGGGTCGCGTGCGAGCAGTCGCACGACGTGGCCGCTCGCGCGCAGCCGTGTCGCAACGTGCGAGCCGACAAATCCAGTACCGCCGGTGATCAGGATCGTCATGGCGAGCCCCCTTGATTGCGAACCTATCCCCCGCTCCGAGGTCATTGAATCCGACGCGTACCGCCGTCGACCGCCCCCGTGGCGCCCGGCTCCGAGTGAAACGTTTCAGGTTCTCGCGAGGTGCGCCGCGACTGCAGCCGCAGTCCGCTCACCGCTGTACATCGCGCCTTGGATCGATGCGGTGTCGCGGTGATCGCCACAGACGAACACACCGCCGCCGACGTTCACGCGTTGGCGCGGATGCAACGGCGGACGCTGGTCGGGCTGACCGTGCGGGATCACGTCGGTCCGCAAATGCACCCAGTCGTGCGTGGTCGACCCGAACCAGCCGGCCAACTGCTCACGCACTCGGCTCGTGAGGGCAGGATCGAGCGCATCGGGCCCAGGAACGGCGGCGGCAAGCAGCGAGATGCCCGGCGGCGCGTACGACGGGGATACGTGGCTGAGAATCGCCAGATTGCGGGCTGGACCATTCGACGTGCCGTCGAGCGCGATCACCGCTTCGGCCCACGGGGCCTGGGCAGTCGAGAACCAACAACACGCCACGGCGCGAGAGCCCGGATCGGCCACCATGGCACCGAGGAGGCGATGGGCCGTTGGTCCGTCGGTCGCAACCACAACGGCGCGAGCGCTGAGCCGTTCACCGTCGGCGAGTTCGACCGTCGTGCCGTCGACCGACCGCACCGGCGCGCGCAACCGAATCGTGTCTGCCGGGAGTTGCGCAGCGAGTTGCTGTGGAATAGCGCCCATCCCGAGACGGGGAACACCCGCGTCGCCGGATGCGAGCATGCGCAGAATCACATCGAAGCGTCGACGCGACACCTCGAGATCCGGATCGAGCTGGATGCCGGCGAACAGCGGTCGCCACAGCCGTTCGATCATCGTCGGCGTGAATCCCGCCGCGGTCAACCGTTCCCTCGTACTCATGTCCGGTCGCTGCAAGAGCGTGACCGCGGACCGGGTGCGGACATCGGCCACGAGACGCAGCAAACGGATGCGATCACCGATCGTTCCGACCGGAGCACGCAGCGTGGACCACAACTGCCGCGGTTGGCGGATCGGGTCGGCAACCCGGTGCATCACGTCGCCGACCCGAACGAGCGCGCCCGGCTCGAACGTACCGACTTCGAGTGCATCGAGATCGAGCCGGTCGGTGACCTGCGGGTAGTTGGTGAACAGGATCTGGAATCCGCGATCGAGTCGGAACCCATCGATGACATCGGTACGGACTCGGCCGCCGACACCGTCGGAGCTCTCGAACACGGCGCATTGCAGCCCTCGTCGAGTCAGGTCATGGGCACACACCAATCCGGCGAGACCCGCGCCGATGACGATCACGTCCGCGGCATCACCCGAGCGCGTCACGCGGACCGCTCCAACGCCACGGCATCATTCGCGATCCCGCGCACGAGCCCGGGAAACACGAGCCCGTGAAACGGCGCGACGCCGTACCAATACACCCGACCGAACAGCCCACGTGGTCGGAAACGCGCCGTCTGCACGAGCCGAGTTCCGTGCTCCGCGACCTCGAGCCGCCACTCCAGCCATGCTTCACCCGGAAGTCGCATCTCGGCGTGCAGCACGAGCCGTTCGCAGGCGACGAGATCCTCGACCCGCCAGAAGTCGACAGGTTCGCCGACAGCCAACTGTTCGCCGTGCCGCCGTTCTCGTCGAAGCCCGGGGCCACCGACAACGCGATCGATCCATCCGCGCAGTTTCCACAACCAGTCCCCGCTGTACCAGCCGCGGCTGCCTCCGACGCGGCACAACGCCTTCCACGTTGCCTCGGCTCCGGCATCGACAAGGACCTCGCGCACGTCGCGCAGTTCGGTCCCACCGGCCCAAGACGGATCCGTTGCGGCCGGTCCCCACACCGGCGACGACGCGTCATCGAAGCGGGTCGGGATGTCCCCCGTCGCCGTGCGGCCGATTGCGTACCGCACGGCTTCGGCGAGCGGTACCCGTTCGAACGGGAACATTTCCTCGGCCTGATGGTCGGTCACGACGACTGCATTGACAAGCGAGTCCACCAGGGGTCGAGCGAGGCGCGCCGGGACTGGCGTCACGAGGCCGACCCATAACGACGAGAGGCGTGGCGTCAACACCGGAACCGGAATCAGTCGTCGACGCGTGAGTCCGGCGACACGCGCGTAGGTCGCCATCAACTCGGCGTAGGACACGACATCAGGACCGCCGACTTCGATCACGCCCGAAAGAGGTTTCGAGTGCTCGACGACGGCGACCAGGTAGCGAAGGACGTCGCGAATGGAGATCGGCTGGCATCGCGTGCGAACCCACCGAGGCGTCACCATGATCGGCAACACCTCGGTGAGGTAACGCAGCATCTCGAAGCTCGCCGACCCCGAACCGATCACCACCGCGGCGCGCAACTCCACGGCCTCGACGGAGCCGGACGCCAGGACGCGACCAACGTCGTGCCGGCTGCGGAGGTGATCGCTGAGGATCGTCGAGTCGTCACCGAGACCTCCGAGATAGACAATGCGCCGCACCCCGGCACGCTCGGCCGCGTCGCGGAAGTTCTCGGCGATCCTGCGTTCGAGTTCGATCCAGTCAGCCCCGTCTCCGATGCTGTGCACGAGAAAGACGGCAATGTCAATGCCGTCCATCGCCTCCGTGAGATCGCCCGCGATGTCTGCGCGTACGACATCGACGGCGCTGCGCCATGGGGCCGCATCGAGCTTGCGCGGATCGCGTACGAGACAACGGACTCGATGCCCGGCTTCGACCAACTCCGGAACGAGGCGTCCCCCGATGTAGCCCGACGCACCCGTCACGAGCACGTGCAGGCCCGCGTGTGCGCTGTCTGCGACTCGGCTCATACGCCCAACCTACCGACGCGTTCCCAGCGGCTTGCCATCGACCCCGCTCAGCAGCGACGCATCCCGCCACGACACGAACATGCCGCCAACGCGACGTCACCGGCGTCGGACGCGCTAAGAACCCATCATGGTTGCGGATACGTCAGGCGACCGCTCCGCTGCGGGTTGGCAGTTCTGGATCGACCGCGGCGGAACGTTCACCGACATCGTCGCCGTCGCTCCCGACGGACACGTCACCACTCGCAAGGTGCTCTCGCAATCGCCGCGACCCGGTGATCCTGCGGTCGGCGCGATCCGTGACGTGCTCGAGTCGTTCCATGTCGACTCGTCCCGCGTCGACGCGATTGCCGAGATCCGTCTCGGCACCACCGTCGCCACCAACGCGCTCCTCGAACGGTGCGGCGATCCGACGGTCCTCGCGATCACCGCTGGATTCGGCGATCTCCTCACGATCGGCGACCAGACCCGACCCGACCTGTTTGCGCTCGACATCGTGCGACCCGCGTCCCTGGTCGATCTGGTGATCGAGATCCCCGAGCGCACCAACGCGGTCGGCGCGGTCGTCACCCCACTCGACGAATCGGCCGTGCGCAGCGCCCTGGCGGCGGCACGCGCACGCGGGTTCGCCTCCATCGCGATCGCGCTCCTCCACGGCGACCGTGCTCCCGCGCACGAACAGCGCGTCGCTGCACTGGCGAAGGCAGCCGGGTTCCTCCACGTCACGACGAGTCACGAGGCCGATCCGCTCGTGCGCCTGATCCCTCGTGCGATGACGACCATCGCCGACGCGTACCTGTCGCCTCCGTTGCAACGATCGCTCGAACAGTTTCGCACCGGTCTCGACGCCGAACTCGGTGGAGCGTCGATCCCTCTCTTGTGCATGCAATCGAACGGCGGACTCGTCCACGCCGATCGTTTTCGCGGGAAGGACGCATTGTTGTCGGGTCCGGCGGGAGGTGCCGTCGCCATGCTCCAAGTCGCGCTCGACGAAGGCTTCCCGCGTGCCGTGGGCTTCGACATGGGCGGTACGTCGACCGACGTCTCGCAAGCCGACGGTTCCCTTGAGCGCATCGACGGCGGCGTGGTGGCAGGTGTGCGGGTCCGAACTCCCATGATCGACATCCACACCGTGGCTGCCGGTGGCGGTTCGATCATTCGGTTCGACGGTGC
This sequence comes from Actinomycetota bacterium, assembly GCA_005772765.1. Lineage (GTDB taxonomy): Bacteria > Actinomycetota > Acidimicrobiia > IMCC26256 > PALSA-610 > SXJQ01. The sequence goes on from SXIR01000206.1 coordinate 29,023, forward strand.
GCGGCTACGCGTCGGGCCTGATTCGGCGGGAGCCGAACCTGGACCCGTCGCGTACGGACGCGGCGGGCTGCTGACGGTCACCGACTGCAACGTCGTCCTCGGCCGAATCCGCCCCGAGCACGTTCCGGCCATCTTCGGGCCAGCCGGCGATCGCCCGCTCGACGTCGACGCCACCCGCGCCGCGTTCGACGCCCTCGCGGCTGAGGTGCGCCATGCCACCGGAATCGCCCACGATGCGATGAGCATTGCGCGTGGCGCGCTGCTCATCGCCGTGGAGAACATGGCGAACGCGATCGCGCACATTTCGGTCGAGCGCGGCATCGACATTTCCGACCACGTCCTGGTCGCGTTCGGAGGAGCAGGCGGACAGCACGCCTGCCTCGTCGCAGATCGCCTCGGCATGACCCGCGTCCTCATCCACCCACTCGCGGGTGTGTTGTCGGCCGTCGGGATCGGATGGGCCGATCGACGTCACGTCGGGACCCACGGCATCGAGGCTCGGCTGGACGCGAACCTGCTCGACCGACTCGGCGGCGACTGGGATCGGCTGGAGCGCGCCGGGCGCGACGAACTCACCCACGCCACACGGCCACCGGATCCCGATCGACGACCGCACCCCGTCGGAGGATCCGATCGCGCACCGCGCGCTGCGAACGAACCCTCGGTCCAGGTCGTGCGCCGGGTGCACCTTCGAGCACCCGATACCGATCACGGCATCGACGTCGACCTCGGCACGATTCCTGACATGCGCGACCAGTTCGCCGCCCGGTTTCTTCGGCGCTTCGGTTTCGCCTGCGACGACGTCGACGCGCTCATCGTCGATCGCATCGAAGTCGAAACAATCGCAGCCACCGCCATCGCGTCGCTGGTCGACGACACGGCCTCTGGTCGCGACCACGGCCTCAGCCCGATCGGATCCATTCACGGCATCGCGCCCGGCCCGTTCATCGATCGCGGCGCCATCGATCCCGAGACACCGCTCGTCGGACCGGCCGTCGTCGTCGATCCGACTGCGACGACGGTGGTCGAACCCGGCTGGCACGCCGTTCGCCGACAATCGGGCGCGCTGCTCCTCGAGCGCGTCGCGACGTTCGCCACGGCACCGCCACGAGACATCGACCAACCCGATCCGATCCAACTCGAAGTGTTCAACAACCTCTTCATGCACGTGGCCGAACAGATGGGCGCCGTTCTCGCCCAAACTGCTCGGTCCGTCAACATCAAGGAACGACTCGACTTCTCGTGCGCGGTCTTCGGACCCGACGGCGAGTTGGTCGCGAACGCGCCGCACATGCCGGTGCATCTGGGATCGATGAGCGAAGCGGTGAAGGCGCTCATCCGCGCGCGACCTTCCGGGTTCGACGCCGACGTCTACGTCTCGAACGCTCCCTACAACGGCGGGACTCACCTACCGGACATCACCGTCATCCGACCCGTATCGATCAGCGACGTCGACGTCGACACATCGGCACACGAACTTCCGACGTTCTTCGTGGCGGCGCGCGGCCACCATGCCGACATAGGCGGGATCACACCAGGCTCGGCACCACCGCAGTCGCGCACGATCGACGAGGAGGGTGTCGTCTTCGACAACGAACCGCTCGTCGTCGCCGGGCGTTTTCGCGCTGACGAGATCCGCTCCCGCCTGCTGGCCGGGCCGTTCCCTGCTCGGAATCCCGACCAGAACTTGGCTGACCTCCGCGCACAGGTCGCGGCATGCGAACACGGTCAACGCAGCCTGGTCGACGTCGTCGGGCGTTACGGTCGCGACGTCGTCCATGCCTACATGCGTCACGTCCGCGCCAACGCGGCCGAGTCGGTGCGTCGGCTGCTCGATCGGCTTCCCGACGCCGAGTTCACGGGCACGAACGACGACGGTCAGCGAGTGGTCGCACGCTGGACGATCGACCGCGCAGCCCGCACAGCCACAATCGACTTCACCGGTACCAGCCCGATGCACGACGGCAATCTCAACGCGCCCACCGCGATCACACGCGCGGCGGTGCTGTACGTCGTGCGTTGTCTCGTGGACGACGACATTCCTCTCAATGCTGGGTGCCTCGAACCCATTCACCTCCTCATCCCGCAACGGTCGCTGCTGGCACCGGAGTCGCCGGCTGCCGTGTTCGCCGGCAACGTCGAAACGAGCCAGTTGATCGTCGACACACTCTTCGGTGCGCTCGGCGTCATGGGCGCATCTCAGGGAACGATGAACAACCTCTTGTTCGGCAACGAGGAACACCAGTACTACGAAACGATCTGCGGAGGGGCCGGCGCCACGGCGCACGCACCGGGCATGTCCGCGGTTCACACACATATGACGAATTCGCGCCTCACCGATCCCGAGATTCTCGAACTCCGCCATCCGGTGATGGTCGAGTCCTTCGCCATCCGGCACGGGTCGGGGGGCGCTGGCCACCATGGGGGCGGAGATGGTGTCGTGCGACGTCTGCGGTTCGGCGCACCGATGACCGTCTCGATCATCTCGGGTCGACGGGTCGTCGCTCCGTACGGCATGGCGGGGGGCGCGCCAGGCGCGGTCGGCATCAACCGGTTGATCCGCGCCGATGGCACCGAGGAGACCCTCCCCGGCCGGATCAGCCTCGCGGTCGACACCGATGACTGCATCGAGATCGCCACACCCGGCGGCGGTGGGTACGGAACGATCCAGGCGTGATGCTGGCACCATCGCGCGTCAGCGAAACGCGGCGATACGACCGCTTCGGTAGCGCTCGCCCAAATCGATCGCCCACGCGTCGTCGTGCGCACGCTTTTGGGCAACCACGGCGTCGAGATCGAGACCGTAGATCCGGGAGGCGTTTCCGGCGAGGATCTTTTGGCGCACCTCGTCGGTCAACTTCTCGTAGCCGTAGCGTTCGCACAGTTCATCGGGAATCTGAAACGAGCGGAACGCGTCGATGAGCGGTTGCGGGGATCCGAACCAGATGCTGTCGGTCCCCCAGACGATGTTGTCGGCACCGAGGCGCGCAACCAACTTGCCGAGTACGTGGGCCGCTTCGACCGGCCGACTGACCAAGCAGAACCACGTCGAACCGAGTTCCGCGTACACGTTCGCGCCGCGCGGGATTCCGGCGACATCGAGCGAATGCAACAGTCGGTCAACCCCGTGGTGCTCATTGCCTTCTGGAACATAAGGACCTTCGGGTGGCGCGCCGTCCGACGCAAGTTCGTAACCCGAGTGATACACGAGAAAGTCGATGTCGGGATACGCGGCCGCGGCCGGTCCGATGTCACGCGGCGACCCATTGTCCGCAAGACGGCTGATGCCCTTGTGCGAGCACACCAACTTCACGCCCGACCCGCGCACGCGATCGAGGAACGGCAAACCATGCTCTTCGTCGTCGAGCATCCAACCCGATGCCCAGCCCGACTCGGTCAGACGTCGAATGGTGTATACCTTCCATCCGACGGGCGCGAATCGCTCAGACCACTCGGGCATGCGCTCGATGTCGCCGGTGTCGGCGTGCACGACGGCGTGATTGAGCAGACGCCCGCGACCGCCCGTCGCGTCGACGAGCAGTCGTGCTGCCGCCATCTCGTCGTTGAACAGGTTCCGAGCATCCAAGTCGCCAGGTCCTGACGTGATGACGGCGAGCGCGGTTTCGGACTCGACGAAGATGTTGCGCAGGTACTCCCCGAAGTCCCAGGCATCGATGTCGTCCATCTCGCTCCACCACGACGGCATCAGCGATTGGTACATGTCGAAGAGAAAGGCCCGGCCCATCGCACGAAACGAGTGCGGAGCAAGGAAGTGCGTCTGCACATCGATGACTGGCCCGCTCGCCGCGAAGACCTCCGCGGCCGCCCCGTCGCTCACCTCGGCAGCCTCCGGAACTTCGTAACAGGTCGCGCCGACCGACCGATTCAGCGCCCGGAGCCCGACCGCCGTGGCGGTACGACTCGTCGCGGCCCACGCGGGTGGCACGCCCGTGCGCGCGGCCCGATCGGCGACGGTCGCCGCGACCTCGGTGCGCACGCGCCGTTCGGCCGGAGCGAAGCGGGGCGCAACGAACTCGTCGGTGTGCAGCGGCTGCAGGAACGCCGGCAGCGCGGGCGGTCGGGGCATCCCTCAACGGTATCGGTCGATGCGCCACCGCATCGCGGTTGCCGGCCGACGCTCGTCGCGTCGTCCCGCTCACCGCGAGCCGACCGAGACCGCTCAGAACAGCTCGTCGCACTCCCGAGCAACCTCATGGATTGCGCTGTGCAATTCCTCGGGCACCGACGCGAGTCGCTCCGCGGTCACCTCGTCGGAGAACCGCAGACGTTGGGCGTCGGCCAATCCGTGGAACGCGGGCATCCATGCCGAGTGGAGCACCAACGGGACGCACTCTCGCTTGGTTCCCGCCAGCGTCGCGACCGGACCGTCGCCGACCCGGGCCGCATCGAACAGATCCACCCGGAAGCCATCGTCGCTGCAAACCGGTTGCACGACGTATCCGTCGTGACCGCCCGGGGTGCCGCCCTCGTAGCGACCCGGAGCTGATCCGCGCGGCGCGAACGCTGGCGACGTGATGTGGTCACTCAGGTTCGCGTACTCCCACCGAGCCTTGAGTTCCATGCTGCCGCGATCGAAGGAGCACAGCGCGCCAGGCGTCTCCTCACGTACCTGATCGAGATCGATTCGGCCTTCGTAGAGCCGGGCCGCTCGTGCGCTGATGCTGCCGGGGCGACACCCTTGATATGTCACGTGGTGCAGCGTCGGCTTCGAAAGCCCTTCGGTGCTCCAGTCCATCGCCGACAACTGCAGGTTGAACGTCCAATCCTGCTTGAACCGCCCCTGCTCGAGCACCGTGCCGGTTTCGGGATCGAACACGATCTCGGTGAGCGTCTCGGGGGCCATTGCCATGTTGTAGAGCCCGACGACACCCGGGTCGACCGGGTTGCCGTTCACGTCGTGGTCGTCGGGCCGCATGTACAGACCGAGGTCCATGAGGTCCATGCCTTCCCAGACCACCGAGATGCCGTCAGTGTCATCCCAACGTGCGTAATAGTGGCCGGCCGGCGGCGACATCATCAGTTGCACGGGCTTGATCGGCGTACCGGAGGCAAGCCCTTCGAGGGCGTCCTTGCGGATCAACCACACTGGGACTTCGTCGTCGGTGGTGGCTGTCCGCTCGCCGCCCATCATCTCGGCCGAGTCGGCCTTGAAGTTCCCCGAGTCGCTCAAGATGACCCAGTCACGGGTCTGGCTGATCGTGTGGATCGATCCGCCGAAGCTGACACCCTCCAGCGGCCAGAACCGCACACTGGTTCCGTCGTCGCGGTCGTAGCGCACGAGCGACGGCCGCATTCCTGGCGTCGGCTCGAACACGAGGTCGAGCTTCACCGTCCACAGACAGTGACGTTGCGGATCTGCGACCGGGTGCGCGCTCGAGAACAAGAAGGGCAACACGCCAGGCATTTCCATCGACGAGCCGCCCCACGTGTCCGCGTGGCCGACCTCGGCGACGAACTCGAGCGTGTCGGGATTGAGCTCGACGGGGCGCCCGGCATCCCAGGTCGTGTAGAGCCGATTGCCCCACGGCAGGGGCGCGGTGTTCGAACAGTTGGGCGGCCCGAACGGCGACAGGTACCCGATCGTCCCCGATGCGAACACCTCGGGGTGACGATCGAACAAGCGCTTGCCGGGCGACTGAATGACCCGGCTCTGCCACGCGAACCGTTCCGCCGCCGCACCACGTGTGCCCGCTTCGAGCGACAACCGGCAGATCGCTCCGTGGTCGAAGATGGCGTAGGGCAGCGTGCGGCTGTTCTGGGGACTGGAGAAGACCACCTCTCCGCCGACGTCGGTTGGCCAGGTTCCCGCCACGACCTCGAGTTCGAAGTCGGTGTGGGTGGCGCTGACGAGAGAATGCGGTGTCGGCATGGAACGGTCCCCTTCGCTTGCCTGCTACTGTCTTTACACCGTTTAGTACCCTACAGCACTGGCCGGGCGCGTCGCACGGAAGCGGGCTTCAGACCCGCCCAGCATCGACCACTCCGACCGTTCCGACGACGACGTCGGCTTCACCGAGCGAGGGCCACCATCATGAAACCGCTCACTCGACCGCTCACCCGCCGCGCCCTGCTCGGGCGACGACTCCTCAAGCGATTCCTTTACAGCCAACTCGCGCTGCGACAAGGCTTGATGATCGCCCTCGGGCGAGAGGAACCCCTCGCTGCCTTCACCGTCGAAGCAGATCCGCCCTCGGTCTACTGGGTGTTCCGCGTGCGAGCCGACGCCGTCGGTCGACTCCGATCGGTCCTCCAGTTGCCCGCAGCGTTCGAGTCGACACCGATTCGTTGTCTGACTTCGGACGTGCCCGAACACATCATCGTGCTCAACGTGTACCGCGTGTCGGGCCTCGCCAAGGGCATGCGCGCCGAGTGGTCACTCTTCGTCGGCGATGCAGAAGGCATTCCCCGCTACATGGTGTTCGACGCGCGTTCGTCGCTGCTGTCGATGGACGCCGTCGACGTCATCACGCGCAAGTCGACCGTCGAGCACGTGCGAGACGGACAAACGATCTCCACGCGCGTCGGCGACGGCGATTCGGCGTTCACGTCGACGATCACGATTCCGTCCGGCGACGGTGCACCGTTGGTCACGACCGCCGCAGATTGGTCGACCGCGAACGATTACATCTACTGGGGAAATGGCATTTGCGACCGGACGTACTACGACGCGGGGATGGCGGCCGCCCGGGTGCGTGACGTTGCTGCGATCCACGTCACGATCGACGATCGAACGAGCTGGGCCGACCTGATCGAACCGACACCGTTGCACGTCCTCGTCTTCGAAGACGCGATCAACCTGGTCATTTCGCCGTGGGAGAATCTCCGTCGATTGCAGCCGGACGGCGCAACGCGTCATTCGTGAGGCGGCGTTCCGACACGAAAGAACTCGAAACCACCTAGGTTGGAGTCACGATGGAAGCGACACTCGAACGCACGATCCGCGAACGCATGGAGGCCGAAAAGGCCCGCACCTCGCCTCCGCCCGACGCGGTTGCGGTTCCACCGATTCCGACCGAGCGCTACACCGATCCTGGCTGGTTCGAACTCGAACGCACCCACGTGTTCCAGGGGTCGTGGCTCTTCGCTGGCCATGCGTCCGAATGGCCGGGAGTTGGCGCCTACCGCCAGTTCTCGCGCTCGGGTGCACCGATCGTCATCGTGCGCGGCGACGACGGCGTCTTACGAGCGTTCTACAACGCGTGTCGCCATCGCGGCGCTCCCGTCACTCGCGATGAGTGTGGGACTGCAAAGCGTCTGACCTGCCAGTATCACTCGTGGTCGTACGGCACCGATGGGGTCTTGAAGGCCGTACCGGATGCGCGCAGCTTCGCCGACCTGCGCACCGACGACCTCGGGCTCGTTCCCGTCGGCTGCGAAGTCTGGGATGGATGGGTCTTCGTGAACGAGTCGCCCGAACGTCCGAGCCTCGTCGAGTACCTCGGACCGATCGCCGACCAGATGCGCGAGATCAACGGAACCAGCATGCGACTCGTCGGCACCCAAAGCCATCACCTCGCGTGCAACTGGAAGTTGATGGTCGATGCGTTCTTGGAGGTGTATCACGTACGCACCGTGCACCCCGACAACGCGGCACTGCTCTACGACGATCAGTCGGTCACGGTCACGATGCTCCCGCGCGGACACAGCCGACTCACCGTCGACAAGCGTGACATGTTCCGCGACATGCCGATGGTCTCGCCCGAGTACGACAACCCGGCGGTCGGCGAACTCTGGCGGCAGACCTCGACCTCGTACGGCATTTTCCCGAACCTCGTCGTCCCGATGGATACCGGTGCCTTCACGTTCTTGTGCATGTGGCCAGTCGATGTCGGCCACACCGAACTCGAACTGCGTTGGTATGCGCCGGCGTGGGAGGGCGACGAGATCCCGGCCGATCACACCGGCCGGATGGAGTTGTTCGAAACCGTCATGGCCCAAGACACCGCCAACATGGGACCGATCCAGGAGTCGGTGTCGTCCGCAGGGGCACGTCCATTTCAGATCGGCTGGCACGAACGCCTGATCCACCACTTCCAACGAGCAGTCGACCTCGCCATCGGTTCCGACCGCGTCCCGACCACGCACGCCGTGTCCGACGCGCTCGACCGCTTCGTCGAGCCGGCGTGATCGCATTGCCAATGGGAGATCGCACATTCCTACGAGGTGGCACCGTCATCGACGGGACCGGCAACCCGCCGCAACCCGGTACCGATGTGCTGTTCGAACCCGATCGGATCATCGCGATCGGTCCGGCCGCGACGCAAGCAGTCGACAGTGCCGTCGATCGCGTGATCGACGTGACCGGGATGACCGTCATGCCGGGCCTGATCGATGCTCATTGTCACATCACGTTCGGTGAACCCGCGAGCAACGACGAGCTCTTCTTCCATCGCGACCGCTCACGAGCGATGTTGCTCGCGGCGTACAACGTTCCGAAGTTGCTGCGCGCCGGCGTGACGGGGTTCCTCGACGCCGATTGCATCTTTGATCTTGGTCCCGCACTCCGCGACGGGATCGACGCCGGCCTCGTCACAGGCCCGCGGATGGCGTCGGGCATGAATGCGCTGCTCACCGCCGCCGGGGGTACCGCCGGCCGACTGATCCCCGATTCCGGCCAGCTCGGTTACGCCCAGGTCGTTCGCAACCGCGACGAGATCGTCACCACGACCCGCCAGCAGATCAAGTACGGCGCCGACTGGATCAAGGTTCACCTAACCGGGTCGCTGCCGGGTCGCTCCGGCGAACTCACCGTGTTCTCGCGCGACGAGCTCGCCACGGTCGTCGACACGGCACATGCACTCGACACGCCGGTCGTCGCGCATTGCCGCAACTCCCACTCGACCCAACTCGCCGCCGAAACCGGCGTCGACCTCATCTTGCACGCGAGCTACCTCGACGAGGCGGCACTCGAGGCAGTCGTCGCGTCGGGCGCCGCGGTCGCGCCCACGTTCACCTTTTTGGCCAACCTCATCGATCACGGCGCACACGTCGGGGCCATGACGACCCAACGCGACATCTTTCTGGGCGAAATCGAGGCGACGGCCGCAATGATGGCGAGAGCACACGCGGCTGGCGTTCGGCTCCTGTGCGGATCGGAGAGCGGCTTCTCGTTGACGCCCTACGGCGAATGGCACGCACGCGAACTCGAGATCTTCGTCGAGGTGCTCGGCCTCAGCCCACTCGAAGCCATCACCTGCGCAACGCGCAACGGAGCGTTCGCCCTGCGTCGACCCGAAGGCTCGATCGGCGTTCTCGCCGAGGGAGCCGCCGCCGATGTCATCGTGGTCGACGGCGATCCGGCGACCAACATTCGTGTGCTGGGCGACCGACGCAACCTCCGCCACGTCTTCGCCCGGGGAAACGCGATCTCGCTCGACCCGCCCCAGCCGTCACGACGGCCGATCCCTGGCGAGAAGGTCGGGCTCTGGTCACAGGAGCCCCTCCTGTGGGAACGAGTCCACCCATGACCGATACCCGTGTCGTGATCGTGACGGGCGCGGGCGGAGGGATCGGCGCCAGCATCGCCAGCGCTGCGGCCCAAGCAGGCTGGGGCGTTGGCGTCCTCGACCACGACCCTGCCGCCGCCCACGCCGTCGTCGCGACCATCGGCGACGCAGCCGTGCCCCTCGTCGCCGACGTGACCGATGAGCGCTCCATCGAGCACGCACTCGACGCACTCGCCGAGGCAACAGGTCGTCCGGCGCCCGACGCAATCGTCGCCAATGCCGGCATCGTGCGCTTCGGTCCCTTGCTCGATCTGCCCACCGCCGACTTCCGCGCGGTGGTCGACGTGAACCTCACGGGAACATTTCTCTGCACCCGGGCCGTTGCCCGACGGCAGCACTCGGCGCAACACCCCGGGTCGATCGTTGCAATGACGTCGATGAACGGAGTAGCGCCCGGTCCGAACGCGGGGGCCTACGGCGCGACCAAAGCCGGCGTTGCGCTCCTCGTCGCGCAGATGGCCGTGGAGTGGGGGCCCTTCGGCATCCGAGTCAACGCCGTCGCCCCAGGTTTGATCGACGCGGGGATGTCGCAACCGATCTACTCCGACCCCGAGATTCGCGCGCTGCGATCGGCCCGGGTGCCGTTGGGACGCCTCGGCACCGCAGCCGATGTGGCCGCAGTCGTCCTGTTCCTCCTGTCGGATGAGGCTGCGTACATCACCGGCTCAGAGATCGTCGTCGACGGCGGTATCACGCGCAGCATCATTGCGACGCTCCCCCGCCCGCACTCCGTCGACTCGATCGGCGTGCGGGACTCGGCACGTTGAAACGCCATCTCCTGCTCTCGGGAGGGCCGAACCACGACTTCGCAGAAACAACCGAAGTGCTGATCTACCTGGCCGCAGATTGCGGACTCGAGACAACCGTCGTCGACGAACCCGCAGCGCTGTTTTCGGCGCTCGGCGGATCGGCAACCGCCGATCCTGCAGCCTGGGCGCTCGTGACTGTGAATGCATTGCGTTGGAGCATGACCCAGGATCGCTACGCCGACTTACGGGCCTCGTTCGAGTTCGAGGTCGCCGCCGACGACCTGCGCCGACTCCGGTACTTCGTGGCGGAGGGGGGCGGTCTGCTCGCGTTGCATACCGCCGTGATCTGTTTCGACGGTCACCCCATGTGGCACGACCTCCTCGGTGGGACGTGGAACTGGAATCGATCGACGCACGAACCCGAACAGCGCGCCGTCGTCGAACCAACTCCTGCGAGCCTCGCTCACCCGGGCGACTTCGCATCGGCGGGTTTCGCAGTCGTCGACGAGGTGTATCGCGACCTCGATCTCGACAACGATGTCGCTGCCCTCTTCACATCCCAAGATCGTCAGGGCACCCATCCCGTTGCGTGGGCTCGCACGATCGAACGTGGACGGGTGTTCGTCGACACACTCGGGCACAGCGCGCAGTCGTTGCGCGACCCTGGACACGGCGACCTGATCCGATCCGCGTGGCGGTGGATGCTCGCCGGCGACGACAACTCCGGAGGACACCACGATGGCTGAGCCGCGTACCGTGACGATCACGAGATTCGACGATGCTCGTTCGGCGTTCCGCCAGCGAGACTTTCGCCAGGCGCTCTACGACGAGGGCGACGTCGTGATGGCCGACGTGCTCGTCAACCTCCACGGAGACGAACACCGCAACCGGCGACGCCTCGAGAACCGACTCTTTCGACGGGATACGCACGAGCACTACGAACGCTCGCTCTTCCCGCCGATCGTCGAGGACACCATCGCGCCGTACCGTGCGGCGGGCTACGCCGAGCTCGTCGCCTTCAGTCACCACATGATGATGAACCTCGCTGCGTTCACGGCCGGCGTCGACCGCCCGCTGGGCACCGCCGACGAGGCCTTCCGCCTGTACTCGTACATGATGCGCTTCATCGAGGGCGCCACGCTGGCGCACTACACCGGCGATCGCGAAGCGAAACGCGCCGAAGTCGCCGAGGCACTCACGCAGTTCGACGAGGAGTTCCTCGCTCCGTCGATCGCCCGACGGGTCGCGCTCCTGGGCGAGCTTGCGGCTGGCGCACGCAACGAAGACTCGCTCCCCCGTGACGTCTTGACGGTCTTGCTCCGCAACCAGGACAACCTCGATCTCCCTGCCGACGTCGTCCTGCGCGAGACCTGCTTCTTTCTCCTCGCTGGCGCGCACACCTCCGCCACCGCCTTCGTGCGCACGTTGCACAACGTCTTCGGGATGATCGAACGCGATCCCACCCAACGAGCCCGACTTCGCCGCGATCTTGGGTTCTTGCAGCAATGTGTGCACGAAACGGTGCGGCTCCAGCCGTCGAGTCCCGTCGCCATGCGCTGGGCTCTCGCCTCGACGACACTCGACGACGGCACGGTCGTCGAGCCCGGGGACAAGATCGTGATCGACCTGATGCGAGCCAACCGTGACGTCGACGTCTTCGGCGACGACGCCGACGACTTCCGACCGGATCGAGCCATCCCCGAGATGGCCCCCCGATGGGGTCTGAGCTTCGGAACCGGCATGCACGCGTGCATCGGTCAGGACCTCGCCGGAGGGCTCGATCCGCGGGGCAGCACGCCGGGACCCGACCACCTCTACGGCCTGGTTGCCACGGCGCTCAACGCAATGCTTGCTGCCGGGGCCGTTCCCGACCCGGACGATCCGCCGCTCATCGACCCCGAGAGCGAACGCGGGTACTGGCTGCGTTACCCCGTGCGATTCGATCCCGGAACGTCATCGTGAGCGGAGCGCGAGCGTGATCGATCTGCACGCGCACGTCGTCCTCGAGTCCGTGCTCGGCGCGGCGGGGCCGCTCGGCCCCACGCTCGACGATGGCGACCCGACCACGGGGCGGCCGCCGTGTTTTCGGGTTGGCGAGTATGAGTTGGTCGGCGTGCGTTACCGCGACACTCCGTTCATGGATCTCGACCGGCGGATTGCCGCGATGGACGAACGGGGCGTGACATTCGCGGTGCTCTCTCCCAACCCGATCACCTATTTCACGCGCGCTGACCCGGCCTGGGCCGCGGCATTCTGTCGTCGTCACAACGACGAGCTCGCTGCGCTCGTTGCGCGAGCGCCATCGCGCATTGCCGGTTTCGCCCAACTCCCGATGCAGGCACCCGATCTCGCGGTCGACGAGTTGCGCCGGGCCATCAACGATCTCGGGCTGCGAGCGCCGTATCTCGCTACCGACCTCGATCGTCCGCTCGACGACGCGGCGTACGACCGCGTGTGGGAGACGTGCGTCGAACTCGATGTGCCGGTGTTCTTCCACCCTGCCCCCGGGGGCGTCGACGGGCCACGACGCGACGAGCGACTGGCGCGCTTCGACGCCGACCTGTGGTTGGGCTTCTGCTACGAAGAAACCCTCGCCGTCACGACGTTGGTTCTCGGCGGCGTACTTGATCGCCATCCCGGCCTGGACGTCTGCATGAGCCATGGTGGCGGTGCAATTGCGTGGCTTGCCGAACGGCTCGCGCACGCCGCGGCGACCCGGCCGTGGGCATCACCGGCGCTGCGCGAATCTGGTGCCGTCACCGAACGTCTCGCTCGAGTGTGGTGGGACGCGCACGTCGGCGGACCTCGAGCGTTGGCATCATTGCGTGCAGCATTCGGTGCGAGTCGCCTCGTCGGTGGCACGAATCTCGCGGGGTGGGATCAGTCGACCGATCCGGCGTGGGGCGACATCGAACTGCGGGCGACCTTCGACGACAACGCCCGCCGTTTGCTGCGGCTCCCGCGCTGACCCTCGGCCGATCGGCCGTCACGACGCGTGGGCGTCCGCGGTCGCCAGACTCGTCGACGCTCGTCCGTCGAACTAAACGGTGTTAACTTGTGGTGCGCGTGCGCAGCGCTTCCTGCGAGCGATGACGGCTGACGAGACACGGAGGATCCATTGGCGACCACAGAATCGGCGTTGCGCGGCCACGTCACCAACAACGCCAAGCAGCCTGACCTCTCGGGAAATCGGCGGCCGATCGACGACGAAATCGATGTGGCGCGCTGCGAGGTGATCGGCGAACTTCCTGCGGGACTTCGGGGCCGATTCGTCCGCAACGGTCCGAACCCCATGTTCGAGCCGATCGGTCGGTACAGCTTGCTCGATGGCGACGGCATGTTGCACTCAGTGACCTTCGCAGACGACGGCACGGTCTCCTACCGAAATCGATGGATCCGTTCCCGTGGCCTCCTCGCCGAGGTCGCGCACGGTGCGGCGATCTATCCGGGGCTCGGCGACGTCTTGCACTTCCCCGACCGCTCACTCACCGGCAGCGCCGGCCCGGTCAAGAATCCGGCCAACACCCACATCATCGAACACGGTGGGCGGTGGTTGGCCCTCTGGGAGGGCGGACTGCCCACCGAGGTGACCCCGGATCTCGACACGGTTGGCGAATGGAACTTCGACGGCCGGATGCGCGGACCTATGACCGCGCACCCGCGTCTCGATCCACGGACGGGTGAGATGCTCGTGTTCGGCTATTCCTTGTTCGCGCCCTACCTGACCTATTCGGTCATCGACCCGAACGGTGCGATGGCGCACCACGTCGCCATTGACCTTCCGGCGCCCGTGATGATGCACGACATGATCATGACCGAGCACTATGCGGTCTTTCTCGACTCGCCGTACGTCTTCGACCTCGCCAACATCGGGAAGGGCCCGATGGTCCGTTGGATGCCCGAGAACGGTTGTCGGATCGGCGTGTTGCCCCGTCGCGGCGACGCATCCGATCTGCGTTGGTTCGACATCGACCCGGGACACGTCCAGCACTTCTGGTCGGGTTGGGAAAATGGTGACCGCATCGAGTTCTCCGGATGCCGCTATCCGGCACCCGACTTCGGGATCGACAACACGACCCCGCTCGACGAGCGTTCCGCGAAGGACATCACAGCCCGACCGGCGCGGTACTGGGTCGATCTCGCCGCCGGCACCGCCGGATGGGAGGAGACCGACGACATCGACGGCGACTTCAACCGGATCAACCCCGCCTACGACGGTCTACGAACGCGATATCAGTACATGTCGGGCTTCACCCGGACCGATCGCCACCTCGGCGACTTCGACGCAATCGTCCGGTACGACCTCGACAAGGACGAACGCTCGGTATGGAGCGCCGGCGCGAACGGACACGTCGGCGAAAGCGTGTTCGCCGCCGACCCGAACGGTCAGGCCGAAGACGACGGATGGTTGCTCAACACGGTCTACTTCGACGACCGAGACTCCACCGACCTGGTGGTGCTCGACGCGCGCGACATCGAGTCCGGACCAATCGCGACGGTGCGGTTACCCCGTCGCTTGCCCTTTGGGTTCCACGTCAACTGGTTCCCCTTCGACGATGCAGGAGTCTCGGCGTGAAACGACTGACAGCGTTGCTCGTTGCGTCGGCGGTGACAGCGGGCGCGTGCGGATCGAGCGACGGTTCCGATGAGTCCAAGGCGTCGAATCCGGCATCGACCGCCGAACCGACCACCACCGCAGCGCCCGACGAGTTCGCGCCGGTGCGCGCTCGGCTTGCGGCTCGCTATGCCCACTACGACGTTGTCGCGTACGAGGGCAGCGGATTCAACACGATGATCATTTCGTACGGTTTCACCGACCTCGACGACATCGACGGCGAACTCGTCGCACAGGAGTCGTTCTGTTTCTCCGAACAACGGCTGAACGTTCCGATCACGACCGAGGTCTCGGACGAGTTCACGCAGGCGATCATGCCGGTCGCTATCGCGACGACGGTGACCCTCAACGACGACGGAACCGCGCACGTGCGCCGCGACGAGACGCCGACGGCGCTCGGTATCGACCTCGAAGACCCTGCGAACGATGTCTTGCCGACGGACCCGAACGACCCTCGCATCATTGACGCAGACGGGGATGGCAAGCCCGGTGTCACCGTCAAGATCACCGTGACGCCCGAACTGAAAGGCGAGCTGTACCTCGCTCGCCGCGAGCGGTTCGCGTACGACGTCGACGAACAAGCGGACGGTTCGCTGATCGGCTACGTGACCGACAAGTCCGAGCAGTTGCTCATCGGCGCGTCGGATCCGACGTTTGCGCAACAGGGCGATTGGGTACAGCACCCGGACCCTGCGAACAGCCCGATCATCCTGATCCCCGTCGAACGCTCGTGGGATTGCGCCCGGCTACGTACCGAGCGGCCGACCTTGTTTCCGCCGACGCCCTCGGTCGATTACTGAGCCCGGCTCCGCTCACGCCACTCGTTCGGGCCCCACGGCCGCCACGAGTCGCATCTCGAGTGACATGCGGACGACCTTGCAGCGCGCCGTGCGCGACTCATCGATCCACGCTGTCGACACCGCGTTCGGCGCAGCCAACGCCTCCGCGATCAGCGCCTGCATTGTCGCGATTGCGTCTCCGAGCGCGGGGGTGAGTCCGACCGGAGCCTCCCATTCCGCCGATGACGCAAGTGCCGCGATCAGGGAAGCGCCGTCGGTAGCTTCCACCGCGGCCTCCGCGGCCTGCAGCGCAACGGAGCATCGTTCGGCGAGTTCCTCGCCAGGCAGCACGCCCGCGCCATGCGGCGTGCCCAAGGTGTCGAACACGTAGGCGCTGCGGTGATCCATCTCGGAACGGAAGTACCAGCGCTGGCTCGGGTCATGCAGAAACGTCCAGATGTCGTTGATCACTTGTTCGTCGTCGCGGTGCAAGAACGAGTCCGTCGCCAGGCCGTAACGAAGCTGATGGCGACGCCGGTCGAGGCTGCGGCGATCGGCCAGTACCAAAGGCTGGGTGATCTGCTGCAACGGAATCCACAGGTTGAGCAGCATGAGCGTCGAATCGGCATTCTGAGCGTCCGGTGAGTCGTGGCGGAACAGCGACGGTGCGCGTCCGTTCATGATCTGGGCCAGCGGCGTGCCGTACACATCTTGATCGGCATGCACCGATGTTGCGGCGCCGTGGCCGTTCGCTCCCTTCGTTCGCGGGCCGACGACCGACATTCGGTTCGGGCCGCTCCGGCGCATGATCATGCCCTCACCGGCGAGGTGCAACACTTTGATCGGGAGTCCGTTCGCACCCGACAACTCCGCACCGTCGAGTACCTGGCGGACGACAGCCATGTCGGCATCGGTGATCTCGCCGGCCTCGCGAACGGTGTGCAAGGTCGCCTGGAGCTCGGTGAAACGCGACAGGTCGACCGTGTCGAAACTCGTCGTCAGCAAACCAACATCTGGGCGCTCGCTCTGGGCGCCGTCGGTCGCCGGGCAGACGTGGAACTCGACGTCCTTGCTGCCGTATGGCGTGCTCCCCCGCGCTCCGGCCCGCAACAACCCCGGATGATCGACATCGGGGATTGCGGCACCCTTCGGCAAGAAGCCCAACTGGACCGGGTACGTCACTTCGGTGATCGCCATCGACTGGAGAGCGTAGAAGCGCACGGCCCCCACTGTCATCGGGCCGTTACCGCATGATCAAAGACCTGACATCAGCGTCAGCACCAGCAATGCGGCGACAATGGGTGTCCACAGCAATCGCTCCGATCGCGAGCGGCTCGCCGCGTTGGCGACGACGCCGACCGTCAAATAGGCGACCGTGGCCCACCAGGCCCAGTCGATCCAGTCGGCGTCACGAACCGTTGCCGGGCCGCGATCGACCCGCGCCAGCACGACCACGGCCATAAGCAACACCAGCCCCGCCGAAACCACAGCAACAATGCGCCCAGCCCGGGGCAGCGCCGTTTCGTGACGGCCGCCCTGCGTGAAGCGCCCCAACGGCGCCCCACCTGCGACGACAACGTGAAAAGCCGCAACACCGAGCATCGCCGCGGCGACGACGTACGCGACAGCGTCCATGACGCCGCACCGTATCCGTGGTTGCGCCGCGCGCAGGCCGCACCGCAGCGATGGCGTTGGTCTCGCATCCTCGGCGCTCGAGACCTACAGTCGAATCCGATGGCCCTCGATGATCCTCCCGGCACGATGTACGGGCCGGGAGCGCGTGCGCTACAAGACGAGTTCGATTCGCGGCGGCTGGCCGACCGTCTCGCCGATGTCACGTTGCACGACCAACTCGATGATGGCGACATCGACCTCATTCGCGACCAGAACGCCGTGTGGATCGCAACCGTCGACATCGACGGGTGGCCCGATGTCTCGTACAAGGGCGGAGACCGCGGTTTCGTCGAAGTCGTCGGTCCGGGCGAGGTTCGGGTGCCGTTCTACAACGGCAACGGGATGTGGCGCACCCTTGGCAACGTGCACGACAACGGTCGCGTGGCCTTGCTGTTCGTCGACCCCGCTCGCCCGTGGCGAGTGCGACTCCACGGAACCGGCGAAGTCCGCAGCGACGCCTCGACAACTGCCCGCTACGTCGGCGCTGAGGCTCTCCTAGTCGTTCATGTCGGTCGGGTATTTCCCAACTGCGGTCGCTACATCCATCCGCCCGGAGAGGTCTCGCGATTCGTGCCTCGACCCGACGCTCCGGCGCCGGTCCCCGAGTGGAAGGAACTCCCCTTCCTCAACGACGTGCTGCCCGATTCCGACCCCGCGAAGCGTCGCTAGGCACCGCCATGGCTGCGTCGTTCGCGATCGATGTCAAGGAGTGCTGATGCAGTTCGGGCTCGATGTCGCCCAGCAACGAATGCCGTGGTCCGAGATCGTCGACCGCGTGCACTTCGCCGAAGACCTCGGGTTCGATGGTGCCTGGGGTTTCGATCACTTTCGGCCGATGTACGGCGAGGGGCCAGGCGAGACGTTCGACGGCATGACGACGCTCGCTGCGCTGAGCGGCCTGACCTCGCGCATTCGACTCGGGCTGTTGGTCGCCGGCGTCACCTACCGGCATCCGGCTGTGTTCGCGATTCAGGCCATGACGATCGATCACGCGTCCGCAGGTCGACTCGATCTCTCGGTCGGCGCCGCATGGTTCGAACCGGAACACACGCAGCTCGGCATTCCGTTTCCGTCGACATCGGAACGCTTTGACGTGCTCGAGGACACGCTGGAGATCGTCCAGCGCCTGTTCACGGGCGAAGTCGTCTCCTACGAGGGCACGGTCGTGTCGCTTCGTGATGCGCAGGTACAGCCCCGACCCGTGCAACGCCCCCATCCGCCGATCTGGATCGGCGGCAACGGACCCAACCGCACGCTGCCATTGGTCGCGCGCTACGCCGATGTCTGGCACGCATGGGGATCTCCGAACTCGCTGCGTGAACCGAACGCGCGCGTCGACGAACTGGCGGAGGCCGCCGGACGCGATCCCGCGACCATCCGACGGGCGACCTCACTTTCGCTCGATGATCTCGACACCGCCCGCCACCATCTCGACAAGTGGGTCGACGCCGGCTACCACGACTTGATCTGTGGTTGGCCCGAAGGTGGCCGCGCCCAGATCGAAGCGTTCGCCAACCTCGTGTTGCAGACTTGACGCCGCGCCTACTGATCGACCGGGCGGGCTCGGGAATCGGACGACCGATGCCCCCCCCGGCGCTCAACTCGGCGCCACGAGGTTGCTGCGCTCGATGGCCCGTTCGTCGGTACCGAGGTAGCTCGCGATAACTACGGGGTCGTTGCGTACTGCTTCCGGAGCACCCTGGGCGATCACTCGCCCCGCCTCCAGGCAGTACACCCGATCGCTGATCGCCATGATGAGCGGCATGTCGTGTTCGATGACCAGCATCGAAGCACCGAGTTCCGCTCGGATACGGACCAACAGCGGACCGAACGCTTCGGTCTCGCGCTGCGCCACACCCGCCGTTGACTCATCGAGGCGCAGCTCCCCCTCGGTCCGCCCCATCTGGCGGTCGAGCGGAATATCGGTCGATTTGGATCATGGATGCGTCCTTGCGTTTGCGACCCGTGCCCGTTCGGATCGCACCTACAGTGCGGCCGTGCCACACCCGTACGTCGATCACGCCCCCATCACCGCCGCGGAAGGCCAACCGCACTGGGACCCGCGGCCCGCGGCACCCTCGGGCGCACCCAACGTGGTCGTGGTCGTGCTCGACGACACCGGGTTTGCCCATCTCGGGTGCTTCGGGTCGGACATCGCTACCCCGCACATCGATCAGCTCGCTGGGAACGGACTGCGGTTCACAAACTTTCACACCACCGCGCTCTGTTCGCCGACCCGGGCCGCGCTGCTGACCGGGCGTAACCATCACTCCGTCGGGATGCGTTTCTTGTCGAACACCGACACCGGGTTTTCGAATTGTCGCGGTGTGATCACGCAACGTGCGGCGACCATCGCCGAGATGCTACGAACCGCCGGGTACGCGACCTTCGCGCTCGGCAAGTGGCACCTCGCGAATATGGAGGACTGCAGCCCGAGCGGTCCCATGACCCACTGGCCGCTGGGTCGGGGTTTCGACCGGTACTACGGATTCCTCGGCGGCGCGACCGATCAGTACTCGCCCGAACTCGTCGTCGACAATCGGGTTGTCGAGCAGCCCTCGGATCCGGCGTACCACCTGTCGGAAGCGTTGGTCGATGAGGCGATCACCATGATCGTGTCGCATCGAGCGACGTCACGACGCCCGTTCTTCACGTATCTCTCGTTCGGCGCGACCCATAGCCCCCACCAGGCTCCCCGCGCCTACATCGACAACTACCGAGGTCGGTACGACCGCGGCTGGGACGTCATCCGCACCGAATGGTTCGCTCGCCAGCGAGCGTTGGGCATTGTTCCGCCCGACGCGAAGCTGTCGGAGCGCAACTGGGGCGTGCCCGCCTGGGACGACCTCGACGCGCAGACACAAGAACTGTTCGCTCGCAATCAGGAGGTCTTCGCGGGTTTCCTCGAGCACACCGACGCGCAGATCGGAAGGCTGACCGAGTTTCTCGCTGACATGGGCGAGATCGACAACACGCTCATCGTGTTGTTGTCCGACAACGGTGCAAGCCAAGAGGGTGGCCAGACCGGCGTTGTCAATGAGCTCACCCACTTCAACGGCATCGCGGTCGACGCCGCTGACATGTATGCGTTGCTCGACCAACTCGGAGGTCCCAACCTCTACAACAACTACCCGATGGGTTGGGCCCAGGTCGGTAACACGCCGTTGCGCTTCTACAAGCAGAACACCTACGAGGGCGGCGTGCGCGACCCGCTGGTCATTCACTGGCCGAGGGGCTTCGCGGCACGCGGTGAGATTCGCAACCAGTACCACCACGTCATCGATGTGCTCCCGACGATCCTCGACGCCGTCGGCATCGACGCGCCTGACACGCTGCACGGGATCGACCAGCTCCCCGTCGAGGGCGTGTCAATGCGGTACGCCTTCGACACGCCGGCCGCGCCGAGCGAGCGCACAACGCAGTACTTCGAGATGCTCGGCCATCGCGCGATCTACCACGACGGCTGGAAAGCCGTGACGCTCCACTTCCCGCACACGCCGTACGACTCCGAGCGTTGGAGTCTGTATCACGTCGACGACGACTTCGCTGAGAACCACGACGTCTCTGCAGACCACCCTGACAAGCTCGCCGAGATGCAGGCGCTGTGGTGGGAAGAAGCGCGGCGGTACAACGTGCTGCCGCTGGACGATCGCACGATCGAACTGTTCACGTTGCGTCGTCCCGATTCCGAGCTGCGACGCAACACGTTCGAGTTCCGGCTCGGCACGGCGCGCATCGATCGATTCGCGATGCCCGATCTTCGGAATCGATCATGGACGATCACCGCACAGGTCGGGTTCGCCGACGAAATCCCGAGGGGTGTGCTCGTTGCCGGCGGAGCGCGTACGAGCGGGTACTCGATGTTCATCCAAGATGGTGCTGCCCATTTCGCCTGGAATCGACTCGGTGCAATCACCACGGTCAGCGCTGCGCTGCACGACGTCACTGCTCGGAGTTGCACGATCGAGGCGCGCTTCGACAAACAAGCAGAGCATCGTGGCGTTCTGATGTTGCGGATCGACGGGGGCGACGCGGCGAGCGCACCGATCGAGCTCCTGCCGTTCCGCCAGACCCTCTTCGGCCTCGACATCGGAGCAGACCACGGATCGACCGTGACCGACGCCTACGCGGCACCGTTCCGCTTCAACGGCGAGCGATTGATCGTTCGCTTCGAGACGAAGGGCGACCGGTCCGACCTCATCGCCGCGGCGGCAGCCGAGGCTCGCGCCGCCGTCGCCGAACAGTAAGGAGCCCGACGAGGTTCCGCATGACGCGACACTGCGCCGCGTCGATCACTTCGAATCGGATGACGAGCCGAACCCACTCACCGTGGCGCACGCCCCAGTCGGCACCAGCGCGGACCATTCGCGATCGAGCGCTTCGAACGCACGCGAGGCTCAGCCGACCATCGGCTCGCGTCGAAGCCACTCAGCGGACACCAGCAGCGACCGATCAGAACGAATGAAAGCCCGTTGGCCAGCCGCCGCCTTGGCCGTCGCGTCCCTTGGTTGTGGCTCGGGCTCCGACGGCGGCGAGGGCCCCAATGCCGTCGATACCACTTCAGTCACTGCCGACGCTCAGGTGGAGGCCGACAGGGAGTCCCCTTCGACCGCGACGACCGCTCCCGGAGGACGCGACCCCAGGACCGACACGCTCGCGGCTGTTGCCGACACGTCGATGCCGACACAACGTTCCTCCCCCGGCGTGTCCGCAATCGATACCGGCCCGCCGTCCGCGACGACAGTCGCCATTCTCGAGAGCCACGGCTATGAACCTGCGAGCGCGAACGCGGCTGCCGCGACGAGCAGTGGACTGCAGGTAATTGTCGGAAGGTCCGTTCTGGCACCCCAGGATCGCCACCAGGCATTCTTCTTCTTCGGCGGTCGTTTCGTCGGTACCGACCTGTTCGAATCGTCTCGGGCGATCGAGGTGGCCTGGCGGTCACTCGACACGATCGCGCTGGCCTACGACGTCTACCGCCCCGACGACGAGATCTGTTGTCCCACCGGAGGCGCGATCATCGTCCGCTACTCCTGGGACGGCAAGGAGATCGTGCCCCTCGATCCGGTCCCCAGCGCAGAGGAGCGCCGCTGAACTGGGAATCCGGTCACGTGGTCACAATCCCAGCCGATCAGATGACGCGATGAACGACAGCGGGGCGCAGCGATTCGGATTGGCACGTCGACGTGCGATGTCGAGTTCCGCGCGCGCCCAAGCCGGCGAGACCCTCATCGAACTGCTCGTCACCATCGCGATAGTCAGCATCGGCGTCGTGACGATCGTCACTGCGATCGGGTCGACGTTCAACTGGGTCACGAACAGCCGGACAGCGTCACACTCAGACCAGCTCCTCGTTCGCTACGCCGAGGCGCTCAGCGCAGTTGCGTACGAGCCGTGCACTTCAGGCACCACGCCATACACGGCAGCCGCGATCGTCGCAGTTCCTTCGACTGCACTCCCCGACGGAATCGTCGCCGGCTCGCCCGGTTCGGTCGCCGAGACCGCCGAGGCGTTCGAGTTGAGTATCGACTCGGTCACCTACTGGAACGGCGACCTTGCACCTGCGACATTCTCGACAACGTGTCCTTCGCCCGACTCAGGAAGTCAGGCGCTGACGATTCGAGCGCGCGCCGGCGACGGTTCGATCGATCGAACGATCACGATCGTGAAGCGGCTCCGATGAAGCGGAGTGCCCCGACGCGCGATCGGACGATGTCCGGACTCACCCTCGTCGAGCTGATCACGTCGGTCACGGTGTTGAGCCTCGTCATCGGACCGTTGATCGCAGCCATGACCTTCTTCATCAGCCACGGCGAGGAGGCGAATCGGGGGTTCGGAGACGACGCGTCGATCCGAGCGATGATCTCGCTCTTTTCCACCGATGTGCAGTCAGCCGAGCGGGTCACCGCACCCGATTCGTCTCCGTGCGGTCCGTCGACGCCGGCACTCGCCACAATGCGATGGACCGATGGCGCGACGATCTTTCGGGCGTCGTGGTCGACGCAGAACGTCGGGACAGCGATCGAACTCGTTCGCCATCGCTGCACCGGCACATCTCTCGTCTCGACGATCGTTACCGCCGATGTGCTGACCACGCCCACCGTGAGTTGTGAACCCTCATGTGCGAACGCGTCGACGGTGACGATCACCGGCGAAGCCCTCGGCGGGGCAGACTTCGCAATCACCGGAACGCGGCGATCGTCATGAGAGAACGTCGCGTGGTGCGCAAGTGGCGGCACTGCGAACAAGGCGCGTCGCTGACCCTCGCCTTGGTGTTCATCACCGCACTCGGCTTCATCGGCTTGACGACCCTGAGTGTGGCCGACTCGACCCTGCGCGACGATCAGGCCAACCTCGAGATTCGGCGCGACGTGTACGGCGCCAGCGGCGCAATCGACGTGTACATCAACGCGATGCGATCCACTGCGACGTGGGGCCGCGACGGTGTGGACTGCGCGTCCCTCACCACAACCTTCGTCGCCGGCCGCACGATCACCGTCGCGTGTACTCCAGTCGCCAACAGTGGCGCCGTCATCGTCGGTGGTGCTGGCGCGAGGTCGAACCGGGTCGTCGATCTCGCGGCCACGATCGACGGCCGGAGGCTGGCCGCGGCCCGAGCCGAGTTCGTCGACGGTGGTGGGTCGACGCCAGGCGCCTCGGTGCGAATCCGGAACTGGATCACGGCGTCGTAGCCCGCTGAGTCATTTCGTCGAGCGCCAAGGGTCGTCGAGCGCCAAGGGTCGTCGTTCCCCGGTTCCAGACTGCCCCTTACCTGGAGCTCTCCGAGCGCCGATACCGCGATGGATGGAAACGGTCGCGCGGGTCCGCGAATGGTCGAACGAGCATCGCTCGTTTTCCCCGCGCGGCTTCACGCTGATCGAACTGCTCTTGACGGTGGTGATCCTCGGCGCCCTCGGCGCAATGACGAGTGTGGCCCTCGCGGGCTTCGACGACGCCGCCTCGTCGATCTCGTGCCCATCGGACACCACCCAGCTGAAGCGCGCTGAGTCGACGTTCTTCCGCCAGCAGGCGCGCTACGGCAGCGAATCCGACCTCGTTGGTGCCGGACTCCTCGAGGAGCCGTCCGACCTGCACGACATCACGGCGAGCGCGCTCTCGTATTCGATCAGCGAAACCGGTCGCTGCGTGGGAAGCAACACGACCTACAACCTTGCTGCTCCGACTGTCGGCACGAGCACCCAAGCAGGGGCGACGGTCGCGGTGATGAACCCTGACGGCACCCCGGTCGCCGGTGCCGTCATCTCGTACTCCCAGGGCACGTGGGCGCCGATGGGAACCACGGATGCGACCGGCCAAGTGAACGTCGCGCTGGCCGATGGCGAATACGACTTTCGCGTCGTGCTGCGTGGCACAACGAACACCCTCGACGACGTGGCGGTCACACAGGGAATCCTGATCACCTTCCCGACGGTGCGTTTGTCAGTCGATCTGGTCGACGCCACTGGTGCGCCCCTTGCGGGAGGCATCGTCTCGGTCCGGAGTAGCGGTGGCTCAACGTCATCGCTCGGTACGACGTCGACAACGGGCAACGTTGCCGCGCAGATCCTTCCTGCCATTTACGACGTGAGCATGAGCTACGCGGGGCGATCGATCACCCGAACCGGAGTCGCGGTCAACGCACCGACAACGATCACCTTCCAGACCCATACGCTGACGGTTCGGCTGGAGTACAGCGACAGCCGCGCACCGTTGGCCGGTGGCGTCGTGACCGCAACGCAATCTGGTGGTACCCAGTACGCGCTCGGTACGACCAATGCGTCGGGCGTCGTCGTCGCGACCTTGCTCAACGGTCAGTACACAGTCGCGATGACGTACAACGGCGTCACGACATCCCAGTCGGTCTCGGTCAACGCCAGCACGACCGTCGTCTTCACAGCTCCTGAACGCGTGACTGCGACGCTGCGGATGTTGGCGTCGACAGGTACAGGACTGCACGGACAGGACGGTGCCATGTGGTATCGGGCCAGTGGCGGATCGTCATGGATCTTCGCGGGATACCCCAACGCGGGCGGCACCGTGAGCTTCAGTGCGCACCCCGGGACGTACGACTTTCGAGCGCGATGGTTCGGGCAGCACGAGGTCAAGCTGGCGGTCGCGATCGCGTCAGGAACCGTCGTCACGTTCCAGACCGTTCCCGCAACCGAGTCCATCCGAACCTCGACCGGCACCGCGCTCTCCGGTCAAGACGCCGCCTTCTGGGTCCGGCCCGCCGGCACTGCGAACTGGTTCTTCTCCGGCTACCCCAACGGATCCGGCGAAGTCGTCCAACAACTCTTCAGCGCGAACTACGACTTCCGCGCACAATGGTTCGGTCAATACCAGACCCAGAGCGCGGTCACCGTCAGCGCACCGATCGCCATCACGTTCCAGACCGTTCCCGCAACCGAGTCCATCCGAACCTCGACCGGCACCGCGCTCTCCGGTCAAGACGCCGCCTTCTGGGTCCGGCCCGCCGGCA
>SXIR01000207.1 GCA_005772765.1 Actinomycetota bacterium
AGGTATTGCTCGAGGGTGTCCGCGCTACGAGTCTCGAACCCCGAGTCGGGAGTTCCGTCGTTGACGCACCGATTGCGAATCAGCGCGCCCAGCAAATCGGCGGCCTCGAGTCCCAACCCGTCGTCACCACTCACGGCCGCGCAACCTACCTGGGGCGTCCTTTCGTTGCGAATACCGCAACGAAACGACGCCTCAAAGCGCGCGGTCGGCGACCCGGAAGAACAGTTTTCCGTCGTGCTGCCAGCTCTCGGCCTCGCCAGCATGCTGGAGGTGCATCAAATGGGCAAACGTCTCGCTCTCGGCCATGACGCCCCAGTGCCGCTTCGGGAACACTTCGCGGGCCAGATCTTGCACTGACGCATCCCCAAGTGCGAGCGACGCGCTGCGCAAGAACTCCATGCGGTCGTGGTGATGTTCCTTGATCGCCTCGACCCGGCCCGGCACGTCCGCGAAGGTCGCGCCGTGGGCCGGAAGGCCGAGGCGCACATCGGGCAGCCGCGCAACCAGGTCCAGGGTCGCGAGGTATCTGCTGAGCGAATCTGCCTGGTTCACACCCGACACGTGCGGGGTGATCGTTGGCAGGACGTGGTCGCCCGAGAGCAACGTTCCCGTCTCGGGATCGAACAGGCACAGGTGATCGACGGTGTGACCCGGCGTGTGAATCGCCCACCACTCGCGTCCCGCGAGTCGCAGACGCGCACCGTGATGGATGCGCTCGGTCGGCTCGGGCGGCGTGAACAGCATCCGCATCGCCCGAATCATCACGCGTCGTTTCCAGGGCGGGCCCGGATTCTGCGTCCCCCACGGAGTCGGCGCACCCCACGGCCGACTCGTCGGATCCGGTTCGTCAATATCGTCGTGGACGAGGTGCGGATCGTCGGCGATCGTTGGGATCTCGTCGGGAGTCACGTCGCCGGCCTGGGCAACCGCGGCAGCCGCGAGCTCGAGCTCGGTCGCTTCGTGCTCGCTGATCGTGCGCGTTGCGTTCGGTCCCTTCACGGTCCAGGTCGAGAACGCATGGTGCGTCACCAGCCGACCACCGCTCGTCTTGCGGATACGGCCAGCACCGCCGAAATGATCGGGATGCGAGTGCGTGACGATGACCGTGTGGACATCCTTCACGCGATACCCAGCGTCCTTCAGGCGCGCGGTCAGCGCCTTCCAACTCTTCGGACCCGGCAACCCGGGGTCGACCACCGCAATGCCGCGATCGTCGATGAGCCCATACATGTTGACGTGACCGAGCCCAGGCAACCAGATCGGGAGTTGCATCCGCACGACATTCGGCGCGACTTCGACGATGTCGTCGGACGCCGGCAACTGCTCGGACTTGGTGGGTTTCACCGGCGGCGGCGACGGCTCGTCGGGGTTCGCCGGTGAGTGCCCGGGGGTCACTCCCGTCATACGACCGAGACTAGAGCCTCGCCTCCCAACGCCGTTCGAGGGCTGCATCCCGCGGCTTGTCGTGGCGGGAACGGCGTGCGATCAGGTGGACGCCATCGGCGCAAGCAGGGGCCAAGGGCGGGTGCGTTCGGCGATGAGGCCGAGTGCCAGGACGACGTCGTCGTCGTGGCGGCGCGTCACTGCCTGCAGCCCGATCGGGAGTCCATCGCCGTCGAACCCACACGGGATGCTCACCGCAGGTTGTCCCGAAATATTGAACGGTGCCGTGAACGGAACCGAACCCATGCCGCCGACGTCTTGACCGGCGATGACGATTGGCGGCGGACCTTCGGCAACGAACGCGGTCGTCGCCGTGGTCGGCGTGAACAAGATGTCGATCTGGTCGAACGCACGAGCGATCGCCGCGAGTATCTCCTCACGGCGCCGGTAGGCGCGGGTCACGTCGTCGATCGTGATGCGCTCGCACCACTCCATGCCGGCTCGCACCACCGGCGTCAGATCGTCGAACCGGCCGCGCGCTCGGTCGAGGTGATCGGCCGCCATTGCCAACGACGACAACAAGCTCCACGCCCGACCCGGGCGCGGAATGCGCACGTCGACGTCGATCCACTCCAGGCCGGCAGCCCCCGCCAGCTCGACCGCGGCCGCGTAACTCTGCTCTTCGACCTGCGGATCCGTCACCGCGAAGCCGAGGGTCGAACTCCATGCGCACCGAAGCCCGTGGAGGCGAGCGATCGACGAACCGTCGAGCAATGCCGCTTCGTGCGACGCCGGTTTCGGCAACGAAATCGGATCGTTCACCGTGGGACCGCCGACGACGTCGACGTAGCGGGCGGCGTCGCGCACATTGCGCGCCATCGGACCGGGTACCGCGGTCAGCGAGGCATCGAACGCCTCCGGATCGTTTCCCACCCGACCATTGCTCGTCTTGAATCCGAACAACCCGCAGTACGACGACGGGATCCGAATCGATCCCCCGCCGTCGCTTCCAGTCGCGAGCGGCACCTGTCCGACGGCGACCGCCGCGCCGGAGCCACCCGAGGAGCCACCCGGCGTGCGCGTCGGATCCCAAGGGTTGAACGTCGTGCCGTGCACATGCGTGCGCGTCCAGTTGACGGATCCGAACTCGGGAGACGTCGTCTTGCCAACGATGACCGCGCCGGCTGCTCGCAGTCGTGCGACTTCGGAACAATCGTGATCGGCGATGCGCCCGGCGTAGAGCATCGAGCCGTGCGTGTCGCTCAGCCCCTGAGCGGCCGCGAGTTCTTTCACTCCGACCGGCACGCCGGCAAGCAATCCGGGATCGTCGCCGCCCTTGATCCGACGGTCGATCTCGGCGGCTTGCGAGCGAGCGCACTCGGAGTCGACATCGCACCAGGCATGCAACGTGGGTTCGAATCGTTCGATGCGGTCGAGGAACACCTCGACGACCTCGACGGCTCGCAGTTTGGCTGCGCGAATGTCGTCGGCGATCTCCCACGCAGCGCGCTGCCACAGTTCCGTCACGGCAGGACCCCTTCGGTTTCGATCATCGCTTGGCGGGCCGTCTTGTCGAGGTCGACGAACGCCTCATCGATACACGCCGCAAGGTGATCGATATCCGGCACCGCGTCGCGATCGGCAAACAAGCCGAAGTGCAAGGTTCCGTCGTAACTCAAGATGCCGACGACGACACTCGTGTTGCGCGTGAGCGGCACGATCGGGAAGGCCTCGAGCATCCGCGCGCCCATCAGGTACAAGGGGAACTGCGGTCCCGGGACGTTCGTACAGATGAAGTTGAACAGTGGTTGGCGATGCGCGGCGCGCGCGGCCATGTTCATGAGGGTTGGCGCGGCGTACTGGGTCAACCCGGTGAGGAAGTCGGCGGCAACCGCTTGTTGCTTTTCTTTCAGGTCCTTGGTCGTTGCCTGAACTGCCGCGAGGCGCGCCTCGGGCGTCATCGGACCAATCGGCAAACTGACGAACATGGCGCTCACCCGATTGCCGAGCGCGCCCTGCTCATCATCGGTACGGACAGACACGGGACACATGACCCGAAGGCGGACGTCGTCGACGGCGTCGCCTCGATCGCTCAGGAAGCGGCCGAATCCGCCGCCCACAGCAGCGAGCACGACATCGTTGATGGTGCCGCCGATGCCCTTTCGGATCTCCTTGACGTCGGCCAGCGGCACGCGCACGACCGCGAGTCGCCGATGGCGTCCCACGGGCGTGGCGTTGAGGGAAGTCTTGGGTGCGAGCGCGTCGCGTGATGCCATCGTCGAGAACGACGTCGCAATCTGGCCCGCTCGCTTGATCGCACGGCGCGGACCACGGACCACACCCCGCAGGCTGCGCACGATCTCGGCCGGTTCGGTGATCCGTTCGACGAGGGAGTCCCTCAGCAACGTGGCTGATGCAGGCGCCGGATGCGGCTGCCATTCCGAGATCTCGCCTGGGACGTAGTCCGGCGTCAGGTCGAGCAGGATCGTTGCGACATCGACGCCCGAGACACCATCGACGAGCGCGTGGTGCGTCTTTTGGATCAACCCGATGTGTCCGCCCTCGAGTCCTTCGACGAACCAGAGTTCCCACAGTGGTCGATCGCGATCGAGCAACGTCTCTTGGACGCGATTCGTGAGCGTGACCAACTGCTCCCAAGTTCCCGGCTTGGGCAGGGCCGTGAGCCGGACGTGGTAGGCGATGTCGAACCGGTCGTCGTCGACCCAGATGGGGCGTCCTTGTTCGAGCGGCGTGTTCATCAGCCGTTTGCGGAATCGCGGTAGCAGCGGCAGTCGCGACTGCACGAGATCGCGGGCTTCGCTGAGCTTGAAGTTGCCGTCGGCATCGAAGAACGGACCGCCTTCGAACACGCTGACCGCTCCGACGTGCATCGGAGTTTCGAGCCGCTCCATGTGCAAGAAGCTGGTGTCGAGTGCCGTCAATCGGTCGTATGCGCTCATTCGTCACCTCAGCGTTCGGGGCCGATCAGCGCTCGGCTCGACTGCATCGTAGAGGTACCCTCGATGGCATGCCGCAGCTCGTCGCGACCGCCGTCTGGACGATCACACCACAGCTCGTGTTGACCCTCGACGCTGCGTTCGGGAGCCCCGTCGACTCGTACGTCAATGGCTCCCAGGTGTGGCTGAACGACACCGGGCCCGGTGATGTCGCACTGGAATGGCGGCTCCATCCCGCGACCGGGTATCGGATCCCCCGCGGCGTCTCGCACTACGACGTGTTCGAGATGGTGGTCGCGACGTTGAGTACCGATCAGCCGGACGCAGCGGCAGCGGCGATTGCGCTCGGTTCGGACACTCGCCCGCTGACTGCACTCTGGGAAGGCCTCGAGTGTTTCTGCGCGTACGGCGACGACATCGAGCCCGGCCCGCTCGCAACTGCGGCCGAAGCCGCGCTCGGCATCGCGCCCACGACGTTCGGCTTGGTCGACCACGATGCGATCGGCGCAGAGTTCGAACGCACCGGAGGCAACGTCAGCCTTATGGGTCTCCTGCGTTCCCAGCTGCGCTCGTAACCACCGCGTTCTCGGTGGACCAGACCGAACCGGTCACGAGTCCAGACAGAGCCCGCACGCCGCATGCTCGCCGGACCACCCGACCGAACCGGTCACCTCATCCAGGCAGAACTCGTCGGTTACTCGCGCCAGGGCGGTGTACGGGGGAGGTCGAAGTCGCAGCCGGCGTGGCGGCCCTCGATGGCGTCGAACGCCACATCGACCCAGCGGTGGGCGCCAGCCAACGGCTGCGGCAAGTTCTCGCGGCCGAAGAATCCGACCGAGCGCGTCTCGAGTGGATGTCCCTGGAGGGCACCGCCGATCGCGCGGCAATAAAACACGATCGAATACAGCGGGTGGCGTGAGAACCCCATGCGGAATCCATCGATCACCGAGATGAGCGACACGACCTCGATCTCGATACCCGTCTCTTCGTGCACTTCTTTGATCGCAACCTCGGCGGGCGAGTACCCCACGTCGGCCCAACCGACGGGATAGAGCCACCAGCCCGAATCGGCGCGCTGGGTCAACAGGATCTCGTTGTGTTCGTTGGCGACGACCGCCGCAACCGCGCACTTCGGCGTGACGTAGCCACCGACTCCTTCGCCGACGGTGTCGAGCCACTCTTCGTAGAGTTCCTCGGCTTCGGCCTCTTCGATCGCGGCCGCGCGAATGTCGGAGGCCACCTTCAGCACCTCTTCGAAACGTTCCTTCTCGTAGAGGCTCTGCGTGAACCCGAGTCCCGTACGAGCGACGGCCGACAGCGTCTCGGCCCAGCGCAGCAAGTCCGACGCGGCGACAGGGTGCTGATCACTCATGCCCGCACTCTAGAGAGTCGGGCTCGCCGATTTCGGTGCGGAGATCCCAATGCCTTCGACTCCGAGGTCGCTCCCGTCGCTCACACCTGCGACAGGCCGGTCGAGCGCCGCGAGAACCGCGTTCCATCGACCGAGAAACGCGGCCTCGTCGAGACGCTTCCGGCGCAGCCAGACCGTCACCTCGGTGTTGCACTTACTCGCGTTGCACGACCGACACGCAGGCACGACATTGGTGAGGGTGTAACGCCCGCCGCGCGAAATCGGCAACACGCAGTCACGTTGCAATGCGGTCGTCGCGCTCGCGCAGTACGCACACGCGCCCCAAGCGTCGACCAAAGCGATCCACTCGTCGTCGCGAAGATCATGCGTTGCCCGCGCCATCCGCCGCGTTCGGCGTTTCGCGGCCCGAACTTTTCGCGTCGTTCCGATGTCGGCACGATATCGGCCGTGTCGATCACTACGAGCGATCCGCAATCCGTGCCCCCGCCGAGGTGCGTCGATAGGTCCCGAATTTCGGGACCTATCGACGCACCTCGCCTTGACGGGCCAGCGCACTCTGCAGTGCGCGTTCGATTTCGGCGAGCCGGGTGGCGTCGGAGATCCGGCCCGTCGCGTCGCGAACATAGAAGGAGTCGATGACACGGTCGGCGAGCGTTTGCACTTTGGCCACGGTGACGTCGACGCCCGCGGCCGCAAAGACCGACGCCAGTTCATGCAACAGGCCGAGGCGGTCATCGCAGTGGACTTCGATCACCGTGGCCGACGCGGAAGCGTCGAGATCGAACCGGATATCGACCGGTCCCGGCTTGGTCGGGCTCGCCTGGTAGCGCCGCCGCTCGTCGACCCCGGCCGCGACGTCGAGCGTGCCGTCGAGCGCCGCGCCAACCGTGGACTCGACCCAGTCGGTTCCCCGTTCGGCGACACGTCCGAAGGAATCGTCGGCGCGGAACACGTCGATCGCCATGCCGTCGACCGTCGAAAAGAGGCTCGCATCGTGCACGGCCAGACCGCAGATCGTCAGCGCGCCCGCGACGGTCGCGAGCAGCCCTGAGCGATCGGGCGCCGCGACGGTGACGACCACCCGGCCGTCGGCGTCGTGATCGCACACCACCGCGGCCTGCCGTTCCGACACCAACCGCTGATGCAAGGCCATGAC
>SXIR01000208.1 GCA_005772765.1 Actinomycetota bacterium
CCGACGCCGTCGTGGTCAGCGACGAACCGACCGAGGGTCTCGTCACGACACCGGTCGACGACGACCGCACGTCAGATCAACCGGCACCGGACGAATCCGCCGACGCGACGGCTGCATCGGGAACGCCACCTGACGACACTGGGCCCGACAGCACCGGGCCCGACAGCACCGGGCCCGACAGCACCGGGCCCGACAGCACTGGGCCCGACAGCACTGGGCCCGACCTCACCGGCAACGTCGACAACCCAGCAGCGGTCGACATCCCAGCCGCGATCGACCCAGTCGACCCAGTCGACCCAGTCGACCCAGTCGACCCAGTCGACCCAGTCGACCCGGTCGACGTCGCCGTGGCGGCGGTCGGAGCAACCGCGAACACGCACCAACGTCCACGTGGCCGCAGCTCGCTCGTGCCGGTCGTCGTCATCGTGTTGATCTCGGCGATCTTCGGGCGGACCCTGCTGAACCAACGCGATGAGGCTCGCACCTCTGCGCGCACTGCGAACCATTCGCTCGACGAGATGCGCGAAGAACTCGCCGTATTGCGCGCGTCGGTGGCCGACGCAACCGACCGTCACGACGACCCCTTCGGCGATGTCTTCGTCGACCGCAAGGACGAGGTTCGCGCCGACGTGCTCGACGACGTGTTACGCGGCCAGCGCTCCGACCTTCGCACGTGCGTCGCCCGCCAGCTCACCGACGCCGTGCGCGGCAGCATGCCCCAGATACCGCTCGACGATTTCGACGCCCAGATCGCCGCGACCGCTGCGTGGGTCGCCGAATCACGCGGCCTCGCGTTTACTTCGGTGCCGAGTGTCGTGCGCACCGATCACGCCACCCTCGCCGCGACCGTGGAGCCCGCTGCGTCGCCCGACGGCGCACTCGACAACGCGCTGTGGGCTTCGCTGGGCGCGGTCGCTGCCGACGACGACATCGCGACCATCAGTGCCGAACTCCGCCGGGGCGCAATCGCCGGACAATACGAGCCTTCGACGAACACAGTGTCGATCGCAGTCGAAGACCCTGCGGCACCGCTCGGCGCACTCGAGCTCGTGACGCTGGCACACGAACTCCAACACGCGTTGACGATGCAACAACTCGACAACCCGGTACAGACAGACCTCGGCGACGAAGCTCGCCTCGCCGCGCTCGCGCTCGTCGAAGGCGACGCGACGCTCACGATGACCCGGTTCGAAATCGGCGCGCTCGATCCCCTCGTGCTCATCGGCTCGATGGAGGGCCAGGCGTTCCGAGTCACCGAGGAACTGCTCGCCGACGCACCCCACGTGCTCGGTGCCGCGATTCGGTTCCCGTACACCGACGGCATGTCCTTCGCATGTTCCCTCGAACGTGACGGCGGCAACGCTGGACTCGACGCGGCCTACCGCGCGGCCCCGGCCACGACCGCACAAGTGATGTGGCCACAACGGTTCCACGACGCCGAAGGCGCCGTCGACGTACGCGCCATGCCGAGCCCCGGCGAACGATGGGTCGAGCTGCGCCGCGGAGTCATCGGCGC
Source organism: Actinomycetota bacterium (assembly GCA_005772765.1). Taxonomy (GTDB): domain Bacteria; phylum Actinomycetota; class Acidimicrobiia; order IMCC26256; family PALSA-610; genus SXJQ01. The sequence goes on from SXIR01000208.1 coordinate 1,517, forward strand.
GCTCGAACTCCGAGCCTTGTTCGAGGCACCGGGCGACCATCGCGATCGCGCGCTCGCCGACGCGGCCGATCGGGCTGCAGCGTGGGCCGGCGGCGAGTTCGCCCAATGGTCGCGCGGCGATGACGAGGCCGTGGGAATCGCATTCGCCGAGCACGGCGATCACGACGGGCCGAGCCTGTGCAGCTCGCTCACCGATTGGTATGAAGCGGCGTTCGCAAACGACAAGGTCGAACTCGCTACCGACGGGCTCGTCGCACTCGGCGCCGATCGTGTCGCGGTGATTCGATGCGCCAACAACACGGTGCGGGTCGGGATCGGTCCCGACGCGGAGACGGCCGCCGCCATCACCCGCTGATTCGGCCGTCGTGGCCCGGGAGCGATTTCCCGGAGAGTTAGTTGCGAATTCCGTAGCGAACTCTCCGGGAAACCAGTAGGCGAGCTCAGGCGATGGCGCCCGCGTCACGGAACTTGGCGATACTTGCGTCATCGACGCCCCAGTCACGCAGCGCTTCGTCGGTGTGTTGTCCGGGCCATGGCGCCGAACGTTGCACTGCACCGGGCGTCACCGAAAAGCGCGGTGCCGGCGCCGGCTGGGGAATGCCGTCCATTTCGATGATCGTCTGGCGAGCCTGCATGTGCGCGTCGCCCATCGCCTCGCTCATCGTCAGCACCGGCGCATAGCAGGCGTCGCTGCCGAGCAGGATCGCGTCCCACTCGTCACGAGTCTTCGTCTTGAACAACTCCGTGAACTTCGCCTGCAGGTTCGGCCAGCCGGACTTGTCCATCTGCGCCGACAGGTCGTCGTCGGTCAACCCCAGCTTCTCGATCAGTTCCGCGTAGAACTGCGGCTCCAACGACCCCAACGAAACGAACTTGCCGTCGGCGGTTTCGTAGGTGTCGTAGAAGGGTGCGCCGGTGTCGAGCAGGTTCGAGCCGAGCGACTCTTCCCAGAATCCGAACGCGCGCATTCCCCACATCATCGTCATCAACACCGCGGCACCGTCGACCATGGCAACGTCGACGACTTGTCCGCGCCCAGATCGTTGCGCTTCGAGCACCGCGCTGACGATCCCGAGCGCCATGAACATCCCACCGCCACCGAAGTCACCGACCAAGTTGATCGGTGGCGTCGGCTTGCCGCCGGCCCGACCGAAATGTCCGAGCGCGCCGGCCTGCGCGTTGTAGTTGTTGTCGTGACGGGCGGCCTGCGCCATGGGGCCTTCCTGACCCCAGCCCGTCATCCGTCCGTAGACCAACTTCGGGTTGCGGCCCAGGCAGACGTCGGGGCCGAGCCCGAGGCGCTCGGTGACGCCCGGCCGGAACCCTTCGATGAGCGCGTCGGCCTGTTCGACGAGACGCAGCACGGTTTCGACTCCGTCGGGGTGCTTCAAGTCGACGCCGATCGAGCGGCGGCCGCGGTTCATCACCTCGAGGTTGGGACGCTCCCAGACGGCCGGGTTGACCTGCTGCGCACGGTCGACACGGATGATGTCGGCACCGAGATCGGCAAGCAGCATCGCCGAAAACGGCCCCGGGCCGATGCCCGCGAGCTCCACGATCTTGATCCCCGACAACGGTCCGGCCACGGCCGTCACCTCCACGATTCGACGACAGAAAGCGCCGACCCTAGGAGATGCCCCGATGTGTCGTCAGATGCCGCGTGCCCGCGACGAGCGGTTCGTCACCACACCCACCGAGTCGCCCGGGTCGCGAACTCCGCTTCGCGCTCGATGATGCCGAAACCGCGGGCGGGCGCGACCTCGACCATCGCGTTCGAAGTGAGGAACTCGATCATCGTCGGCCACTCCGTCGGATCGTCCCAGTATTTCGCGATGTACCGGTCGATGGCGTCGTGGCTGGCCTCGGCCGAGACCTGGGTGGCGACGCCCTCGATCGACACGACGTCGACCGAATCTTCCGGGGCGAACACCACGCAAGGATTGGCCAGGATGTTGCGAAGCTTGCGCGAACTCGACGCGCAACTGAACCAGAACCGTTGCCGGTCGGCGAGCCACACACCCCACACGGGAAGCGAATGTGGCCGACCGGTTCGCGACGCGGTGGTGAGCCAGAAGTTTCGGGCGTCGAGCAGCCGACGTTCGGCCCACGACCATGGCAACGTCCCGTCGAGGTCGGCCGGCACGCCGTAATCGGCCATCTCGGGGCGCTCGACGCGTGGACCTGACGTTCGATCCATACGCACACGGTAACCGACGCTCGCGTTCCTCGCGGCGAGAAGTGTGCGCTCGCGCACGGAGCGAGTGTGCCCGATGCCATCGAGCGAGAAGTCGATGCGCCAGATGATGAGCGGGTTCCGAGACACGGAACGAAGGGAGCCTGATTCCAATGAAGATCCACCTCTCGCGTGTACAACGGCTCATCGGGGCCGGCGTGCTCGCTGCCACGCTCGGATCGAGCGGCGCCGCGTTCACGGCCGACTCGGCCGAGGCGGCGACCGGCAGCGTGGGATACCACACCGTCGGGACCGTCAACTGCAATCCGTCGCTGCGCTACGGCATCCCGGTCCCCGCACCGAAGATGCGGGCGGTCAACACGACGACCGCGACCGACCGGCAGACCGTGGCGTTCCGGCCCGTGCTGTGGTCATGGAACGGCACCAGTTGGGTGCAGTTCTCCGCGGGAATGTGGCTCTACGCGACGGCAACCGACACGGCGTCACCGACAACCTGGTACGACCTCGCGACCGGTCGTTCGATGGGCTCGGGGGGCCAGTCGATGATGGCCACCGGCTCGTCGAGGTTCTGGCGGGTCTCGTACGACTTCTACTGGTACCCGACGACGCGGGTGCAAGCCGGCAGCGACTCGCTGTGGGCAACGCACACCTCGCCGATCGGCGGCGTCATCAGCTACTGCACGTACTGACCGGCAAAAAGACCGGCTCGTTCTGGGGCGTCCGCCCCGGCCATCGCGGCCGGGGCAGACGCCCCGACACGCGTCGTGTGGCCGTTCGCCGCCGGCCAGGTCACGTTGCTCGCTCGAAACGGCGACCGAGATCGCCTCAGAGCGGGCGTTGGAGGGCGGTCGCTCGGCGGCAGGCTTCGTGCCAAGCGCCGCGGTCGAGGGCGCGCCCCGGTTCGGCCGTGCGTGACGGCGCCCAAGCCGACGCGACGTCGTCGTGGCCCGACCACCACCCGAGCGCTGTCCCGGCCAACAACGCAGCGCCGCGAGCGGTCATCTCGGTATCGCAGGCCACATCGATCGGACGACCGGTGGCATCGGCAACGGCCTGAACGAACGTTGCGTTCGCAGTCATTCCCCCGTCGACCGACAGCCGATCGATCGGCAGTCCGACCGCTCGTTCGGCGGCATCGACGAGGTCGGTGGTGAGATGCGCGACGCCTTCGAGGACCGCCCGCGCGATGTGTGCAGGCCGTGTCGAACGCGACAGTCCGAACAACGTTCCGCGCGCGGAGAAATCCCACGACGGCGTTCCGAGGCCGAGCAGCGCGGGAACGTACACAACCCCGTCAGCGTGATCGCACGATGCGGCCAACGCGTCGGACGCACCGACCGAGTCGATGAGGCCGAGGCCGTCGCGCAGCCATTCGACGTTCGTCCCGCAGGCCATCATGACGCCCTCGAGCATCCAGTCGTCGCGCTCGGCAGTGCGACACGCCATCATCGGAACGCATCCGTGCGTTGCGGAGAACCCGCCAACCGGTCGTGCGCCGACAACGACATCGAGCATTCCGCCGGTGCCGAACGTCATTTTCGTTCGCCCTCGATCCAGCGGGCCGTGGGCGGCGAGCGCCGCCATCTGGTCACCAGCAACGGCAACGATCGGCGGACTCCCCGGCAACGCAGTCGCTCGGCCGAAGTCGCCGACGGTCGGCCGCACCGTCGCGAACGCTCGGCGCGGCAACCCCAGGGCAGCAAGCATGTCGGGGTGCCAGTCGTCGTGATCGGGTGACCAGAGCATCGAACCGGATGCGTTCGTCGCGTCGGTCACGAACGCTTCACCGCCGGTCAACGCCCACACGATCCAGGTGTCAACCGTGCCGAAAACGACTCGATCGAGATCGGCGTCGAGCGTCGCGTGCAACCAGTGTGCGATGGGCCCCAAACTTCCCGTCGATGCGACAAAGCCTGCCGCGCCGAGCAACCCGGCACCCTCAACGGACCGCTGATCCTGCCAGCCCAGGCCGGGGCCGATCGGCACACCCGTTTCCCGATCCCAGCCGATCGTCGACGCGCGCTGGTTCGTGACGCCGATCGCCGCGACCGGGCCGACGCGTTCGATCGCCCGACGCGCGAGCTCGAGCGCCACTGCTGCTTGTCGCGGCGCGTCGAACGACACCAGTCCGGGGGCCGGCGAGTCGGGAAGTACCTCTCGGTGTTCGTTCGCGACGGCGGCACCTCGCTGATCGAACACCACCGCTCGGATACCGCTCGTCCCGATGTCGAGCACCAAGATCGTGGCCAGATCAGCCACCGAACGCCCCACGTCGGAGGTCACGAATCGGGCTCAAGGGAATCGAACGGGGCCGAACGACTGCGGCAGCCCGAGTTTGCCGGGGTTCAAGATTCCGTTCGGGTCGAGCGCGTGTTTGATCGCGACGATCGCGTCGAACGCGTTCCCGTGGGCTTCGCGCATGAAGCGGGCACGATTGAGCCCGACTCCATGGTGGTGACTGAGATTGCCGCCTCCCGCGAGCACGGCGCGTGCGCCGGCGTCCCACACGGCGTTGTAGAACGCAGTCTTTTCGTCGGCGGGCGGGCGACCCGCGAACGTGAAATAGAGGCACGCACCATCGATGTACGCGTGCGACTGATGAGAACTCGCGACGAGGGTGTGCTCAACGGCAAGCATCGCGTCGACCGTCGTGCGATAGATCTCCGCGAGACGACTCCATGGTGCCGTGATTTCCATCGTGTCGTACACGATGCCGCGTTCGACCAGGTGCGGGATGCTCGAGACATCGTTGCGCTCGTGCATCCAG
>SXIR01000209.1 GCA_005772765.1 Actinomycetota bacterium
CCAACCAACCCGACGCCTCAATGGAGCAGGTCGACGCCAAGTGAGGCAGCGAGGGTGATGACCGTCGCGAGGGGGAGACCGATGACATTGCTCGGGCTCCCGGCGATCGCGGCCACGAACGCATTCCCCGTGCCTTGCATCCCGTACGCTCCGGCCTTGTCGCCGGGTTCGCCGGTCGCGACGTACCAATCGATCGCGGCATCAGACAGCGCGACGAAGGTCACTGCCGTCTCGACGACCTCGGCCACGACCGCTGACTCGAGCGCGAGCGCAACTCCGGTCGCGACGGTGTGTGTCCGCCCGGAGAGTCTGCGCAACATCGAGCGCGCGTCGGCGCGGTCGACGGGCTTGCCGATGATCTCGCCGCCAAGCACCACGGTGGTGTCAGCCGCGATGATGAGCGCCCCGGGGCGGGCAACGGCGGCAGCCTTGTCACGGGCGAGGCGTTCGACGTAATCGACCGGCGCTTCTCCCGGGCGCGTCGTCTCGTCGATGTCGGGGACGACGATCTCGAAGGAGAGACCGAGCGACGCAATGAGGTCGCGTCGGCGAGGCGAGCCACTGGCCAACACGACGGCGGGGGGAGTCATCCGCCCGACACCGCGAGTTCCGCGTCGCGGTCGATCGGTCCTGTGCTGGCTTCGGTATCGAGCCAGCCGTAGGGGAGGGTGACCTCCTGGGGTCCTTTGCGCGTTCCGCGGGGGATCCCTCGATTCTCGACGGGGAGCACTTGGTCGGGGTCGCCGAGTTCGCCGACTCGAACGACCAGCTCGTCGTAGGTTGCGCACTCCATCAGCGATCGTCGGCGCCAGCCACCGACCGTGTAGCCGGTGAGATACCAGCCCAAGTGCTTCCGCATCGACAAGACGCCACGCGCCTCGCCGAGGTGGTCGACGAGGAGACGGGCGTGTTCGAGCATCGTTGTGCAGACATCGCCGAGCGTCGGAGGCTCGGGAACTGCGCGCCCTTCGAAGCTCGCACGCAGGTCGCGAAAGATCCACGGGTTCCCGAGACAACCACGCCCGATCACGACGCCTGCGCAACCCGTGTGCGCGATCATCGCCGTTGCGTCGTGCGCACTCCAGATGTCGCCGTTGCCCAGGACCGGTACCGTGTCGATCATCGCGACCAACTCACCAATCGCGTCCCAGCGTGCAACACCGGAGTAGAGCTGCGCGGCAGTTCGAGCATGCAGTGCAATGGCGGCGGCCCCCGACTCGGCGGCAGCGAGCGCTGCGGCACGGTGGGTCAGACGCTCGTCGTCGAGCCCCATGCGCATCTTGACGGTGATGGGTGCACCCTCGGCCCCGGCGACGGCTGCAGCGACGATGGCACCAACAAGACGCGGTCGTGCGGGCACCGCGGCGCCACCGCCGTGGCGGGTCACCTTGCGCACGGGACAGCCGAAGTTCAGATCGATGTGGTTCACCCCGGTCGCCAGCAGCCGGCGTACCGCTTCACCGATGATCGTGGGATCGGTGCCGTAGAGCTGGAGGCTCCGTGTCGTCTCGTCGTCGTCGAAGGCGGTCAGCTCTTCCGAACGCGACGAGTCCTCGACGAGCCCGCGAGCGTTGACCATCTCCGAAACAAGCAGCGCCGCTCCGTGCCGGCGGCACAAGCGTCGAAACGCGCGATTCGTGACTCCGGCCATTGGCGCGAGCACCACCGGGACATCGAGTTCGAGCGTTCCGATCCGCAACACGCGGCCCATGTTAGGGGTGGTGGCAAACGCGACTCTTCTGGCGAATCGGCCTCAGGCAGGCTGCGGCGTGTTCAGGTGGCGAGCGTTGTCGCGCAAGATCTTGCGCCGGTCGTCTTCGTCGAAAGCCTTGAGTTCCGGGACGTAGTCGAGCGGTCGTGGCATGCCTTCGATGTGCGGCCAATCGGATCCGAAGATGACCCGGTCGGCACCCATCAGTTCGACGGTCTCGTTCACGTCGTCTTCCCAGAACGGGTTGATCCAGACGTGCCGACGGAACATCGCGACCGGGTCTTCACCGAAGTAGCCGGGCATCTTCTTGTCGGTCTCGCGCAGCTTGCGGAACAAATCGGAGAGGAAGCCGCTGCCGTTTTCGACCGACGCGACGCGCAGGTTCGGGAACCGCTGATAGATCTTCTCGAACGCCGACGTGATGAGCCAGTCGTATGCAGCTCGTTCGATGGCGAAGGCCCGGACGCTTGGCGCCCAGACCCCACCGGTGAACTGTGCGCTGAACCCTTCGGCGGCGTAGCCGTTGAGCGAGTATCCGCTGTCGCCGGCATGGATCACCACGGTGATTCCTGCTTCGTTGACCCGAGCCCAGAACGGATCGAACTGCGCGGCGAACGGTGAGCGGGGTCCGAGCTCGGTGAACACCGCAGCGGGACGCATCACGATGTTGGTGGCACCCTGGCTGAGCGCCCACTCGAGTTCGGCCACGGCCCAGTCGAGATCGCACAACGTCAGATAGGGCGCTGCGAAGATCCGTTCCTGGTAGTGGAATCCCCAATCTTCTTCCATCCAGCGGTTGAACCCGCGAAAGGTGGTCGTCACGGCGAACGGGTCGTGCTTCAGTGCTTCTTCGTACAAGACCCCGAGCGTCGGGAACAGCCACACTGCTTCGAGGCCGTGTTCGTCGAGTTGCGCGATGCGGGCGTCGCGATCGCGGTACGCGGCGGGGATCGGTTCGCGTTCGGTCAGAAACTCCCACGGCTGTCGACCGTCGGGATTGCCGCGGAAGTAGTCGTGCATCGCGCCGGCTTTGACGATGGGGTCGAACGTCGCGTTCGTCACGGCGCGGCTGACGCGACCTCCAATGACGTGGTACTTGCGGCCGTTGATCTCCGACCATTGAACGCAGCGCGGTTGCAGCGCCGGGTCGACGTGGCGAGTGAACGCGTCGATGGCCTCGTAGTAATGGTTGTCGGCGTCGAAGGGGGAGTAGTCGAGTTCGCTCACGATCCAATACTAGAACGTGTTCTAGGAGTGTGCCAGGCGCTGAGTTCTACGATCCGCCGCCGTGTACCAACCTCCCTCCCTACCCTGGTCGCAGCGAGCATCGCTCGCGACGTTCCCGGTGGACGAGTTGGTCGTGTTGGTCGACGACGACCACGATCTGGTGGTGCAGCACGGTCAGGTGATGGCCACGGTGTTCGAGAACCTCGCCTCCGTCGACGGCCGGGTGGTGAGCGGCGCAGCGGGTTCGCTCGCCGAACTGGTGCGGACCCTCCCGCTGGCGGGATCCATGGCGGACCTCGTACTGGCGGCCTGGCGCAACGGCGCCGACATCGAACTCGACGAGGAGCGTGCGGTCTTCGCGGATCCCCGAGACGTCATCGTCTCGGGCACGACCTTTCGAGCCGGCCCCGATGAAGCGATCGCCATCTACGGTCGGACCGAGATCGTCGCAACGTGGCGCGGGCAACGTCACGCGAACGAACGCATCATCGAACAACTCGTGCAACCACGCCGCTCTCGCACCATCGATCTCAGTGTGGCCGCGCCCGAGGTGCTCGTCACCGCGTTCTACACGCCGGCCTTCTGCGCCGATCTCTGTACCGCAATCGAAGCCTTCGCGGCGTGGTCGCCCGACCCAGACGATCCGGTACCGGGCGTCGAGTTCTCGTTACGGGATACGCCGGCGTTGTTCGCGGCGGTCGAACGTGATCTCGACGAGCGCTTGGTACCCGCGTTGCGGGGCCACTGGCCTGAGTTCGCCTGGTGTGGGCTGGCCGATGCGTTTGTGATCCGTTACGACGCCACCGACGCCACGCCATCGCTCGAACTCCATCACGACGTCGCGCAGATCTCTGCGTCGGTGAAGCTCAACGACGACTTCATCGGCGGGGCGTTGACCTTTCCACGCCAAGGCTGGGACAACACCGGGCTGACGATCGGCGACGTCGTGATCTGGCCGTCACTCGTGACCCACCCGCACGCCGGAGCGGCCGTCACCGCTGGTCGTAAGTACGGCCTGACGCTGTGGTTCGCCCTCCCGACCTGAACCCACGAGCCGGCTCGGGCTGCCGGTCGTGTCGACGAGGCTCAGCCGCCCTTGCGGTCGTTGATCCGGCGAGCCCACTTCGGCGCCGAGAACGCCAATGCTCCGAGCACACCCATCGCTGCGACCGCGAGCGGCAGCGCGGCGTTGTTGCGTGAGGTCGCAGCCGGGTCGACGCCTGTTGTTGCCGTCTCGGCCACCGAAGTGGCGGTGTCGGCGAGCATGAATGCGATATCGAACAGCATCAGCGAACTCATCGCGGTCATCTTGTCATTGCCAGACGTCCAGATCCGACTCAACGCCGACCGTGTCGAGGGCCGCACGTCGATCGCGATCGCCAGCGGTCACGTTCGGGGCCGGCGTGTCCGGGCAAACCAGACGAGAAAAGGACCTGCCACCATCAGCTTCACCGCAACGACCCAGAACGCCACGTCGCGCGCTGCGGTGCTCGTTCCGATGCGCACGTCAGTCGGGTCGTCGGGTGCAACGAACAGGCGGACGGGAGCGCCATCGCGCAGACCGGCACTCCGGCTCGGTGATGGGTCTGGGTTCACGATCGGTATCGAACCTTCCGCATCGTGCACGACGACCGCACCCGATGCGCTAGTCACGACCCGAGCCTGCACTGCAGTGTCGAACTCCGGCGGAGTGGCTGGACCGTAGGCAACGTTCAAGGGCGAACCGGATTGCACGCGTACGGTCACGACTTCGCCGGGCTCGAAGTCGGCGGTGGCGGCATCGGGAATCGCGGCGAGGTAGGGACGCTCGGATCGACCCGCGAAGTAGGCGAGCCGCAGCCTCGGCAAGCCGACGACCGCGGTGCCGACGACCTCGCGACGGGCAGCGAGGTCGGACCGTTCGCCCGCCTGGATCACCACAATCGCGACCGCGAACGCCAGACCCGCGACCGCCACGACGACACCAACGATGGTGACGAAGCCAACGCGCAGCGGCGACCACGAACGAGCCGCGCGTCGAACCCCAAGGGGTGTGACCGGCAACGGCATTGCGCCCGAGCGCAGGTCACGCTGGTCGCCAACTGGGGGCGCGATCGCGTCGTAGTCGGCGCGCCGACGAGGGTCGGACAAGACCTCGTACGCGGCAGTGATCTCCTTGAAACGTTCGGCCGATGGTCCGTCGGCACCGATCACATCCGGGTGAAGTTGTTTGGCGAGGCGCCGGAACGCATCACCAATCGCTTCGGCCGATGCGTCACGCGATACGCCGAGTCGCTCATAGAAGTCGACGGTCGCCCAGTCGTGCGTCATCACCAACTGTCGAGACTAGAGCGGACCGTGACCGGAACTCCCGTCGGGTTCGTCGCTGTCGTCGTCCTCGAACACGAGGTCCCAACGATCGAGACAATCTTCGCATCGGTACGCAAGCACGTCGCCGCTTTGCGGCGGGACCTCGTCGTCGAGGTGGGTGAGGAGGTGGGCTCGCCCCCCGCAATCGACGCACACGATGACGAGAGGGATGTCCATCCTGTGCACGGTATCGGGACAGGACTGCCGATGGTCGGGTCGCTCAGTGACCCCGAGCGATCCACTCGTCGAGGTGCGGGGCTTCGTCGCCAACCCGCGTCATGTCGCCGTGACCCGTGTGGACGACCGTGTCGAGCGGGAGCGTGAGAATTTCCCGACGGATGGAATCGATGATGGTGGGGAAGTCACTGAAGCTGCGTCCGGTTGCCCCCGGCCCGCCGTTGAACAACGTGTCGCCACCGAAGACATGGCTCCCCGTGAGCAAGGTCGGGTCGTGTTCGGAGGATTCCGGCAGGTGCAGACACACACCACCCGGTGAATGGCCGGGCGTGTGCAAGACCCGCAGCGTGGCACCGGCCACCTCGACCGTGTCGCCGTGCGCGAGCGCGCCGTCGGGGCGTCGATCCGGATAGACCATCGACCACAGCATCTCGTCGGCTGCGTGCAGCAAGATGGGGGCCGAGCCGTACCGGCGGGCGAGTTCGGCCGCAGCGTTGATGTGATCGTTGTGACCATGCGTGCACACGATCGAGCGAAGGCGTCGGTCGCCGATGGCGTCGGCAATCGTGGTCGCGTCGTGTGCAGCATCAACCACAACTGCCTCGTGGTCGTCGCCGATGATCCAGACGTTGTTGTCGACCGCGAAGTCGTCACCATCGATGCTGAACACACCTGAGGTGACGACCAGATCGATTCGCGTGCGAATCACAGGACGACGACGGAGCGCAGAACTTCGCCTCGCTCCATCTTGTGGAACGCGGCTTCGACCTCGTCAAGTGCGATCGTTTCGCTGACGAACTTGTCGAGCGGAAACCGGCCTTGGAGATACAGGTCGATGAGCATCGGGAAGTCGCGGGTCGGCAGACAGTCGCCGTACCAGCTCGGCTTCAATGCACCACCCCGGCCGAAGAACTCGATCATTGGAATGTCGGGCAATTTCATGTCGGGAGTGGGGACGCCGACTTGGACGACGGTGCCGGCCAAATCGCGAGCGAAGAACGCCTGCTCGAGCACCTTCGGATTCCCGACGGCTTCGATGCACACATCCGCCCCGTTGCCGTCAGTGACCGCCTGGATCGCCGCGACGACATCGCCGGACGCGGCGTTGATCGTGTGCGTCGCCCCGAACTCCTTCGCCCACGCGAGCTTTCGATCGTCGAGATCGATTGCGATAATCGTGGTTGCACCCGCGAGCTTGGCCGCCGCGATCGCCGCATCGCCGACGCCACCGCAGCCGAACACTGCAATGCTCTGACCGCGCGAGATCCCGCCGGTATAGGTCGCGGCGCCGAAGCCGGCCATCACACCACAACCCAACAGGCCCGCAGCGGCAGGGGACGCGTCGGAGTTGACCTTGGTGCACTGTCCTGATGCGACGAGCGTCTTCTCGGCAAACGCACCGATACCGAGCGCGGGCGAGAGCGCCGTGCCGTCGGCGAGCGTCATCTTCTGGGTCGCGTTGAAGGTGGAGAAGCAATATTGCGGCAGCCCCCGATTGCAGGACCGACAGTTGCCGCACACGGCACGCCAGTTGAGAACGACGAAATCGCCCGGCACGACATTGGTGACACCCTCGCCAACCGCCTCGACGGTGCCCGCGGCTTCGTGTCCGAGCAAGAAGGGGAAGTCGTCGTTGATACCGCCCTCGCGATAATGGAGATCGGTGTGGCAGACCCCGCACGCCTGGACGCGGACCACGGCCTCGCCCGGGCCGGGATCGGGAATCACGATCGTCTCGACGGTGACCGGCTGACCTTTTCCGGTAGCGATGACGCCTCGAACCTGCTGCGGCATGGAACTCCCCCTCGACGTGCGGAACCGGCGCACCTTATCGCCGCGTCCTGACTCACCGATCAGTAGCGACTGCGGGCCAGCCGGGGAAACACAGTCTTTTGACCGCCACTCCCGGACGTCGTCCGCGGGCTCAGCCGAGGTACTCGCCGCCGTTGACGTCGAGGGTCTGGCCGGTGATGACTCGACTCCAGGGTGAGGCGAAGAACACGACCGCGTTCGCGATGTCGTCCTGCGGCGGAATCTCGCGCAGGGGAATCTCGGCCTCGCGCTCCGAACGCACGACGCTGACGTCGACCTTGCGTTCGTCGGCCAGCCAGCCTAGATACATCTCGACGTTCGGGCCCCCGATCCAACCCGGCGCGACCGCGTTGACGCGAACTTTGCTCGGCCCGAGTTCGAGCGCGAGTCCTTGCATCGTCGTGTGCAACGCGGCTTTCGATCCGGAGTAGTCGCCTTCGTTCTCGCGGATCTTGCGCATGCTCATCGAGAGAATGAACACGATCGAGGCATCGCCGTGGGTCGCGGCTGCGGACTTGAGGTGGGGGATTGCGGCCTGCGTCACGTTGAGCGTGCCCCAGACGTTGAGGTCGTAGATCTTGCGCCACTGCTCGAGATCCGCCGACTCGAAGGGTGAGAAACCGGAGCTGCGGAATGCGTTGTTGACGAGAACGTCGAGACGACCCAACTCGTCGATGGTTCGGTCGATGAGCGCGTCGGCCGAACTTCGATCCGCGAGGTTCGTCGGGACGCAGATGGCGTGTCCGCCCTCACGTTCGATGTCGTCGCGCGTTGCCGTGAGGTTCGCCTCGGTACGCGCCGCGAGGACGACGGTCGCCCCCTGCCGTGCCAGTGCCCGAGCGTTCGCCTGACCGAGCCCGGGCCCCACGCCCGCCACGATTGCCACCTTGCCGTCGAGGATTCCCATGCGGCGAAGGATCGCAGGATTCCGCCGGGATCGCCAAGTTGCGCTCAGGTTGCTCGCCGATCTGGTCGAAAGGGAGATTTGGGACGGGCGGCCAGGAGCCGCTGGTGCAACTCATGGGTGTCGTCCCCGCCGGGGCGAGGAGCCTCCGAGCCGTCGCCGTCGCTGCGATCGAACCACGTCCTGATCAGATCCGTGCCGCGGCGAGCCAGACCACGAGATTCATCGACGAGCAACGAATCGCCATGGAGACCGTCGTGTTCCCGCGGCAGGGTTCGGGGGTCGATCATCGCGAGGAGCAACTTCGACGTCGCGACGCACGTGCGGCCTACGTGCGCGACGGACTCGAACGCGAGCGACCGGATCCCAAGCCCCGCGGGCGCCTCTGACCACCCACGCCGACTCCGTCGAGCAGTCTCAGCCGTTCTTCACCGAAACTGCGCAACCAGTCATTGGGGGCGGTTGTCGTAGCGCTTGGGGGCTCCGACCGCTGAGCGGGTGCCGGCCATGATCTCGCGCACGAGTGGCTCGAAATGTTCGAGCGGGAGCGTGTCGTAGTCGGGATCGAAGGCAGTCTGATCCCACTCGTCGGCAAAGCGTGCCGCAAGGTCGTACCACGGCTGACCCTCGTACTGATCACGTGCGTTCGGGTCGCCGCCGAAGTGGGCGTAGTAATGGCGGCCCTGGAAGTCCTGGTGCACCTTGATCATCCAATACACGTCGTCGTGCACATACGGCTTGATGATTGCGGCCGCAATCTCGGGATGATTCGGAACCGAGATCGCCTTGCCGATGTCGTGCAGCAACGCCGCGAACACCACCTCGGGATCGGCGCCGTCGCGCTCGGCACGGGTCGCGGCTTGGAGACAGTGGGTGAGTTGATCGGTCGCGAACCCGTCGACGACCGAGTCGAGACTGCGCAGCATCGCCAGCGTTCGATCGGCCACGCGCGGTTGGTTCTTCGCGGTCTCCGCGCCGATGACCGCCCATTGTTCGGCCGTCGATTCGTCCATACGGGTGAAGGTTGCGGTCATGGGTGAAGTCTGACACGCCGGCCGCTCACGGGGGCGATTTCGGCTCGAGGACGACCTTGATCGAACCCGTGGCATCGACGACGATGTCGGAGTCGCCGGATGCGTCGTTGGTGGCTCGAATGGCGAATGCGTTACCCGAGCATCGACTCGATCAACCGTGCGAGCGCTGCGGGTTGGTCGCCTTGGATGCTGTGTCCCGCTCCGTCGAACACGTCGATTCGGGCGTCGGGCCGCCGGCGTTTCAGTTCCTCGACGTCGTCGTCACCCACGACGGGTGACAACGAGCCGCGAGCCAGCACGAGGGGCATGGTCGACGTACCGATGGCGTCCCACAGCGAATCGAGGCCAGGCAAGAGCCGACCGTCGTCGCCTGCGCCACTCCCGCGTCGGGGCAGGTCGTACCGCCACCGCCAACGGCCTTCGGCGTCCTGTGTGGCGTTGTGCATCACACCGCGGCGCAACGACGACTCAGAACGAGTCGGGTTGAACGCGATCGTGCGCTCGAGGATCGCTTCGAAGCTCTCGAAGTACTCCGGGCCATCGATGAACTGATGAATCGCCTTGGACTTCTCTTGGTCGACTCCCGGCGTGACGTCGACGAGCAAGAGCTGCGGCACCAGGTTCGGGGCGAGCGCGGCCAACGCGATGCTCGTCAGCCCACCAAGCGACATGCCGACGACAAGGCGCGGTTTCGGGGCCAACGTCCCCAACGCGTTCGCCAACGCTGCGGCGTTCTCGTGCGGCCAGTATCCGCTGTCGTCGCGATGGTCCGAATGACCATGACCGGGAAGGTCGACGGCAACGAGCGGCCGGTCGAGGCACAACGCGACCGAGTCCCAGGTATGCGCGTTCTGGGCTCCACCGTGAACGAGCACCAGGTCGATGTCGGCGGCTGGCGCGGCACCCCAGACGAGCGCGCTCACGCGCTGGCCGGTCGACGGGTTCACTTCGACGAACTCGCGTCGCACGGTCGGCGGACGATACGCGATCCCGAGTTCCGCGGCGTTGTCGTCGAAGAGCCCGAATTCGTCGTAGTCCATCGCGATCTCCTGGTCGTCAGGGCGTGAGGTCGGTGCAGGTACGCAGACTTTGCCATTCTCGTTGTGCTGTCGTCGCCTCGTCACCGGTGAGCGGCACCGGGACCCCGCCTTCGATGCGCGCGGGCGTCCATCCGTAGCTGTCGATGCGGCGTCCGGTGACGCTGACGGTGAGCACTCCCGTCGAGGTGCCCGGCCCGCTATCGGTGTAGAAGACGAAGTTCCCAAGGCCGTATCCGACGAACGCATTGTCGAGCCGTCCGGCACCCTGCAGTCGGTGCGCGTGCGAGCCGACCACGATGTCGGCGCCGGCGTCGACCAGTTGGCGCGCCAGGGTGCGTTGTCGATCTTGTGGACACGTTTGCTTCTCGGTGCCCCAGTGCAAGAACACGACGACCGTGTCGTTCCGGCGGCGAGCCTTGCGTACTTCGGCGACCAGCCGCTCGACTTCCTTGGCCGACGCGAGGCCGCGGTGCGACTCGGTCGCGGTCCAGTCGGAGACGAGCGCCTCGTCGATTACCTGGGTCGCTCCGATCACCGCGACACGCTGACCGCGGACGCGGAAGCGTTGCGGCGCGTACGCCTCGTCGTCGTTGCGTCCCACACCGATGATCGGCAGCTTCGTGCGTGTTTCGGCCGCCAGCGAGTCTTCGAATCCGTCGTCGCCGAAGTCGAGCCCGTGATTGTTCGCCATCGACACGACGTCGACGCCCGCGGCGCGGAGCGCCCGAAGCGCACGCGCAGGCGCACGAAAGAGGTACTCCTTGGCCGCAGGTGTCCCGCGGTCGGTGATGGCAGTCTCGAGATTCACCACGCTGAGATCGGCAGCACCCAAGGTTGGCGCAATCGCGGCCAGCAGATCATTGCCCCGCGCGTCGAGGCCGACTCGAATCTCATCCTCGAAGTGCACGTCACCACCAAACGCGATCGTGATCGGCGCGCCCGAACCAAGTGGACCGCGGGTCGTCGGTGGCGCGGGCCTCGTCGTCGATGCCGGACTCGGGGACGAACTGGGCGAGCCCGATCCCGGCGAACTCGGAGTCGCCGAGCCTGGGGGAGCGTGCGAGGCTGCCTCCGGCGCGGCGGTGTCGTCGGCTCGGCACGCGCCGAAACCGATCGCCGCCCCGAGCCCAACGGTGAGCAGGTTGCGGGCCACGCGCGCACGGAACGGCATGGACCCATTCAACCGCTCCCGATCCTTGCGGCGGGGCATCCGGCGCGTGCCCGGATGAGGCCACGTAGTGCGAACGATCAGCGTCGAGGCCCGAGTGTCGAGTTCGGTTCGTTGGGACGCTCTGGTTAGCGTGAGCCGCGATGGCCGCTGCGACCTATCGAAAACTCGTCTACGTCTCGCTGTTCTTCGTGACAGCGATCATCGTCACTGGCGCTTCGGTGCGGTTGTCGGGTTCCGGCCTCGGCTGTCCCACCTGGCCGAAGTGCACGAACGACCAGATGATCGACGTGTCCGACCCGCATCGCGCGACCGAGCAGATCAACCGGCTCTTCACCGGGGCGGTCGGGTTCGCGGTCATCGGCGCGTTCGCGGGCGCATTCCGCCGCCGTCCCTACCGTCGCGATTTGGCGTGGTTCGGCGCCCTCCTCATCGGCGGCGTGCTGCTGCAAGGAGTCATCGGCGGCGCGGTCGTGCTCCTCGAGTTGCAGTGGCAGTCGGTCGCACTGCACTTCCTCGCAAGCTTCCTGCTGCTCTACGGCAACCTGGAGTTGCTCCGCCGAGCCGACGAGCCCGACGGAGCACGAGTGCTCAGCGTGAGCGCGAGGGTTCGGACGCTGACCGAAATCGTGTTCGGGCTCACCATCTTGGTGCTGGTGTTCGGCACCCTCGTGACGGGTGCCGGCCCACACGGCGGCGATGCCGACGTCGAGCGCCTCGACTGGCCCATCGACAACGCAGTCCGGCTGCACTCCCTCACGGTCTGGGCACTGATCGCCGCCGTGATCGGATTGATTGCCGTGGCGCGGCGCGACGGCGCTGCGGCCACCCTGGCGAGGGCCGAGGCAGTGCTCGCCATCGGCCTCGTCCAAGGGGCCATCGGCTACATCCAGTGGTTCAACAAAGTGCCGCCCGTCCTCGTCGGCATCCATGTCCTCGGTGCGGCCTCGACGTTCATCGCGGTGAGTTGGTTACGGTTCGCGTCGCATCGGGTTCCGAGCCCAGCGCGCTCGCCGGAACCCATTGCGGTCGAGACGCTGACGAGTTGACCTCAGAAGCGCCCGGACCCCTCGCGGTACCGTTCGTGCATGGACGTGCACCTCGTCGACGGCACCTACGAGTTGTTCCGGCATTTCTACGGCAAGCACCCTTCGCGTATCGACCGTGACCTCGGCATCGAGATCTCGGCCGCGTACGGCGTCGTTGGAACCGCGGTGCAGATGCTCGCCGACGGAGCGACCCACCTTGGCGTGGCGACCGACCACGTCATCGAGTCATTTCGCAACGACCTGTGGCCGGGGTACAAGACCGGCGAGGGCATCGATCCCGAGTTGTGGTCGCAGGCCCACCCGTCGGAGGACGCGTTGCGCGCGCTGGGGGTCGCCGTGTGGGCGATGGTCGAGGTCGAAGCCGACGATGCACTCGGTGCGGCCGCCCACGTTGCGGCCGCCGATACGCGCGTCGAACGAGTTGTGATCTGCACGCCGGACAAAGACCTCGGCCAGTGCGTCGGCGGCAAGGTCGTGCAGTTCGACCGGCGCAACGACAAGATCCTCGATGCGGCCGCGGTACGCGAAAAGTTCGGTGTCCCACCCGACGCAATCGCCGACTACCTCGCCCTCGTCGGAGACACGGCCGACGGCTTCCCCGGCCTCGCCGGATTCGGCGCGAAGACTGCGGCGGCGCTGCTGAGTCGGTACGGATCCATCGATGGCATCCCCGACGACGACACCACCTGG
>SXIR01000210.1 GCA_005772765.1 Actinomycetota bacterium
AGCGTGTGCAACGGCACCCGGCCTTCGCGGTAGCTCTCGCTTCGGCTCATCTCAGCGCCGCCGAGACGACCGCCACACTGCACCTTGACACCCTGCGCGCCAGCCTTCGTCGCGGTCTGGAGCGCGCGCTTCATGGCCCGGCGGAAGCTGACGCGTCCAGCGAGTTGGTCGGCAACACCTTGCGCGATCAGCGCAGCGTCGAGTTCGGGCTGCTTGATCTCTTGGATGTTGAACTGGATCCGCGGGTTGCCCGTGATCTTGTGGAGGTCCTTGCGCAAACGCTCGGCCTCGGCCCCTTTGCGTCCGATGACGATGCCGGGACGAGCCGTATAGACGTCGACGCGCAACTTGTCGCGGGTGCGCTCGATCTCGACGCGGCTCACCGCGGCGCGCTCGAGTTGCTTCTTCAGGTACTCGCGAATCTTGGTGTCTTCGATGAGGAACTCGCGATACGTCTTGCGATCCGCGATCCACCGGCTCTTCCAGTCCGTCGTGATACCGAGCCGGAACCCGTACGGGTTGATCTTTTGACCCATTACTTCTCCTCGCCTTCCGGCGCGTCGGTCGAGTCATCGGCCGAGGCGTCGCCGCCGGCCTCGTCGACCTCGTTGGCCGCCGCTTCGGTTGCGAGTTCGCCCTCGGCAACCGCTTCGGTGGTCTCAATCAGCTCTTCGTCATGCTCATGATCGTGGTCGTGGTCATGGTCGTGGTCGTGATCATGATCATGATCGTGATCGTGCCCAGCCGCGGCCGCACGCGAACGACGCACCCGCTCGGCGCGGGCCCGACGCGTTCCACCGGTCTGGGTCGCGCTTGCCTCGGCCTTGCGGCGCCGCTCCTCGAGCTCGTCGCTCTCGAATCGGGCGACGATGATCGTCACGTGCGACGTGCGCTTGCGCGTACGGAAGTAACGACCTCGTGCTCGCGGTCGACCCCGGTACTGGATCGGACCTTCGTCGGCGAAACAGGTCTTCACGTAGAGCTCGTCCGCGCCAACACTGTGCAGGTGCTCCGCGTTGGCAATCGCCGACTCGAGCAACTTCAGCAAGTCGTCGCCGGCCGAACGCGGCGTGAGCTGCAACAACCGCTCGGCGTCTTCGGCCGGCAGGTTGCGAATCAGGTCGAGGATCGGGCGGATCTTCGTCGGCGACGTGTGGAGGTACCGCAGCGTCGCGCGCGCCTCGACGGTCGAAGTCTCGGTCGCCATCGCTATCGCCTCGACGATTTCTCTTGGCCCGCGTGGTACTTGAACGTGCGGGTCGGGGCGAACTCGCCGAGCTTGTGGCCGACCATCGACTCGCTCACGTACACGGGGACGTGTTTGCGCCCGTCGTGCACCGCGAAGGTGTGACCGACGAAGTCGGGGGTGATGGTCGATCGGCGCGACCACGTCTTGATGACCTTGCGGTCGCCGGCCTCGTTCATCGCGTCCACCTTTTTCTGCAGGTGGCCATCGATGAAGGGGCCCTTCTTCAGACTGCGCGGCATGAGCCGTTACCTCCGGGATCCACGCGTACGGCGACGGCGGACGATCATCTTGTCGCTGGCCTTGCGCTTCTTGCGGGTACGCCCCTCGGGCTTGCCCCAAGGCGAAACGGGGTGACGTCCACCAGAACTCTTGCCCTCACCGCCACCGAGGGGGTGGTCGACCGGGTTCATCGCAACACCGCGGGTTTGCGGGCGAACACCCTTCCAGCGGTTACGTCCGGCCTTTCCGATCGAGATCAGCGAGGCCTCGGGGTTCCCGACCGTGCCCACGGTCGCGCGGCAATCGATCGGAACCCGACGCATTTCGGTGCTCGGCAACCGCAGCGTCGCGAAATCGCCCTCTTTGGCGATCAGCTGGATTGCGGTACCCGCGCTGCGACCCATCTTGGCGCCGGCGCCCGGCTTCAACTCGACGTTGTGCACGGTCGTACCGACGGGGATGTAGCGCAGCGGCAGCGCGTTGCCGACCCGGATCTCGGCCTCACGACCGTTCTCGAGCATGTCACCGACCTTCAGGCCGAGTGGAGCGATGATGTATCGCTTTTCGCCATCGACGTAGTGCAACAGCGCGATCCGAGCGTTGCGGTTCGGGTCGTACTCGATCGATGCGACCTTCGCCGGAATGCCGTCTTTCGTACGACGGAAGTCGATCACACGGTACTTGCGCTTGTGCGCACCACCGCGGTGACGCGCGGTCTTGCGGCCGTAGTTGTTCCGACCACCGGTTTGGGGCTTCGGCTTCGTCAGCGACTTTTCGGGCTTGGTCTTGGTGATGTCCGAGAAGTCGGCAACCGTTTGGAACCGGCGACCGGGGCTCGTGGGTTTGCGGGTACGTACCGGCATCGTCAGCTCCCGAAGATCTCGATCTCACCCTCGGCCAGGGTGACGATCGCGCGCTTGGTGTCGGGCCGCTTCGAGGTGGCGCGCACTCGGCGTGAGCGCACGACCTTTCCCTTGCGGTTGATGGTGTTGACCTTCGCCACCTTCACGTCGGGCCAGATCGCCTCGACCGCTTGGCGGATTTCGATCTTGTTCGAGGTCGGCGACACGATGAACGTGTACACCCGCTCGTCGAAGTTCGCGTAGCTCTTCTCGGACACGACAGGCCGGATAATGACGTCGCGGGGATCTTTGGCCATTACTCCGCATCTCCCTCGTCGTTCGCGGCGACGACGGCGACCGCTTCGACCTCGGTGACATCACCGGTGAGTCGCGCGGTGGTCGCGGCGAGGCTCGCTTGTGAGAACACGACGTAGTCGTTGACCAACACGTCGTAGACGTTGATTTCCTCGGGCAGGATCACCTGGACGCGCTCACCGAGATTGCGGAGCGACTTCCAGACGTTGTCTTCGGTGCGGAACAACACGATCAAGACCCGCGGGGCGCGCTCACCTGCGGGACGCAGACCGAGGTTCGTCAGCAGCGTCACGGCCTGCTTGGTGCTCGGCTGGTCGATGCCCCAGTCGTCGACGACGATGAGTTGCTCACTCGCCGCTCGGTCGCTCAGCGCGCTGCGAACCGCGAGGTTCACGACCTTCTTGTTGACCTTCTTGGAGTAGTCGCGTGGCTTGGGGCCGTGGGCGACGCCGCCACCCCGCCACTGCACGGCGCGAGTCGAACCTTGCCGGGCCCGACCGGTGCCCTTCTGCTTCCAAGGCTTCGCCCCACCGCCGCGGACCTCGGCTCGGGTCTTGGTGCTGTGCGTGCCGGCGCGCTTGTGGGCGAGTTGGGCGGTGACGACTTGGTGCATCACGGCCAAGTTCGGCTCGATGCCGAACACGGTCTCGGCGAGGTCGACGCGACCGGCGTCGCCTCCGCTGGAGTTCTTCATCGGTGCCGAGGTCATGACTGACCTGCCTTCACTGCGTTGCGGAGAAAGACGAGTCCGCCGTTGGCGCCGGGGACCGCGCCCTTGATGAGGATGAGGTCGCGCTCGGCGTCGCCTTCGACGACCGCGAGGTTGAGCGTCGTGACCTTGGTGTTGCCCCACTGGCCGGCCATCTTCATGCCCTTGAACACGCGGGCGGGCGTGGCGCAGGCACCAACGGCACCGGGCGACCGGTGCTTCTTGTGGTTACCGTGGCTGGCGCCTTGGCCACTGAAGTTGTGGCGCTGCATCGCGCCCGAGAAGCCTCGACCCTTCGAGATGCCGGTGACGTCGACCTTGTCGCCCGAAGCGAACACGTCGGCCTTGATCACCTGTCCGATCTCGAAACCCGAAAGGTCATCGACCCGCAGTTCGACGAGCGTCTTGCTCGGCGGTGCGTCGGCGGCCTTCAGGTGACCGAGCTCGGGCTTGTTCAGCCGCTGTACTTTGGTCTCACCAAAGGCGAGCTGGACCGCCGAATAACCGTCACGTTCGGGCGTCTTCAGTTGCACGACTCGGCACGGCCCGGCCTGAATCACGGTCACCGGCACGAGTTTGCCGTCCGCGTCCCAGACCTGGGTCATTCCGAGCTTTCGCCCCAGGATGCCTTTGCTTGCCATGTCTTCCTCTTCGGTGCTTCGCCGGCGGGGGCGCCCACAGGTGGGCGCTCACGCGAACGCTCCGCTTCGACTGGGCAGCGGCCCGTCGGAGCGGAGCGTCGGTTCGGTTGTGCCCCGTGGTTCCGTTGCCGCAAACGGGCGCTGGCCTACAGGGACGTCGATTGGCGCGGGCCGGGCCCGCACAAGACCTGGCCACAGTAGCAGGTCGGCCCATCCTGGCGCCGAACCGTGTCGCTCGGATCAACCGACCGGACGCTTCGCCTCGCGCGACGAAGGGGGCGCAGGTGGCCAGCGCGCGACTCGCCGAGCACGAGGTCACAGCCCGAGCCGGGTGGCCTCCACGGTGAACATCATGGGCAGCCGGTCCCGGCGCTCGGGAAGGGCGAACTGTCCGTCACCGATGTCGACCATCGAATCGAGCGCCTGCCACTCGGCTTCGGCGTGCTCTGCGAGTCGGGTGATGGCGAACCCGTTGTCGATGAGCGCCTGGACGATCTCGGCGAGACCGTGGTTCCACTCGTGGGTGAGGTTCGCGGTAATCGACGAATGGTCGCCGTCGGTGTAGGTCCCCGGTTCGTCGTCGACGAAGGGTTCGACGGTCTCGAAGTACGGGAACTCGACCACCAGCGTGCCGTCCTTCAACCGATGGTCGATCGTGTAGAGCATCGGATGCGCATCGCGCAGATAGACCCGCCCGCCGGGACGCAGGAGCTGGGCAATGACGCCGGCCCATCGCGAGATGCTCGGAATCCAGTTGATTGCGCCAACACCGGAGTACACGAGGTCGAAGCGTTGCGCACCGAGGGCTGCGACCGCGTCGTAGACCTCGGCCTCGACGAAGGTTGCGTCCGCGATCTGGCAGTCGCTCGCGAGTTGTCGCGCAACTTCGATCGAACGGGGTGAGACGTCGAGACCGGTGATCGAACGGGCGCCGAGCCTCGCGAGCGACACGGTGTCGGTGCCGATGTGGCATTGCAGATGGCACACGTCGCGGCCTGACAGATCACCGAGGTGAACGGCGTCGTGCGACACGACCTCGGAAAGGGCCGTCGGATCAACGATCAACCGTTGGAGGTTGTACGTCGTCGACGTGGCATGGACGGCGGCGCGCTGATCCCAGTTCGCGCGATTGATTTCCCAGTACTCGGCCATCGCCGCAGGCTATGGACGTCGCCGCGGCGTGACGCGACGAACCGGCGTCACCGAGGGATCATTGATCCGTCGGTGACGCCGGTTCGGCAGGGTGACGTGCTAATTACTGGAGCTTGATCTCGATGTCGACACCGGCGGGCATCTCGAGACGCTGGAGCGACTCGACCGTCTTGGGGTTCGACTCGATGATGTCGATCAAGCGCTTGTGAATGCGCATCTCG
>SXIR01000030.1 GCA_005772765.1 Actinomycetota bacterium
CAGCGCACCGATCGCCATCACGTTCCAGACCGTTCCCGCAACCGAGTCCATCCGAACCTCGACCGGCACCGCGCTCTCCGGTCAAGACGCCGCCTTCTGGGTCCGGCCCGCCGGCACTGCGACCTGGTACTTCTCCGGCTACCCCAACGGATCCGGCGAAGTCGTCCAACAACTCCTCAACGGCAGTTACGAGTTTCGCACCCAGTGGCTCGGCACCCTCGAGGTCTCGCCCACGACGGCGGTCTCGGGCCCTGCGACGGTGACGTTCCAAGCTGCCGGTATCAGCATCACCGCCCGCCGAACCTCGGATAACAGCGTCGTCTCGGGAGCGACGGTGTCCGTGATCACCGGAAACACGAACTACTCGGTCGGCACCACCGACGCCACCGGTCAATACGTCGCACAGGTTCTCGTCAGCACCGTCGGTGTTCGCTGCACCTTGTCTCCGATCACGGGAGCGAACTCCAACCTCGTCGTCCCATCCGGCGGCATCAGCACCACCGTCATGCTCGCCTGAGCACCAGGCGTCTGAAGCAACACCATCCGCGTGGCGCTCGTGGACCATTCCCCGGCGGCTGACGACGCAATCGTAGGAATGGTCTACTGGAAGGTGATGAAGGCGTCTCGCGCGCCCCACACCACGTTCCCGGTGCTGCAACGCCAGACGCCTTGTACGCACTGATAGTCGAGTGCGCGGTCGTAGTCGATGAAGGATCGTGCGAGCAGCACCCCGTTCGTCGAGTACCAGCGCACATCGGCAGAGATGCTGTAGAACGGGCCGCCGCTGACGTTGAAGAACACTCCGTTGTCACGAATCGAGGTCTGCGCTGCTGAGATCCAGCCGCACCGAGTGTGCTGCTGGGCAATCTTCCAGAACGGAGTGCCTCCGGTGCCGTAACCGGCGTGCACGACCTGCCACAGCACCGTCGTGATACAGACCTGCTGCTGTTGGCTGGCGTAGTTCGGTGCCTCCATGATCGTACGGCCGCGGTCGATGACGAGGCGCTCATAGCCGATCGTCGTGTCGTTCGACGTGCCACCCGGGTTGTAGGTAGACGTAGCACTCAACGCCGAAGCGGGCGTCACGCCCGAACCGAGGGCTGCGACCGTGAGCGCCAACGCGATTCCGGCGCCGGCGACGCGACAACGGCGACGCTGGCGTTGCGGTGTCGGGATCGGCGGGTCGAGGGTGATCTCCATGATGAGCTCCTTCTTGTCTGGCGTTTCGCCGCTCGGTGCGGACAACTCGCATCTTCCAGCCGGTTGGCTCATCGGTCTGTGCGGCCCCCAACCCCCCGTCTGTGCGATTGCGCACACAGGTCCGCCGGGCAACGCGCTGCCATACTGCTGCGATGACCGACTTCCAGATGCTCTCGGTACTCGACGACGAGCAGCGTCGCGCCTTGCTCCAGCAGGCGCGCCGACGCCGATTCAAACGAAATGAAATCGTCTTCCACGACGGCGACCCCGGCGACACCGTGCATCTCGTCACCAAGGGTCACTTCGCAATCCGCATCGCGACGCCGCTCGGGGATGTTGCGACGGTGCGCGTGGTCGGGCCTGGGGAGCACTTCGGCGAGTTGGCGGTCCTTTCGCCGGGGCCGCGCGCCGGCACCGTCGTCGCCTACGACGCGGCCGAGACGTTGAGTCTCTCGCGCGACGACTTCGCCGAACTGCGCCGACGCTCGCCGCGGGCTGAGGAGATGGTCGTGATGGCGCTCGTCACGGAAGTGCGCCGTCTGGCGGCTGCGCTCGTCGACGCGTTGTACCTCCCTGCCGATCGGCGCGTCTGGCGTCGCCTGTTGGAGCTCGTCCGGATGTTCCAAGGGTCCGACGAACCTGTCATCGTGCCGCTGATCCAAGAAGACCTTGCTCACCTCGCTGGAACCGGTCGGCCGACCGTGAATCGCGTGTTGCGCAGCGGCGAAGCCGATGGCGTGTTGGTGCTGGCACGCGGGCGGATCGAGGTCATCGACGTTGCCGCCCTCGAACGTCGAGCGCGTTGAGATTTTGACCACGCTGCCTGTCGGCGTGCGTTCGTTGGTCAGCTTGCGGAGACGATCCGATACGCCACGACGGGTTCGGTGCGGCCCTTCAGGCTTGCGATGAACGATTCGGCAGGCGGCGGATTGTCGAGTGCCGAGAAGGTCTCGTGCGACACGACGATCTCGCCCTCGCGGGCTTCTGCGCACAACCGCGCGCCGAGTGTGAGCGGCGAGCCAATCACTGCGTACTGACGACGGACCTCGGAACCCATGACGGCACTCACGACCTCACCGGACTGCAGCCCGATGCCGTAGCCGAATGCGGGAAGACCGGCGCTGGCGAGTCGATCCGCGAGGTCCGCCTGCGACGCGTGCAGCGCCATCGCAGCGCGCACGGCATCGACTGCGTGATCGAGCGACGCACGAGGTGCGCCAAAGACCGCGAGAATCTCGTCGCCGGTGTATCGCAGGACCGTGCCGCCATGCGCCAGGACTACGCCGGACAAGACCGAGTAATAGGTATCGAGCAGCACTCGAATCTGCGGTGGTTCGAGCGGAGCCGTCAGCGGTGTGAAGTTGCGGATATCGCAGAACAATACGGTGACGTGCATGCTCCGGCCGTCGAGCACTCCGCTCGCCCGGGCGTCGCCGACAACTTCGCGTGCGACGCTCGGGGGCACGTATTGGCCGAACAGCGTTGCGAGCTGACGGCGTTGACGATCGACGAGCAACTCTCGCACGAGCGCAGTGAGCACGAGCGCCGCGGCCGTTGCGAGCACCGGAAAGGCCACATCAACAATCGTGCCCCGATCGGCCCGCGCTATCACGAACACCACGAATGCTGCGGCGGCGCCGCTTGCGACGACGGCACCGACCCACGGCTTCAGGAGCAGCACAACAAGCGAAACGAGAAGCGCCAGCGCAAATGCCCACGCGACCACCTCCGCATCGTCAGCTTCGGCGAGGTAAGTGCGCGTCGAGATCGTGTGGAATGCGTTCGCGTGGACGAGCACTCCGGCCATGCCGGAACGTTTCGCGATCGGCGTCAGGAATCGATCTCCGGCGATCGGATCGGTCACTCCGACGAACACGACTTTGTTGCGCAGTCGGTCGCCGACGCGGCCCTCGAGTACGTCGATCGCTGATACGACGGCCAAATCGCCGTCGTCGCTCAGCGAGGCCGAGTAGCTCACGCGCAGTTGATGACGCTCGTCGGTGGGAATAGCGCGTTGACCGATCTGGACGGCGTTGTCGCGCACCGTCACCTGCGGGGCGACGCCATCGAGTTTTGCGAGAGCGGCGATCGAGAGGGCTGGGAGAAAGCGCCGATCCGATTCGATCACGAGCGGAACGCGTCGGGTGACTCCATCGCTGCCATCAGGCGTTACGGCGCTGTGGCCGACGGACGCGACCTCGGCGAAGCGGGGCTCCGGAGCGATCACGTTCGTTGCGATGAGCACGCCTTGGTCGGTCCACTGTCGATCGTCGGCGGTCGTACTTTCGACCGCGGCGGCGATCACCGACCGCGTCTCCCGCAACGCGGCCGCGAGCCGATCGTCCGAATCCGTTGCGGGAGCGAGCACGACATCGAGGACGACAACGGTTGCACCTGCGGCCGTGATCGCCGTGACCAGGTCGGCTTGCGCGTCGCGGGTCCACGGCCACGGCGCTTGTCGTGCCGCGACCGAGCGTGCGTCGATCGCGACGACCGCAACCTCCTCCGCTGCGCTACGACGCGGAAACACCACGGCGTCGGAACTGCGCGCGCGCAGTGATTCCAGCCAACCTGCGTCCAACCCGAGGGCAACGAGACCCGCGATCGACGCAGCGATGGCGAGCCCGGTGAGGAATCGACCGAAACGGCGTCGATCCATCAGTTCACGACGTCGCCGTCGTCGGCTTGGCCCACGCCCTCGGGACCACGACACCAGCAGTTGTATCGAATCGAGCCCTCGTACCCGCAGCTCGCCGCCGGCGCGTCATCTCAGCGCGAGACCGCGATGTCGACCGTCTCTCGCGTCGACGTGTAGCCCGCTGCGGCGCAGTCCGGATCCTGCGCCGTGACGATGTTCTCAACGATCGCTGTCATCTCGATCTCGGTCACGACCCAACGGTCGCCTCGGGCCTCGGCTGCAGTCGGCCGCCCCTCGTAGCGCCAGGTCACGTCGTAGTTGCCGAGACCCGTCTCGCCGAAGTAGCACACGGGGATCGATGAGCTGAACGTGTAGCTGAAGCCCGACGCCGACCCCACAACCGGCACGACGATCGACTTCACTTCACCCTCAATTCGATATTCCGCATCGACCTGGCCTGTGCACGGGTAGCCCTCGGAACAGTCGACGGTGAATGTGTACTCGCGCTCGGCGACGTCACCCACCGGTGTGCCGGGCACACAGCCCGGACCGTCGAGGCATTCGGTCCCCACGATCGTGCGAGTGCCGCGGAACGTCCCCTCGAGCGACGCGAGCGCCGGACCGTACGAGCGGTACATTGCGACTCGATCGGGGAATCCTGCCTCGACATCGCGATCGGCGTTCTCGCTGATCCATGGGTCGGCGAAGGCTGCGTCGAACGGCACGAGCACCGCATCCTCCGGCGCACCGGCCGCGGTGACGGTGAGCGAGCGCGGCGCTTCGAGCGTGATCGGTTCGCCCCCGTCAGGGGCGACGATGATCGTGCCTTCGAGCACGGTGAATGTGCAGGCATTCGATGTCCGGCAGTCCACCACGAACGCGGTACCCCGAACAGTTGCGGAGGCGACGGGCGTGTCCACGGTGAACGCGTCGTCGGGTCCCGCGAGCTGCTCGACCCGGTTCCAGATCCGTCCGCTCACCAACTCCGTCTCCGTGGTAACCACGTCATCCACGTCACTGAGCGCACGGATCTCGAGTTCGGTCTCGGCATCGAGGCGGGTCAGCGATCCATCGGGATAGATGATCTCGGCGAAGCCGG
This sequence comes from Actinomycetota bacterium, assembly GCA_005772765.1. Lineage (GTDB taxonomy): Bacteria > Actinomycetota > Acidimicrobiia > IMCC26256 > PALSA-610 > SXJQ01. The sequence goes on from SXIR01000030.1 coordinate 4,938, forward strand.
TGACGTCGGTGCGCACCGCATCGCCGAGCCGCGCCTCGATGGTCGACGCGACGGGGGCGAACTCCGCGGCGGGCGCGACCCGAGCTTCGACCTTCTCGTCGAGGGCGGCGATGGCCACGGGCTCCACGGGCATGGTCGTCGTGGTCGGCGCCGCAGTCGTCTCGCGATCCGACGCACCCTCGGACCCGCCGTCGTCGGAGCTGCAAGCGGCGACGAGCAGCGTCAACGTGAGGGCGAGCACGGATACGGACCGGAAACGACTCGATGACATCCGCCTACGGTATCGGCGAACGCGGTCGGCACGCCTGTCCGGGAGCCCGCCATGGTCGACCGGCGAGTCCCAGCAGTTCGAACGCTCAGTCCTGATCGTCGGCGCTGTCGTCGTCGACCTTGTCGCTCACGACGTTGAATGCTTCGTCGAGTTGCACGTCGATCTGCGTGCCGTCATCGAGGGTGACCTCGACCTCGTAGAGACTTTCCTCGTCCCCGATCTCGGTCTCGGTGACGCGACCTTCGCCGACGTGTTCGAGCGCAGCCAACGAGGCCTCGCCCAGTTCGGTGGCCGGGATTGGGGTTTCGGCGTCATCGCCGCCGCCGGCGCGAGCGATGCCGGTGCCGAGCGCCGCAGTACCGACGATCGCGGCGGAGAGGGCAATGAGCTTGTTTCGACGATTCACGGTGGACTCCTCGTTCGACTCGGTTGGAGGCGTCAGTATGAGCAGTCGATCCTGACCGCCACCTGAATGTCCGGCGATCGGCGGGAGTTCCTGGTCAAGGGGGTACGTGGGCCGCTCTGGCCCACAACCCTTTGACGTTCCGGGGATCGAGCCCGGTGCGCGGTGTCGTTGACGCGAAGACGTGCTCATGGAGCAGGTCATGGAGCATGCCGCTTAACCAGACCGGCTGCGAGCGGCGACCGCTGCCTGACGGGGCTGCCACCTCGACGCGTGGCACTCAGACACCAGGTTCGGCCGAGCCGTGACGTACCGTGCGGCATGCGCGTGTTACTGGCTCGGATCGTTCTTCGTCTGTCGCGTTACCGGTTGACGGGTACGGCACCAGTCGGTGAGACGTGCG
>SXIR01000211.1 GCA_005772765.1 Actinomycetota bacterium
GAGTTCGGTCTTGCCGACGCCGGCGGGTCCCTCGACGAGAATCGGCTTGCCGAGTTTGTCAGCGAGGTAGACCGCACCAGCGATCTGCGTATCCGACAGATAGTCGACGGTGCGCAATCGGTCGATGACATCCTGCACGGAGTCGAAACGGTCGCCGGTCGGTTCCACTAGTTCCTCACTTGTCCTTCACCCCACACGGTGTATTTGTACGTCGTCAACTCGCGCAGGCCCATCGGACCTCGCGCGTGCAGTTTTTGGGTGCTGATCCCGATCTCGGCACCGAACCCGAACTCTTCGCCGTCGGTGAACCGCGTGCTCGCGTTCACGACGACCGCCGCCGCGTCGACCTCAGCCACGAAACGCCGCGCCGCGGCGAGGTCGCTCGTCAGAATCGCCTCGGTATGGCCGGAGCCGTAGTGGTTCACGTGTTCGATGGCCGCGTCGAGCGAACCAACGACGGCAACACTCATCTTGAGGTCGAGGAACTCGGTGCCGAAATCTGTGTCGCTGGCCTCGCCGATCTGCGCGCTACGGCGACGCGCACCCGCATCGCCGACAAGTTCCACGCCGCGTTCGACGAGTGCCGTCACGGCTCGCGGGACGAACTGGTCCGCGACGGCTTCGTGGACGACGAGTGACTCCGCCGCGTTGCACACGCTGGTGCGCTGAGTCTTCGCGTTGACGACGATCGCCAAGGCCTCGTCGAGATCGGCCGCGGCGTCGACGTAGACATGGCAGTTGCCGTCACCGTCGATGATGACCGGAACCGTCGCGTTGGCGCGAATGCTGGCGATCAGCGCGGGTCCACCGCGCGGAATCAACGCGTCGACGTGGTCGGTGAGTCGCATCACCTTCGTGGCCGTCTCGTGGCTCGGGTCGTCGACGAAGACGAGCGAGTCGGCCGGCAGACCGGCGGCTTCGCATCCGTCGCGCAGGACGGCCGCAATGGCTTGATTGCTGCGCAACGCGCTGCCGCTGCCGCGCAACAACGCGGCGTTGCCGGACTTCAAGCAGAGCCCGAAGGCGTCGCTCGTGACGTTCGGGCGGTTCTCGTAGATGATGCAAACCACGCCGAGCGGAACCCGCACGCGTTCGATCACCAATCCGTTGGGTCGCTTCCAACCGTCGAGCACCTCGCCGACCGGGTCGGGCAACCCTGCAACCGTGCGCAACCCGTTGACCATGCCGCTCAGCCGGGAGTCGGTGAGGGTCAGTCGGTCGAGCGGTCCCGCCGCGATCCCGTCGGCTCGGGCTGCGTCGAGGTCCGCGGCGTTGGCGGCCATGAGTTCGTCCCGGCGGGCAACCAATCCGTCGGCGGCCGCCAGCAGGGCGGCGTTCTTCTGCCCGGTCGGGGCCTGGCCCACGATGCGCGAGGCCACTTTGGCCCGTTTGCCCAGGTCGACGACAGCGTCATCGGTCATGGCGTCACCGGGCATCGGGTGAGCCTAACCCTTGACCGATCGGTCAAGTCCAACGGATTTCGCTCCGGAGGTTGCAGACGCTGGCGTCGCAGGCCGGAGCACTCGACCGTTGAGGCACTGCAACGGACTCCGCTTCAGCGGCGAGGATAGATCGTCGCGGTCAACCGCTGGCGACGCCTCGGACGGCGAGAAAACCGACCGAGGCGGCATCGTCGAACACCATCAGCGCTTCCAACCTCAAGCCGTCGCCGATGTCCGAGTACGTCGGGCTCGTCCAGACTCGGGCGGCGCCCGCGACCTCGGGCGACGAATGACCCGGGTCCGCTGACATCGCTTCGGCGAGTGCAGCGGTGACGTCGCGCCAGACCGCATCCGGATCCCCCTTCACGGCGAACACCGCATGCACGTCCGGGTGCATCTCGAAGACGGCCGAAAAGATGGGGGCGAGCGGGACGAGCCCGTCGGGCACTCGCAGTGCTCCGACTCCGCCGTATTCGCCCGGGAGAAGCACCGAACCCGCTGCCGGCCAGTCGCTTGGAATCGGTGCGTTCGGTGCGCTCGGCAAGGCGTCGAGTCTGATCGCGCCCAGCGCATCGCGGTCACGATCGACGAGCTGCACGATCCCCATCGAGCGGTTGGGGTCGCAGATTTCGTCACATGCGTTCCCGAAGAACGGCGGAGCTCGCATGGCAGTCACTGTCAATCCAAGGCCGGACGTCGAGTCAGATTCGGAGGGTGACGTCATTTCCGTGTCGAACAGCTCCGCCGTCATCGGTGTGTCATCGGCTTCGCTGCCTGGGGATGCGCCAATCACCCAACACGCAGCGGCGTCTCCGCTCGTCCTGCATTCGACGTTCGACAATTCGAGTGGTTCGGCCGCACCTTGGCTGACGATGTGCTCGACGAAATCGCGAGGTTCACCCAACAGCTCGAAGTACGCCGTCCACTCCACGCTGGCGGACTCCCGCTCGCGACGGTGCAACGCCGGAAACGGCACCCCGATCATCCGCGACCCTGGCGGCACAACGAAACCACCGATCACGGGCGCACCCGCTTCGAACGCGTCAGCACCCGGGGCGGGGGTCGACGATGGGGTCGATTCCCCGGGACTGCCGCCACACCCGGCCGCGCTCATGACCAAGACCCCAATGATCACCCAACAACGCGACATTCCGATCAACCTATTGCAGCGCGTCGACGCCCCAACCTCGCCCCGTCGAGACGGCTGTCAAGCCATCAGCCCGAGGTGACGCCTCGAGAAAGCCCCTGATTCTCTTGACGGGAACCCTTGTATGCGAACATATGTTCGTGTAAGATCGGGGCATGGGATTTCGGGCGGCGAAGACCGCAGTTGATCTCAGCGACTTCGACGATGCGGCCTTGTTCGGTCTGCTCGATGCGGTGATCGACCGATTGTTCGACACGCATGTCGATCGGCACGGCCCGCGCATCACCGAACTCCACCGTGCGGTCGCTCGCGTCGAGGCCTTGTACACCGCCGAGGTCGGTGCGTTCGACGGGTCCCTCGAGTATCAGATCGACGCACGCCGGTCGGCCGCCGCGTGGATCACCACCACGACCCGATGCGCCAACGCCGACGCGACCCGGCTCGTGCACCGAGCCCGTCAACTCACTGAGCTGCCGACCATCGCACCCCTGTACGGCGCGGGCATGATCGACACGACCAAGGTCGATCTCACGTGTCGGGCCCGCAAACGCGCCAACGCGCCTGAACGGTTCGCGGCACTCGAAGCCCGGTTCGCGCGCACCGCGGTCCACGAAACCGCCGAACGCCTCGCCAGCGAACTCGCCCAACTCGTCGACGTGGTCGAAACCGAACGCCACGACCCCACCCGCGGCGACCACCACGATTGGGAGTCCGGCAACGAACTCCACCACGCCGCCCTGCTCGACGGCGTCGGCGTCCTCAACGCCACCTTCGAACCCGACAGCTACACCGTCGTCGACCGTGCCATCGCCAACGCCACGGAACGCGCCCGTGTCGCCAACGATCCCCGGTCGTTCCCCCAACAGCGCGGCGACGCACTCGCCCACATCTGCAACGCCTACCTCCACGGCCAAACCGGCGGCAACAACCGACCGCACGTGCTCGTCCACACCGATCTCCCGACGCTGCAGGGCACCGCCATCGGCCTGTGCGAAGCCGACACGGGACGCCGCCTCCCTGCCCGAGCGCTCGCTCGCATCGCCTGCGACGCCCTCATCAGCCGCGTCCTCCACGCCGACAGCGTCGTCCTCGACCACGGTCGCGCCGTACGTAACTTCACCCCGGCCCAATACCGCGCCCTCACCGCCCAATACCCGACCTGCGTCTTCCCCGGCTGCGCCATCGTGTCATGCGAATGCGACATGCACCACGGCGACTGGTTCGAACACGGCGGACCCACCGACCTCATCAACGGTTTCCCGACCTGCTTCACGCACCACCAGTTCATCCACCACGGCAGCTGGACCGTTCAGAAACATCTCGACAGGCAGGTTCACTGGTACCGACCCGACGGCACCCTCTACGACACCAGCCACCCCCGTCGTTACCCCGAGCCGATCCGCCTCCACACGAACCAACCCGAATCAGCAACCACACCGCCGCCCGAACCCCGCTGGCCGCCCGAATGGACGATCCCACCATCACCGCGGAACAACGCGACCGCTGCCGCGCCCGCACCCAAACAACCCAGGCCCGAGCACACATCACCTACCGCGACCGCAACACCGCGCACGTGCACAGCAACACCGGCCGCTACGTCATCGAGTTCGACACCAGCTGACCGAGCGCAGCCGAACCGCAGCAATCGTGGCGTCGATTGCCACCAGGCAGCGAGCCGACACTCGGGAACGGCCTCACGGCGTCCCGGTCGAGCTCACGGCAGCACGACGAGGTCGTCGCGGTGAATCGTCGTGTGGGCGACGTCGTCGGGCAGTTCGCTCGTGTGTTTGCCCATCGAGGCCCGCAACGACCCTGCGCTCTGACGCACCAAGCCCTTGGCGA
>SXIR01000031.1 GCA_005772765.1 Actinomycetota bacterium
CGTCAGCGCGCCCGCGACGGTCGCGAGCAGCCCTGAGCGATCGGGCGCCGCGACGGTGACGACCACCCGGCCGTCGGCGTCGTGATCGCACACCACCGCGGCCTGCCGTTCCGACACCAACCGCTGATGCAAGGCCATGACATCGGGTTCGAACGCGAGCACATACGCGGATGGCATCACCGCAAGGAACGCCTCGGTTGCTGGTTCGCCGACGCGGTCGGCCAGCGCATTTCGTTGCGCGTCGACGACCGGCGCAGCCGAGTCCTCTTCGACGAACGCGGCCGCCTTCACGAAGAGGTCCCGGCACAGCGCGGCTTTGGCCCGACTCCACGCTGCAGCACCGGTCGCGATCGAGTCGCCAATCGTCAAGAGGTACAGCAGGCGTAGCCGCTCCGGATCACCGGCGAGACCAACGGTGAACCGACGGACGGTCTCGGCGTCGGAGAGATCGCGTCGTGTCGCGGTGTCGGCCATGAGCAGGTGATCTCGCGCCAACCAGACGAGAATCTCGACGCCTTCGGAGTCGAGGTGCATCCGCTTGGCAATGGTCTTGGCGATCTCGGCGCCGACCTTCGAGTGGTCGCCCGGCAATCCTTTGCCGATGTCGTGGAGGAGGGCGCCCAACAACAACAACTCCGGTCGTCGGCACGCACGTGCCACGAGACCGTCGAACGGTCGGGGCTCGGGCACGTCGGCGAGGTCGAGCAGTTCTGCACACTCGGCGACCGCCTCGAGGAGATGGCGATCGACGGTAAACCGGTGATAAGCGTTTCGTTGCGGCAACGCTCGGACGTGTTCCCACTCAGGAAGCAGGCGGACGAGGACTCCAGCGTGGTCGAGAGCCTCGAACACGCTGACGGCACGACGGCCGCTTCGAAGCACCCGCCCAAACGCGGCGCGCTCCCAGACATCCCAGGTTGGTTCGGTCATGCGAACGAACGCGTCAAGGGTCGCCCGATCGAACCCGACTCCGAGCTCTGCGGCGTGCGCCGCGGCTTCGAGGACTTCGAGCGCGGTGGGGGCATCGCCCGTCGTGAACTCGATGCGATTGTCGTGCACCCGAAGGTGGGGACCGAGGTCGCGATCGACGATCCGATCGGTCGGCGACGTCAACGCCGCGAACGCCTCCGACACGATCCAACCCACCGAACGGGTGCGCTCGGCCAGGCCGCGCACCAGCGCGTCGGCGTCGGTCTCGAGGGCCGACGCGACCGCGTCTTGGTCCTGCAACACCAACAGGTCGCTCTTGCCGCCGTTGACGCGGTGCAGTTCGACCCGTGTCTCGAGCAATCGATCGCGGGCCGACGCGAGCACTGCTTGATCGCGGGGCGCGACCGCGCCGCGTTCGATCAGTACAGCCAACGAACCATCGCCGCCGAGGACGATGTCGGTCCACACCAGGCTCTGCAAGTCGCGCAGCCCTCCGCCACCTTCCTTGACGTTCGGGTCGAGCATCTCGGCGATCCGACCCGGCCGGTCCCGCCGCGCCGCCGCGCCGTCGGCCAGATCACGCAACACCCGATCCGCGCGAGAACGGCCGAGCGAACGCACTTCGGTTTCGAGACGCTGGGCGAGTTCCGCGTCGCCGGCGATCAAACGGACGTCGAGCAACGCGGTGAGCGCATCGAGATCGTCCGCCGCCAAGCCAACCGACTCGGCGATCGACCGTGCGCCGTGACCCGTCACGAACCCGGCGTCCCACAGCGGATACCACAGCTGTTCGGTCAGTCTCTCGTGTGACAACGCCCGGCGAAACCGGCGAGCCGGCGGGAGCACGAGCAAGACGTCGAGGTCGCTGCCCGGGCACAACTCTCGTCGGGCGTAACTCCCGAGCGCCACCAGCGCGCACCCCGACGTTGGATCGAACGCGGCGATAAGGGCGGCGTCGACCACGTCGGCGAGGGCCGACCCGTAGGTCGACCCTCGCAACGCGTGATTGTGGTCGAGTTCGCGACGGCGCTCTCGAAGCGTCGTCGCGATCTCGTTCGTATCAGGCAACCGACGTCAGAGGGCGTCCGGCCCGGCTTCGCCGGTGCGAATCCGCCATGCGGCTTCGACCGGCACAACCCAGACCTTGCCGTCACCGATCTTGCCGGTGCGAGCGGAGTCGACGATCTTCTGGGCGATCGTCGACGCGGCGTCGTCTTCGCACAGCACCTCCATGCGCACTTTCGGCACGAAGTCGATCGTGTATTCGGCACCGCGGTACACCTCGGTGTGGCCGCGTTGACGTCCGAATCCCTGCACCTCGGTGATCGTCATGCCTTGAACGCCGAGTTCTTGTACGGCGGCCTTGACGTCGTCGAGCTTGAACGGCTTGATGATGGCTACAACCAGTTTCATCGTGATGTCCTCGTATCTCTCTCGTGCTCGACGATCAACGCTCAGCGTAGGAGTAGGCGACCTCGGAGTGTTGCGAGAGGTCGAGACCTCGCTCCTCGTCCTCGTCGTCGACCCGGATTCCGCCCGGAAGCGCAACCTGGAGGACTTTGAGAATCACAAACGTCATCACACCGGAGAAGGCCAACGTGGCCGCAACGGCGACGAGCTGATCCATGAGCAGTGCCGTGCCGCCATCATTGATGAACAGACCGGCGTCAACGACGAGGGAGTTGATCTTGGGGTCCGCAAAGAACCCGAGCAACAGCGAACCGACGATCCCGCCGACGAGGTGGACTCCCACCACGTCGAGGCTGTCGTCATACCCCAGCTTGTTCTTCATCGAGATCGCGAGATAGCACACGATGCCCGCTATGGCGCCGATGATGATCGGAGCGAGGCCGCCGACGAAGCCGGCACAGGGCGTGATCGCCACGAGTCCAGCGACTGCACCCGACGCTGCACCCAACGTTGTCGCGTGTCCGCCCTTGACCTTTTCGACGACGAGCCAACTGAGCATGGCGGCCGCGGCAGCCATGTGGGTGTTGAGCAGCGCCTGGCCGGCGATTCCACCCGAAGTCAGGGCAGACCCCGCGTTGAACCCGAACCATCCGAACCACAGAATTCCCGTACCGAGCATCGTGAGCGGCAGCGAGTGCGGCGGCATCACCTTTTGCGGCCAACCCTTGCGCTTGCCGAGCACGAGCACCGCGACGAGCGCCGCGATGCCTGCGTTGATGTGGACGACCGCACCGCCGGCAAAGTCGAGTGCGCCGCGCTCGAACAGCCACCCTGCGGGCGAGAACACCCAGTGCGCAACCGGCGAGTAGACGAGCACCGCCCACAGGCCGAGGAACCACACCCAGGCGGAGAACCGCATGCGATCAGCGATGGCGCCGGTGATCAGCGCTGGCGTGATGATCGCGAACATGAGTTGGAACGCGACGAACACGATCGGCGGAATCGTGAACAGCGAGAACCACTCGACGCCCGACGGATCAGCGGGATACATGGTCGACGCGTCCTTGAGCCCGACGAAGTCGAAGTTGCCAATCCACTTGTTGGTGCCGCCGAATGCGAGTGAGTACCCGACGACGGCCCAGATCACGCTGACCAGACCCATACTGAAGAAGTTCTGCATCAACATGCCGAGCACGTTCTTCGAACGGACCATACCGCCGTAGAAGAACGCCAGGCCCGGTGTCATGAAGAGCACCAAGGCAATCGAAGTCAGAACCCAGGCGGTATCGCCGGCGTTCAGACTTTCCGGTAGGAATTCCATTGCAGCCCCCTGCTGTGAGTTGTCGTCGACAGCCTCTCGGGGCAGTGTTTCGCCGAACGCGCTCGATTGTTACGGGCCTGTGAACGACCTCGACGTCGCGCCGTGGCACGAATACCGCAAAACGCCGGCTCCCCGGCCGAGTCGCCGTCCAACCGCCCACCGGTCGCATGCCACAATCACGCCGTGAGAATCCGGGCCACTTCGGTGTTCGAACGGGTCGTCTACCACTGCCACCCCGTCCAGCTCGACGATCCGCTCCGCCCAACCCTCGAGGTCGAGGCGGTGCTGCGCCCGGGCGACACCGACGGTCCGCTCCTCGTCGCGGTTGCGGACTTCAAACGCATGTTGGGGTTCGACGTCGTCGCGCAACTGCTCCCGAAATGGCGAGCCGCCGGAAGAACTGCCACCCGAGACGGCGTCGAGTACGTCACGTTTCCGTTGTGGACCGAACTGGTCGTGTGACAGCGATCAGCCGGCGACGATGTCGCCGGACATGTCGTCGACGACACACCCGAGCTCGCGGAGATACGCGATGGCCTTCGCGCGCGCCTCGGCGGGTCCTCCGAGCTCGAGGATCACCCAGCCGTGATCGTCTTCGACGTTGGCGCGCCGCACGCTCGGCACCACATCGAACTGCTTGACGATCTCGTACAACATCGGGCGCGGAACGAGTTCGGCGGGATATGACACGTAGATGCGATCGCGATCGGGCACAACCAACCTCACAAACCGACGCGTGCGACCGCGTCCGCAGGATCGAGAACCAGTCCGGTGTAGAACGGGCCGAACTCGCCGAAGCGAGCGCTGACTTCGTCGAAACGCATCTCCATGACGATGTCTTTCAGCGCAACCGGATCGTCGGCGAGGAGGGTGACGCCCCACTCCCAGTCGTCGAGCCCGGTCGAGCCCGTGATGAGCTGCACGATGCGCCCGGCGTAGGTGCGGCCGACGCGCGCGTGCCCGCCCATCAGCCGTTTCCGGTCGGCGAACGCCAGCTCGTACCAGTTGTCTGGAGCGACACGTCGTTTGCTCATCGGGTAGAAGCCGATGCACGCCTTGCGCGGCAACTGCGGGTGAATGCGATGCTCTTGATAGTGCGCCATCCGGTCGCGCCACACGACGAGCTTCGCTTCGAGTTCGTCGCCTTCGACACCCTCTTCGGTGCGCAAGCGCGCTCGCTCATCGTCCTCGGTCGAGGTGTACTCGGAAAGCTCGGTGAGCGACACGTACGAGTAGGTGGGTCGCAAGGGAGCGGTGCGCAACTCCTGTTGGAAGCGCTGGAGCCGAGCAAGATCGGGTCCGAGCGCCATGAACCCGAGGTCGGCCTTGTGCCCGAGCACCACGAACGCGAGGGCCTGGTGGCCGTCGGCTTCGAGCGACGCGACTGCGTCCACAACTCGCTTGCCGGCGTTGGGATCACGCTCGGCCGCGTCGCGATCCACCTCGTAGAAGAGGTGCAATACGCCCCAGCCCTCCGACGGAATCACAGGCTCCACCGCCGTGAGGGTACCCGGCCGCCCCCGGTTTCGGCTGGCTGCGTCGAGGCAACGGCAGGGAACCGACGGCCCTTCGAATGCTCGACGAGGTCCGTCCTACCCAAGGTCGTCGACGTCGATGATCTCGACGTCATCGCTCGGCGGGGCTTCGACAACGACTGGCAACCCGTAGTCGAACAACTCGAAGCTCATCGACACGCCGCCGTCGAACCCGAACAGTCCACCGTTGTCGCCTGCGGCTTCGAGGAGTTCGCTCATGTCGAGCTCCATCGAGAGCTTTCGAAGCCGGTTGTCGGAGTCGATCCACACGTCGAACGGAATCTCGTCGAGGCCCATCTGTTCGAACACGTCGGCAAACTGGGAAGCAGCGTTGTCGCCGAGTTCCTCGTCGAGCATGTCCTGCACCTCGTCGGGGAGTTCGTCAAACGCCTTCGCCATGTCGAGCGTGCCCGCATAGTGCGTCGTCGGTTCACCGCGGATCTCTTCAGTGCCAACCTCTTCGATGTCGTCGGAAGCCGCGCGCAGAAACGACAAGTACGCCGACGGATCGGCCTGCTGTTGGAGCGACGCGATCGTGTCGTCGTCGAGGGCCGACGCAGCAAGCGCCGCGTCGACGTCGATACCGATCCATTCGGCGTCGCCACCGCCCAGCGCGCGACCCATCACCGCCGGCATCTTCATGTAGACGAAGCCATCGACCGTGCGCATTTCGATGACGAGGCCGCCATCGCCGAGTTCATCGCCGAGCAACCCGCCCATGTCGCCCATGTCCATGACGAACTCGCCCTCGCGGGACTCGAAGTCGAGGCTGCCTTCCATCGAGATCGACAGGAGCGAGCCCATGTCCATCGTCATGGCCATCTTGGCGGTGCCGTCGGACGTCGAGTCCACCGCCGCGGCGAGCACCCTGCCGCGAGCGCCGCCGACCGTCTGCACGATGACATCGCCGCGACGCGGCTCGTTCGGGGCGTCGGAGTCGGCCTCGGTCGTGCGATCGGTTCGGTTGTCCAAGGTGTCGTCGTTGCCGCACGCAGCGAATGCGAGCGACGACACAACGAGAACGGTTACGACGCGACCTATCACCATGAGTAGTCATCGGCGAACCGTGGATCGGGCTCAAGGACTTCGTCACCGTCGCCGAACGCGAAGCGGGGCGGCCCGAAGGCCCTTGCCGGGCAGGGACGGGCGCCTGGAGTACGTCAAGACGCCGGCCGCGGTGTGGGGCGCGGGCGCGGTGATCTTCGACGAGATC
>SXIR01000212.1 GCA_005772765.1 Actinomycetota bacterium
ATGTTCTGAAGGTTCGGGTTCTCGCTGCTGATGCGGCCTGTACTCGCAACGAGCTGATTGAAGTTCGCGTGGATACGACCGTCGTCCCGGACGAGTGGCGGCAGCGCGTCGGCGTAGGTGCTGCGCAGCTTCTCGACCTCGCGATACGCCAGGATCTCTTTGACGATCTCGTGGTCGCCAGCCATCTTCTGCAAGGAATCGGCGTCGGTCGACGGACCGGTTTTCGTGCGCTTCACCGGGGTGAGCCCGAGTTTGTCGAACAGCACCGTGCGTAGCTGCGGCACCGAGTTGATCACGAACGTCTCGCCCGCAATCTCGTGCACGCGGGCCTCGTGACCGCGGGCTTGTTCGGCGAGGCTTCGTCCGAGCGTTTGCAGGAACTCGACGTCGATCTTGACGCCAACTGCCTCCATCGTCGCCAGGACCGGAACCAGTGGACGTTCGAATCGTTCGTAGAGGTCAGTGAGTTCGCGCGCTTCGAGCGCTTCGGCCAGCTTGTCGGCAAGCAGCAAGATCGCGGCCGCATTGCGTCCGGTTTGCTCGACCGCGGTGTCGCCGCCGAAGTCGAGCGTTCCTTCGGCGACGTCGGGTGAGCGGAGCTCGATCCCGAGGTAGCGCTCGGCGAGATCGTCGAGGAGGTACTTCCCTTCGCCCGGATCCACGAGGTAGGCCATGACCGCGGTGTCCGCCGCGAGGCTGCGAAGCTCGGGATCGCCGAGGCCGTGCACGAGATCCTTGGCGCGATGAGCGACCACCGGTGCGCCACCGACGAGCAGACGTTCGAGCTCGGCGCGCACCGTCGCAACGCGCAACGTCGTCGCGGGCAGGTACGTCGCGTGTTCCGAATCGAGCGCGATTGCGACGCCGTCGATCTCAGGCGGCGAGGTCGTTGCCCATCGAGCCTCGAGCGCGACCCGGCCGTCGATCGCGGCCAACAGCTTCGCGGCTCGTTCGGGGTCGGAGACAAGATCGACGGTCACCTCGAACAGCACGGCGTCGGCAGCCGCGTCGGACGGGCTTGCGTGGTCGCCTACGGCTTCGAGCAGGCGCGGGAGCAGCGTCCGGAACTCGAGCTGATTGCACAGCACGCGCAGCGCGTCGCGATCGAACAGCCCCTGTCGGAGTTCGGAGACCGACACGTCGAGTTGGACATCGCGTCGCAGTATCGACATCTGGCGGTTGAGGAACACCCGTTCGCGATACTCGCCGAGGTTTTGTCGCTGCTTGGGCGGAAGCTCGTCGAGATGCTCGAAGATGCCTTCGAGGTTTCCGTACGCCGAAATGAGCTTCGCCGCGGTCTTCTCGCCGATCCCGGGTACGCCCGGCAGGTTGTCGGAGTTGTCGCCGCGCAGCGCCGCGTAGTTCGGGTACTGCTCGGGCGTCACACCGGTGCGCTCGAAGATGCCGGCTTCGTCGTAGAACGCGTAATCGCTCACACCTCGCTTGTTGTACAGGACGCGGATGTGCGGGTCGGCGACCAACTGGTAGCTGTCACGGTCGCCCGTGACCACGATGACGTCGATACCGAGCGCGGCGGCTTGGGTGGCGAGGGTCGCGATCACATCGTCGGCTTCGACCGCAGGAATTTCGAGCTGTGGGATCTCCAGCGTGTCGAGGACTTCGCGAATCAGCGGCCACTGGGCCCGGAAGATGTCAGGGGTCTCGACGCGCCCGGCTTTGTAGTCCGGGTCGAGCGCGAAGCGCTCCGTCGATCCACCGGGCGCGTCGAACGCGACGGCGACAAGATCGGGTTGATGGTCGGCCAGCACCTTCGCCAGCATCGAGGTGAAGCCGTAGACCGCGTTGGTGATCGTGCCGGTGCTGGTGACGAGATCGGTCGGCAAGGCGTAGAACGCGCGGTACGCCAGCGAGTTGCCGTCGAGCAGCAACAACGTCTGTCGGTACGTCCCCTCCGCCATCACCCGCACACTAGAGGCGTCCATTGCTCACCGACCGCCGATCGGCCCGCACCACCGGGCGGATCAGCGGGGGGGGGGACGAGCGGGGGGAACGACGGGCGATCAGGGGGTGAGGGTGCCGGTGATGACGTCGTTGGCGACCTCGGCAATCGGTCGGCGCGAGTCCATGGCCGACTTCTGGAGAAACCGCCACGCTGCCGCCTCGGTCAAACCGTGGTCGTCCATCAGTCGACCCTTCGCCCGGTCGGTGAACTTGCGGGCTTCGAGCCGCGCAGCCAGGTCGGCGTTCTCGCGTTCGAGCGCCAGCATCTGTTCGTGCCGTCCGAGGGCCATCTCGATCGCCGGGATCAGATCGCTCTTCTGGAACGGCTTCACGAGATAGGCGAGTGCGCCCGCTTCGCGTGCTTGCTCGACGAGATCGTGCTGGCTGAACGCAGTGAGGATCAGCACCGCGGCAAGCTTCTCGCCCGTGATGTGGCGGGCCGCTGTGAGTCCGTCCATTCCCGGCATCTTGATGTCGAGAATCGCGAGATCGGGCTGGTGTTCGCGGACCAGTTCGATCGCTTGATCACCGCGACCGGTCTCGGCGACGACGTCGTAGCCCTCCTCTTCGAGGATCTCCTTGAGGTCGAGACGGATGATCGCCTCGTCCTCGGCGACCACGATGCGCACAGGAGCGGACAACGGATCCCTTTCGTCGGTCGGTTGCGGTCGATCGGATACGTCGAATCAGGTGGTGGGGCCAGCCAACTCGGCGGCCATCCGGTCGAGGAGTGCATCTTGCTCGCGTTCGAGTTCGCCAATCGAACGCAGCAACTCGTCTCGATGCTTCGCGTGGGCGTCGGCGTGACGTTGTGCCTCGCGCGCGTCGGCGTCGGCAAGGGGCGTTTCGGACACCAGTGCCCGAAGTCGCGCCTCGTCGGCCTCCTCGACCAGGTGTTGGACCTGCTCCGCGGCGACGCCCACCTCGGCGCGCAACCGCTTCAACCGGTCGGAGACGTCGACGAGGCGACGTTCGAGCAACGAACGGGACATAGTGGTCGGAGTCTACGGGCGATCCGCCCCGACCGGGCCTTGATTCCCGATCGCCGTGCCCCTTCCCGACGGTCGGGTCCTCGGGCGCGGCCGCCTGGATTGTCAGCGATACTGATCCCGGAACCGCCATGGACATCACGATCACCGACGCCTCCGACCCTCGCCTGGCCGATTACGCGCGCCTCACGGACCCGCAGTTTCGGATCCGCGACGAGGTGCAACGCGGCTATTTCATCGTGGAGAGCGCAGAACCGCTGCGCACCGCGCTCGACGTGATCGAGCCCGAACGAGTCCGGTCGGTACTCATCACGCCCGAGCGCCACGACGCCCTCCGGGAAGCGTTGGCGCCGGTGGCCGACCGTGTGCTGCTGGCATCGAGAGATGTTGTGCGCGAGATCGTTGGGTTCAACTTGCACCGCGGCGTGCTCGCATCGATCGATCGGGTCGCGGTCCCGACGCTCGACACGGTCCTTTCGACGGCGCGCCTCATTGCTGTTGCGGAGGGCGTGAACGATCACGAGAACCTCGGCGCGCTGTTCCGCAACGCCGCCGCGCTCGGAGTCGATGGGGTTGTCCTCGACCCGACCTGCGCCGACCCGTTGTATCGCCGCAGCGTGCGCGTGTCGATCGGGCACGTACTCACGGTGCCGTGGACCCGAGCCGAGCGTTGGCCCGACGCACTCGGGACGATCCGCCGCGCGGGGTTCACGATGGCTGCGCTCACCCCCGCGGCCGACGCAGTGCCCATCGACCAACTCGCGTCCAGGTACCGCGCGCCGATCGCGCTGCTGATCGGTGCCGAAGGACCGGGACTGAGCGAGGCCGCCTTGGCTGCCGCCGACGTACGGGCGCGCATTCCGATGCGACCTGGCGTCGATTCGCTGAACGTGGCGACCGCGGCGGCGATCGCCTTCTGGGAGTGCCTGCGTCCCTGACCTGGGAAGGTCGAACTGCGGCGGGAAAGTGCCCGAGGTGGGAGTCGAACCCACACGCCCTTTCGAGCAGCGGATTTTGAATCCGCCGTGTCTGCCATTCCACCACTCGGGCCGCGAGGCAGGCAGGATACTCGTCGACGAGTTGGTCGGTCGTTCGAAACGTCATCGGCGTGGTCAGGTCGTACGATCGACGAGGTGACGGCGTTCTTCGTGGGACTCGTGGTTGGCGGCGCGCTCGTCGCGATCGTGTTGTTGGTGATCGGGCCGACCCGTCGCTTTCGGGCGGAGGAGCCCATCGACGCCGAGGTCGAGACCCGAATCCTCCTCGGCATCGACCCCGAGCCCGACGTTGCCGCCGTCGTCGAGTTCGCGCACCCGCGCGATTACACCGCCGATGACATCAAGGGCCTCGAGGAACTGTCGAAACCGCCGAAGCGACGCAAGCGGTCCTGACCGAGCTCACGCGAGCACGAACATCAGCCTCGCACGCACCGACTCTTCGCCGTCGACCGTCGCCCGCCCCACTCCCCAACCGCCGCGCGCCGAGAGCCGCTCCATCGTCACGTCGAGCACGAGCTCGTCGCCTGGTTTCACCATCCGACGCCAGCGCACATCGTCGACCCCGCCGAAGAGCGGCAGCTTCCCGGCGTAGCGAGCATCACTGAGAATCGCGAGTGCACCGGCTTGCGCGAGGGCCTCGAGCTGCAGCACACCGGGAACGATGGGGTTGCCGGGAAAGTGCCCGCCCAGAAACGCTTCGTCACCCGTGATCCGCCACCGAGCGACGACGTGCGACCCCGCTTCGAGTTCGTCGACCTGGTCGACGAAGCGAAATGGCGGACGATGGGGCAACAACGAGATCGGATCGTCCATGCGCGGACCTTACGGCCGGGCGCACGTTGCTCGGAGTACCCGAAGCGCAAGAATCCGACCAGAGTCCGCGTTCACCCGTCGTTCGCCGTCGACTCCGTGACACACACGCGACAATGGGCCGATGCGCGTTGCGATCACGTTTCCCGGCCAAGGCACCCAATCGCCCGGTATGGGTCGACCGTGGCGAGACCATGTGGCGTGGCGTGTCGTCACCGACGCCGAAGCCGCCCTCGGCGAACCACTCGCCCCGTTGTTGCTCGACGCTGACGCCGACGCACTCGGGCGCACCCGCAACGCGCAGCTCTCGGTCTTGTTGACCTCCCTCGTCGCATGGGAGGCCCACGGCGAGGCGATCGCGAAGCATCACGATGTCGTTGCGTTCGCCGGCCACTCGCTCGGACAAGTGACGGCCCTGATTGCCTCCGGCGTCCTGAGCGTCGGCGACGGCGTTCGTTTCGCCGCCCGCCGCGCCGAGCTCACGCAGCGAGCGGCCGACTCGCACCCGGGCAAGATGGCTGCGCTGCTGGGCGCGAGCCCCGAAACCGCGGTTGCCGCCTGCGCCGGCGTCGGCGACGCGTGGGTTGCGAACGACAACGCTCCCGGTCAGGTTGTCATCGCCGGGACGCCCCAGGGGGTCGACGCAGCCATCGAAGCTGCAAAGGCCCATGGCGTGAAGCGGGCGCTTCCGCTGCCCGTCGGCGGTGCGTTCCATACCCCGCTCATGCGCGACGCCCGAGCTGGCCTCGTCGCGGCACTCTCCGATATCGAGTTCGCCGCGCCGAGCGCGCCCATCGTCTCGAATGCCGATGCGTGCGCGCACGACGACTCGACCGCGTGGCGTGAACGGCTTGCCGATCATCCGCTCCTTCCGGTGCGTTGGCGCGAATCCATGCTCGTCCTCTCCTCCGCCCCACTCGGCGCCGCCGCGTTCTTCGAAATCGGCCACGGGGCGATGGTCGCGGGCGTCGCCAGACGCACCGTTCCCGATGTCCGCGTGATCGCGATCGACGAACCCGAGAGCGACACGCGCATCACATCGATGTAACCCTCACGGCGGTGCCGAGTCGGAGCCGACATGCGACCGAGCCCCCACGCCCGTTACTCCGGTGAACTGCTCAGTGTCCCCGAGCGGATGATCATCGCTCCCGGAGCGGGAATCTTTCGCCTGACGGCGCTCGCCTACTCCGGCGCTTTCGTCGACGCGGGTGACGAGATCGGCGTCGTCGAGAGTCCCGGAAGCAGCACCACCGTGCGTTCCCCCTTCACCGGGACGCTGATGGGCGTGATGGCCCACGAAGGCGAGCGGCTCCGAGTCGGTGAACCCGTTGCCTGGTTACGCGTCGCGTAGTTTCACCCGCGCGTGAGTTCGTACATTGCCGGTTGGGGCGTCGCGACACCGTCCGCGGTCGTGACCAACGCTGACCTCGCCCGCCGACTCGACACCTCCGACGAGTGGATCGTCGAACGCACCGGAATCCGCGAACGCCGCATCGCGATCGACGGTGAATCGACCGCGACGCTCGGCGCCGACGCCGCTCGCGCCGCCATCGATCGCGCGGGCCTCTCCCCCGCCGATGTCGACCTGTTGATCGTCGCCACGTCGACGCCCGAGACCCTCATGCCCCACACCGGCGCCTACATCGGCGAAGAACTCGGTCTGGAGTGCGGCAGCTTCGACCTGAACTCGGCCTGCACAGGATTCGTCACTGCGCTCATCGTCGGGCACGCGATGGTGAACGCAGGCCACCACAACGTGGTCGTCGTCGGCGCCGAAACCATGAGTCGGGTCGCCGATCCCGACGATCGCAGCACCTACATCCTCTTCGGTGACGGGGCCGGCGCGCTCGTCCTGCGGCGCTCGCCCGATGCGGGCTGCCTCCTCGGCTGGGACCTCGGAGGTGACGGCAGCGCCACCGACATTCTGATCATTCCTGCCGGTGGATCACGGCAACCGACCACCGCGCGCACGGTCGCCGACCGAGGCCACTTCATGAAGATGCAAGGTGGCGAGGTCTTCAAACGCGCGGTGCGTGCGGTGGTCGACAGTGCACACCTCGCGTTGCGCAACGCGGAGCGGACGATCTCCGACGTGCGATGGTTCGTCCCGCATCAGGCGAACCTGCGGATCATCGAAGCGGCCGCGCAGCGCCTCGAGATTCCGATGGACCGCGTGGTCACCAACATCGCGTCGTTCGGGAACACGAGCACAGCGTCGATTCCTCTCGCGCTCGCGGCGGCAGCCGATCGCGGCGACCTTCATGCGGGCGACATCATGTTGTTGTCCGGCTTCGGCGCTGGTATGAGTTGGGCGAGCGCCGTCGCTCGCTGGGGAGGACCTCGATGACCGCACAACGCGTCGCACTCGTCACCGGCGGATCGAAAGGCATCGGAGCGGCGACGTGTCGAGCGCTCGCGGCCGACGACCTCGCCGTTGCGGTGGGGTACGCCGCCGACTCGGTCGGCGCGGCCAGTGTCGCTGACGACATCAACGCCGCTGGGGGCACCGCCATCGCAGTGCACTGCGACATCGCACAGTCGACCTCGATCGACGCCGCGTTCTCCACGATCGAAGGCGCGCTGGGTCCGGTCACCATCTTGGTGAACAACGGTGGCATCACTGCCGACGGCCTCGTGATGCGCATGAAGGACGAACAGTTCGAGTCGGTGATCTCGACCAACTTGTCCGGCGCGTTCCGAACGATTCGACGCGCCGCACCCTCGATGATGAAGGCCCGGTTCGGACGGATCGTCAACGTGTCGAGCTCGAGCGGGCAGATGGGGATGCCCGGCCAGGCCAACTACTCGGCCGCAAAAGCCGGACTCGTCGGGCTCACCCGCAGTGTCGCTCGCGAGCTCGCCTCACGCGGGATCACGGCGAACATCGTCGCCCCCGGGCCGATCGACACGGCCATGACCGCAGGGCTGACCGACGAATGGCGGGCCCAAGCCGAGGCCCAAGTCCCACTCGGTCGATTCGGCACGGCGGACGAGGTCGCGGCCACGATCGCATTCTTGTGTTCACCCAGTGCGGGCTACATCACCGGCGCGATCGTGCCGGTCGACGGTGGCCTCGCCATGGGGCATTAGGTTCGAAACCACCAACCGGCGATCAGCGCCACACCCAAGGAGCAACGACCATGGATCGCACCATTGCACTCGAGGCCATTCGCGAAGTCGCCGCCGAGGTGCTCTCGGTCGAGGGCGCCGTCGTCACCGAGGAGTCCCGTTTCAAAGAGGACCTCGACGCCGACAGCCTCGATCTCGTCGAACTCGTCATGGGACTCGAAGAGCGATTTTCCATCGAAGTGCCCGAGGAAGACCTCGAAGGCGTCACCACCGTCGGACACGCCGTCGACCTCGTGCTCGCCAAGGTCGGCTGACCGATACCGATGACGTTGCTCGACCACCGCGGGCGTTGCCGCGTCGCGGTCACAGGACTTGGGGTCAAGACCCCGGCAGGTACTGACACGGCGAGTTTCTGGGAACGGCTCTGCTCGGGTCGATCAGCAGGCGCTCGCCTCACGCGCATCGATCCGAGCGAACTGATGGTGCAGATCGGCTGTGAGGTTCCCGAGTTTCCGATCGACGACTACGTCACCGCCAAAGAGGCACGCCGTCTCGATCGAGTTGCGGTGCTCGGCCTTGCGGCTTCGGTCGACGCGTTGACCTCGGCGGGTGACGTCCGCGCCGATCCCGCGCGCTGCGCGGTGGTCAGCGGTGTCGGCATCGGCGGGTTGATCACGCTCGAAGAGCAGGTCGAGACCCGGATCGCCAAGGGCCCGCGGGCCGTGAGCCCGATGCTCGTCCCCATGATGATGCCCAATGCCACCGGCGCCGGGGTCTCACTGCGATTCGGTTGGACCGGCCCGAACTTCACCGTCGCCACCGCGTGCGCCGCCAGCACCAACGCCATCGGCGACGCCGCCGAACTGATCCGTCACGGCGGCGCCGACGTCGTGATCGCCCTCGGCGCCGAGTCGTGCCAAACCGCCACATCGATCTCGGCGTTCGCACGCATGACCGCGCTCTCGGGCCGCAACGACGACCCCGAGCGGGCATCGCGCCCGTTCGACGCCGCCCGCGACGGTTTCGTCATGGGTGAAGGCGCCGCTGCACTCGTCCTCGAGCGGCTCGATCACGCGCTCGCCCGCGGCGCAACGGTGTTGGCCGAGTTCGTCGGCTACGGACGTAACTCCGACTCGTACCACATCACGGCCCCGTCGCCCGGCGGCGAGGGCGCTGCGGCGTGTATGCAACTCGCCCTCGCCGATGCCGCGCTCGACCCGGCCGCCATCGGGCACATCAACGCGCACGGTACGAGCACCCCATTGAACGACTCAGCCGAAGCCGAAGCGATTCGCAAGGTGTTCGGCCTCGCCGCCCCGCCGGTCACCTCGACCAAGGGCGTCACCGGCCACATGATCGGTGCCGCGGGCGCAGCTGAGGCGGCTGCTGCAATCCTCGCGATCCGACACGAAGCGGTGCCGCCCACTGCGAATCTCGAACGGCTCGGCGACGACATC
Source organism: Actinomycetota bacterium (assembly GCA_005772765.1). Lineage (GTDB taxonomy): Bacteria > Actinomycetota > Acidimicrobiia > IMCC26256 > PALSA-610 > SXJQ01. The sequence continues at coordinate 9,286 of SXIR01000212.1, forward strand.
GCGCTCGATGTCGTGACGGGCTCGGCTCGCCCGGTGGCCGCGTCACCCGCGCTGTCCAACAGCTTCGGGTTCGGGGGCCACAACGCGTCGATCGTGTTCGCGCCGTTCGGAGACGAATGACCGCAACGGTCGCCGTCGGCGCGTTGAGCGACGCCGTCGCCCGAGCCGCCTTCCGCACGATCGATCGACGCACCGCGATGTGGATCGAGGTCTCGGGCGGTCGTCACCACGGCGCGATGACCGCAGCCGGTGGCACGAACGTCGCTCGGGCCATCGGACAAGCGACCGACTGCGGCATCCCGATCGTGATCGCGCTCGACTCCGCCGGCGCCGAGATCGTCGAAGGCGTCGCAGCGTTGCACGCGTGGGGACGGGTCGCGCACGCGCTGACGATGGCGTCAGGAGTCGTACCCACCATCGTCATCGTGAACGGTGCCTGCGTGTCGGGTCCCGCACTGCTCCTCGGCATCGCCGACTTCGTCGTCATGACCGAAGCGGCATTCGCCTATGTCACGGGGCCCGAAGCCGTCACCGAGTTCACCGGTTTCGCCATCGACCGTCACGAACTCGGCGGCGCCGCGGTGCACGATCAGCGCTCCGGCGTTGCAACCCTCGTCGTTCCCGGCGACGACGATGCCGCCGCCGCGGTTGGACTTCTGCTCGATCTCATGCCCTCGCACAATCTCGGCGATCCGCCGGTGTCCGTCAGCGACGACCCGGCCGACCGAGACTGCGCCGTGGCGGCCGCGGTCGTTCCGGATGCACCAACCGCAGGATTCGACGTACTCACCGTGCTCGACGACGTGTGCGACCTCGGATCCGTCGTCGAACTGCGCGCCCGGTATGCACCGAATGTCGTGACGGCGTTCGGGCGCGTCGATGGGCGGGTCGTCGGGCTCATCGCGAACCAACCGGGTCAGCGCGCCGGCACACTCGACATCGAGGCATCGCGAAAGGCCGCCCGGTTCGTGTCGTGGTGCGATGCGTTCAACGTACCGATCATCACGTTCGTCGACACCCCCGGATTCGAGCCCGGTCGCGATCTCGAATGGCGGGGCATGATCCGCCACGGTGCCGAACTCGTTCACGCGTACTGCCAGGCGACCGTGCCGCGGATCTGCATCATCATGCGCAAGAGCTACGGCGGCGCCTACATCGTGATGGACTCGCGCGGTATCGAGAACGACGTATGCCTCGCCTGGCCGACGGCCGAGATCGCCGTCATGGGCGCGAGCGGAGCCGTCCAGATTCTCGGCAACAAGGGCGTCACCGAGACCGAGTACACCGAGACGTTCCTCAACCCGTACCGGGCCGCCGAGCGCGGCTTCGTCGATCTCGTCATCGAACCACGCGACACCCGCCGCGTGGTTGTCGCCACCCTCGGCCAACTCCAGACCAAACGCGTGGTCGTGCAGTCCCGCAAGCACTCCAACGCACCGCAGTGACCGCGACGAAAGGACATCCGATGCTGCTCGACGGCAAACGCTTCCTGATTACCGGGGTACTCAACGACTCGTCCATTGCGTTCTCGGTCGCCAAAGCGGCCCAGGAGCAGGGCGCGACCGTCGTGTTGTCGAGTTTCGGACGGGTCATGTCGCTCACCCAGCGCACGGCCCGGCGGCTCCCCGAGCCCGACGTCGAAATCGTCGAGTTCGATGCGACGGCGCCGGCCGACGTCGACGTCTTGGCCGAACGGGTCGGCGGACGTCTCGACGGCGCGCTGCACGCGATCGCGTTCGCGCCCGAGAGCTGCCTGGGCGGCGGGTTTCTCGACGCACCGTGGGACGACGTCGCGACCGCGATGCACGTCTCGACGTACTCGCTGAAGTCGCTCGCCGTCGCAGTACGGCCGCTGATGCCCGAGGGCGGTGCGATCGTCGGACTCGACTTCGACAACGCAACGCAGGCGTGGCCTGTCTACGACTGGATGGGCGTCGCGAAAGCCGCACTCCAGTCGACTGCTCGCTACCTCGCCCGCGATCTCGGATCGGCGAAGATCCGCGTCAACCTGGTCGCCGCCGGTCCTCTCCGCACGATGGCCGCGAAGTCGATTCCTGGTTTCGAACAGTTCGAGAACGCTTGGAACGACCGTGCCCCGCTCGGCTGGGATGTCCGCGACCCTGAACCTGCGGCCCGCGCCTGCATCGCGCTGTTGTCCGACCTGTTCCCCGCGACCACCGGCGAGGTCGTCCATGTCGACGGCGGCTACCACGCCATCGGTGCCTGAGTCCCTCCCCGAAACTTTTCGTCGAGCAGGTTCCGCGCGTGATGCCAGCAACCGCTCAAGGGAGCTCGGTGAGTGTCTTGGTGACCTTCGGAACCGTGTCCTTCGGACTCACCTTGTAGAAGATCCCGGCGAGCTTGCCCTTCTCGTCGATCACGAACGCACTGCGGATGATCCCCATGTACTTGCGCCCGTAGTTCATCTTCTCGCCCCACACGCCGTAGGCCTCGGCGACGGCGTGTTCGGTGTCGGCAAGCAAGGTGAATCCGAGCGAGTATTTCTCGTCGAATTTCAGCTGGCGTTCGACGGTGTCGGGTGACACGCCGATGACCACCGCGTCGAGCTTTTTCATCTGGGGCAGCGCTTCGCTCAACGCACACGACTGGGTCGTGCAGCCAGGCGTATCTGCCTTCGGGTAGAAGTAGAGCACGACTCGCTGACCCTTGAACTGCGACAGTTTGATCGACGCACCGTGCTGGTCCTTCAGATTGATTGCCGGGGCCTTGTCGCCCACCGAGAGCATCGCCACGAGCAGGTCCTTTCATCGAGCCGATCGCAGGGACCGGACGGATCGTGCGAGATGCCTAGCATGCCGCAAATGCGCGCCGACCGGACGATCGATATCGACGCTCCGCGCGAGCAGGTTGTCGCGATGCTGCGTGAGCACTACGAGTCCAACGCAGGGTCGTTGGTCGAAAGCGGTCGGCCGGTTGAAGTCGCTTCGGCACCGGGGATCGACCGCGACACCGAACTCACTGTTGAGGTCACCGACTTGGGCGGCGGCCGTTCCCAAGCCACCATCACAGTCGCGTCGAGTTTGCGCGTCCCCTACTTCTCCTGGGCCATCGGTGGCTTGATCCTCGGCCAGATCGAACGGCGAGCCGAACACATCGCCAGCGACCTCGCGGCGCGCTCGACCGGACAGCCGGCGGTGGCGCCCATGAAGGCGCCCCTCCTGCTCGCCAACGTGCCCTTCACCCGGGCGCAGGCGAGCCTGCTCGCGTGCGCTGCGTTCGCCACGACGTTGGCGACGTTCGGGGGTTCGCTCTACGGCCAGAACGCACAGAACATCCAAGACACGTTCGACATCTCCGACCAAACGCTCACCCTGTCGTTGGCGATCTCGCGGGCGGGGGCGCTCGTCGCGTTGTTCGTCATGGCGCTCGCCGACCGACTCGGACGCCGCCGGATGATCCTCACCGGTCTCGCCGGCATCGCAATCGCGAACACGCTGACCGCGCTGATGCCCGACATCTACAGCCTCACGGCGCTCCAAGCAGTTGCGCGCGGCTTCGTTGGTGCCGCCGCGATCGTCGCAGGAATCGCGGCGGTCGAGGAAGCGCCCGAAGGCGCTCGTGCCTTCGCCGCAGCGATGCTCACCATGGCCGGCGGGCTCGGGTTCACCGCCGTGGTGGTCTTGTTGCCCCTTGCTGACTTTGGCGACCAGAGCTGGCGATTCGCCTATCTCGCGTCGGGACTGACGCTGTTGCTGATTCCGGGGCTCGCCCGCAATCTGAAGGAGAGCATCCGTTACGAACGCCTCGCCGAAACCGACGTCGAACGTGGCCGTGCGAGTGAAGTCATCGACCGCAAATACGGCAAGCGATTCGCGATCCTCGCCGCGGTCGGATTCATGACCAACATGTTGTCCGCGCCGTCGGCACAGCTGATGAACAAGTACCTCGAAGACGACCGCGGCTATTCGAACAGCGGAATCCTCGGTTTCCGCGCCGCGACGACCGGACTCCCCGGCTTCATCGGCATCGTGCTCGCGGGCCGCTTGAGCGAACTGCGCGGGCGCCGCCCTGTCGCCGCGACCTTTCTCGCCCTTGCCGGGCTGTGCCAGATCGGCTTCTTCCTCTCGAGCGGCCCATGGCTCTACGTCTTTTCGATCCTGAGCGTGCTCGCCGCGAGTTGCGGCGGTCTTGCGATCTCGACGATGGGTGCCGAACTCTTCCCCACCGAGGTTCGTGGCACGAGCAATGGCATGCTGCTTGTCGTCAGCGTCACCGGCTCGGCAACTGGGCTCATCATCGCCGGACAACTCTCCGACTCGTTCGGCGGCATCGGACGCGCGATCGCGCTGTGCGCCATCCCCACGATCATCGCTGCGATCTTGTTCGTACCGCGCCTGCCCGAGCCGGCCGGAAAGTCGCTGGAGGAGATCTCCCCCACCGAGGAGGAGCCCATTGGCTGAGATGTTCGTGGCGGACGGCTTCGAAACCGTGCTCGACGGGCTCGCCTTCGGCGAGGGACCGCGCTGGCACGACGGGCGGCTGTGGTTCTCGGACATGCACAGCCAGCGCGTCATCGCACTGCACCCCGACGGCACCGCCGAGACCATCGTGGAAGTTCCGAACGATCCGAGTGGGCTCGGATGGTTACCCGACGGACGCTTGCTCGTCGTATCGATGCGCGACCGGCGCGTGCTTCGCCAGGAAGCCGATGGCTCGCTGGTCGAACACGCGAACCTCAGCGACGTTGCTCCATTCCACTGCAACGACATGGTGGTCGATCGCCTCGGCCGTGCGTACGTCGGCAACTTTGGTTGGGACCTGCACGGCGGTGGTGGCCCGCGTACGACAGTGCTCGTACGCGTCGACCCCGACGGTTCGATCACCGTCGTGGCCGAAGAACTCTCGTTTCCGAACGGCATGGTGATCTCACCCGACGGCGCGACGCTCGTTGTCGCCGAAAGCATGGGCGCGTGCCTGACGGCGTTCGACATTGCTGCCGACGGTTCGCTGTCGAATCGGCGGCGCTGGGCTGCGCTGCCCCAAGGCAATCTCCCAGACGGCATCTGCCTCGATGCCGACGGCGCGATCTGGAGTGCGTGCCCGATTACCGGCCATGTCCTGCGCGTACGCGAAGGTGGCGAGATCCTGGACCGGCTCGACACCGGCCGCGGCGGGGCATTTGCTTGCATGCTGGGAGACGACGACCGGCGCACGCTCTACGTCTGCACCGCGGGCACGAGCGAACCCGAAGCGTGCGCGTCGGCCCGCGACGCGCGTATCGAACGCATCCGGGTCGATGTCGCCGGCACCGGCCGCCCCTGAACGACCCGTCCCGCCCTCGCTCGCCGGCGTTGGCGCGTGCAACTCGGCCACCGCGCGGCTCGTCGCCGCAACCGCGGTTGTCCGAAAGATCCGGATTTTTCCGGTACCGACTTCAGGACGAAATGCGTTTCCGCCGATAGATCCCTGAGCGGGACACCGATAGGGGGAAAGTCGTGCCGTCCTTAGTTTCCATCAATCATCTCTACGAGCGCTGCGGGTTCGGACCCGCGCCCTTGGCGACGTTGCAGGCCAAGGCCGCACAGCCGCTCGAGACAACCGTGGACGAGTTGCTCGACGACGTCGTCGATGTGACCCGGCCCAGCTTCCTCGACGACGACATTGGGGACTGGGAGAAGGAGTACCAGCTCAAGGGCTGGTGGCTCGACCGCATGGCCACCGATGTCAAGCCGCTCCAAGAGAAGCTGACGCTGTTTTGGCACAGTCATTTCGCCACTGAGAACGACAAGATCGGCGACATGCGGCTCATGTGGGACCAGAACAACCTCTTCCGCACCAAGGGCATGGGCAACTTCCGCGAGCTCGTTCACGATGTGTCGCTCCAGCCCGCGATGCTCATCTACCTCGACGGGGCCTACAACCACAAGGACTCACCAAACGAGAACTTCGCCCGCGAGCTCATGGAGCTGTTCACACTGGGCGTGAACCAGTACACGCAGTCCGACATCATCTCGGCCGCACGAGCGTGGACCGGCCACAACATCAACGACGACGTGCATCCGCACGTCTACGAGTTCAAGGCCTGGGCACATGACACCGGGAACAAGAAGTTCATGGGCGTCACCCGCAACTGGGACGGCCCCGGGATCATCGACTACATCCTCGACGAAGACACGACGAAGCGCCGGACGGCAGCGCGATTCCTGACCAAGAAGCTTTGGAAGTGGTTCGCCGGTTCGACGCCCACCGACGAGATGATCAGTGAGCTCGCACAGGAGTTCATCCGCAACGACCTCGAGATCAAGCCGCTCCTCCGTGCGATGTTCCTCCGGCCCGAGTTCTACAACTCGTGGGCCCGAGTCGGCCTCGTCCGCAACCCGATCGAATGGGTCGTGTCGATCATGAAGGCGACGGGGTTGCCGATGACCGACCCCGGCGGCGACGCCCCGCACTTCAACTATTGGGGCATCGAAGAGATGGGCATGGATCTCTTCCAGCCGCCCAACGTCGCAGGCTGGAAGAACAACGGTTACTGGCTTGGCACCACCCAGTATTGGGCCCGGGCGAACTGGATCTGGGACTACCGCTGGACGTTGCACGAAGCGCAGTTCCTCGAAGCCGAGGTGCTCGACGTGCTGCTCGGCCCGAGCAACTCGAAGTATGCCCAGGCGGTCGACAACGCGCTCGAAACGTTCCGAGTGCACTTCCCGACAGACAACACCCGCGCGCAGCTCATCGCGTGGACGAAGAAGCAACAGCAGACGCAGGGCGAATGGAACCACCTCGCCTACTACTACATGACGCAGATGATCACGTTGTCTCCCGACTTCATGATGGCGTGAGAGGGGAAGCTGCGATGACCAACGCACAAACCACACAACGCATGACGAGCGTCACGCCGGAGCGTCGCCGTCTCTCGATCCCGGGTAACGACCTCGGTCTCTCTCGCCGTCGATTCCTGCAGGCGAGCGGCGTCGCGGGCGGCGGCTTGGCGATGAGCCCCATGTTGTCGCACCTCGAGGCGTTCGCTGCCCCGAGCCTCGGCGCGCACGACCCGATCGTGATCCTCGTCGAACTCGACGGCGGAAACGACGTCTTGAACACCGTGTGTCCGACCGGCCAGGGCGCGTACTACGACAAGCGCCCGACGATCGCGATTCCGGAGAACGCAGCACTCGAACTCAAGCCTGGCGTCGGCCTGCACCCGAAGCTCACGAAGTTGAAAGCGCGGTACGACGCGGGCAAGGTCGCGGTTGTTCGTGGTGTCGGCTACAACCCGCCCGACTTCAGCCACTTCTCGTCGATGGCGTACTGGATGCAGGGCTGGGGTGGCTCGACCCTGTCGTATCCGACCGGCTGGATGGGCCGATGGGCCGATGGTCTATCGAACTCCGCGCGCGAGTCGCTGTATCAGGTCGTGCTCGATCAGTCGGTGCCACTCCACCACGTCGGCAAGAAGAACCAGGCTGCTGGGCTTCCGTTGTGGATCGGCGGCGCGTTCGGCGTCGAACGCGACGACGCCCACGAGGTCCGGCTGCTGAACGGCCTTTCGTCGTATGCCAACGCCAGCACCGAGTTGGGTGCCTGGGGCGACGAGGTTGCCGCGACCGGCAAGATGCTCGTCGGCATCACCGGCCGCATTCAGCCTGCGTACGCGAACGAGATTCCCGGGAACTACGACTACTTCTCTCGCCAGATGACGCTCGCGGCGCGGCTGATCAACGTGAACCTCGGTATCCGAGTCATCACATGCCGCATCGGCGGGTTCGACACGCACTCTGGTCAAGGCGGCGAGAACGGCGACCACGCCGACCTCATGCAGAGCCTCGACCTCGGCCTCCACCGCTTCTTCAGCAACCTCCAGTCGAAGTGGCGCCGCCAAACCCTGGTCATGACGTTCACGGAGTTCGGACGTCGACCCGAGCAGAACAACGACGACGGCACCGACCACGGCACGTCGACCAACGTGTTCCTGATCGGCGACCTGGTCCGTGGCGGCTTGTACGGAACGCAACCCAACGTGCGCGACAGCGCGCTGGAGCACTGGGGCAACCTCAAGACCTACGTCGACTTCCGATCGGTCTACGCCACCGTGCTGCGCAAGTGGTTGCGGGCCGACGACAAGCAGCTACTGGGTCGACAGTACGAGTTGCTGGACTGCATCAAGTCGGCGCCCTGACGCACCGTTGGTCGCCGACACCAGCGAACAAGCACGGCTACCCGGTCGATTTCCGGCGCAATCCGTGTCCGAAGAAGCCGCCGCGCGGCCGAGCGTGCGCGTGGTAGTGGTCCGGGATGTTGCGCATGTGATCGTCGACGTAGTGCTCGAACTCGAAGTGTGATTCGACCACCATCGTGAGCTTGCCCAGCATGTGATCCATGTGCTCGTCAGGCGGGGTCACGCCGTGGTGTCGCCACACCACCATCGGGGTCGAGCAGATCTCGCACTCGGCGATCCAGCAGATCTCGTCCTCGTGGAACCACTCCGTGATGCGCGCGGCCTCGCAGAGGTCGCAGTTGTCGCTCTTGGGCCAATCTGTCACGGGCTCCACGGTACGTGAGCGGTTGGCGGTCGGGCCACACCACGCGAACGACGCGATCGGTCCCGGTGACCAGGCCAACACCCCTTCCAGGTACGAATCGAGCGAGATCCGTCGATGAGACCCGATGGATCCGACGCGCTTCGACCTCGACCCGGGACGCCGCATTTCTCGGTCGCTCCCGTCACCTGTCAGACTGCGGACATCATGAAGGGGCTCATCCTGGCTGGCGGCGCGGGCACGCGACTCCGTCCGATCACCCATACCGGCGCCAAACAACTCGTGCCGATCGCCAACAAGCCCATCGTGTTCTATGGCATCGAGGCCATGGCCGACGCCGGAATCACCGAAGTCGGTCTCGTCGTCGGCGAGAACCGCGATGAGTTCGTGAACGCCATCGGTGACGGCTGGCAATTCGGCGTCAACGTCACCTACATCCCCCAGGACGCGCCACTCGGTCTCGCGCACTGCGTGCTCATCGCCCACGAGTTCCTCGGTGACGACGATTTCGTGATGTATCTCGGCGACAACATGCTGCAGCAAGACCTCGCCGGGTTCGTCCGCAAGTTCGACCTCGAACGCAGCGCACCGCTCGCATTTGGAGAAGATCGCCCGCCTGCGGCCGCACAGATCTTGCTGGCCCAGGTCGACGACCCCCGCCAGTTCGGTGTCGCCGAGGTCGACGAGTACGGCGAAGTCTTGCGACTCATCGAGAAGCCCGCGGATCCACCGAGCGATCTCGCGCTCGTCGGCATCTACATCTTCGACAAGTCGATCCACGATGCGGTTCGCGCGATCACTCCCAGCGCCCGCGGCGAACTCGAGATCACCGACGCCATCCAATGGCTGCTCGACCATGACTACCGCGTCATGCACGAGGTGCTCCAAGGCTGGTGGATCGACACCGGCAAGAAGGACCCGTTGCTGGAGTGCAACCGGGTCGTACTCGAGACGCTGCAACCCCGCAACGACGGCAAGGTCGACGGCACCAGTCGGGTCGACGGTCGCGTGGTCATCGAAGAGGGCGCCGAACTCGTGAACAGCACGGTTCGAGGTCCGGCGATCATCGGACGCAACACCCGCATCGTCGACACCTACGTCGGACCGTTCACCTCGATTGCGGCCGACTGCACCATCATCGACGCCGAGATCGAACACTCTGTTGTGCTCGAACGCTGTCGGATCGAGGGCGTCCACCGACTCCAGGATTCGCTGTTGGGTCGCGACACCGAGGTGATTCGTTCCGACCGTCGTCCGAAGGCCAGCCGACTCATGCTCGGCGACCACTCCCGCGTCGAAGTCGAGTAACGGATTCCATGGCGACGATCACCCCGAGCCAGTCCATCTCCGGCGTCCTGCACGTTGCGCCGGCAGTTCACGGCGACGAACGCGGCTTCTTCGTCGAGACCTACCGGCGCGAATGGGTCCCGGGCGGGCGCGAGATGATCCAGGCCAACCGCGGCGATCGAGTTGCGGGTTGTCTCGTCGGCTTGCACTATCACCTCCACCAGGCCGACTACTGGTACGTACCCTTCGGAACGGCTCGGGTGGTGCTGCACGATCTACGGGTCGGATCACCAACCGATGGCGCCACCGAGTGTTTCGACCTCGGACGACGCGCCGACGGAACGCACGACCACGGCGGCGTGTACATCCCGCCGGGTGTGGCCCACGGGTTCGCGAGCCTCACCGACATGACGATCACGTATCTGGTCGACGGCTATTACAACCCGTCCGACGAACTGGGCGTGGCCTGGGATGACCCCGAGATCGGGGCCGACTGGGGCGTCCGCGATCCCATCTTGTCGAATCGCGATCGATCGAACCCACGGCGATCCGAGATCACCGATCAATGGCGCGCGCACGCGTCGCTCCGGACCTGATCCGCGGTGCGAGTTCTCGTGACCGGCGGCGCCGGCTTCATCGGATCGCACTACGACCGTTGGCTCCTGGCCAACAGCGACGACACCATCGTCGTCTACGACGCGCTCACCTATGCCGGCAACCTGTCGACGTTGCGCGATGTCGACGACAGCCCGCGCTACTCCTTCGTACACGCCAACATCTGCGATCCTGGCGCGCTCGAAGCCGCAATGCGTGGCTGCGATCTCGTCGTGCATTTCGCCGCCGAGAGCCACGTCGACCGTTCGATCGCGGGTGCAGACGACTTCATCCACACCAACTGCTTCGGCACGTCCATTGTGATGGACACGGCGCGCCGATGTGACGTGCGCCGGGTCCTCCATGTCGGCACCGACGAGGTCTACGGGTCGGTAGCAGTCGGATCGTCGAAGGAAGCCGATCCCCTCGAGCCTCGTTCTCCGTACAGCGCAAGCAAAGCGGGCAGTGACCTGATCGCGCTCTCGTACCACCACACACACGGGCTCGATGTCGTCGTCACGCGTTGCACCAACAACTTCGGCGCGTTCCAGTACCCCGAAAAGGCGATCCCGCTCTTCACGACGAACCTCCTCGACGGGCGTCCGGTACCGCTCTACGGCGACGGGCTGAACGAACGCGACTGGATCCACGTCGACGACCATTGCGCAGGGGTCGATCTCGTGTTGCGGCGCGGCGTCGCTGGCGAGATCTACAACATCGGGGCAGGCAATGAGACTCCGAACCGCACCCTGGTCGACAAGCTGCTCGAGTTGGTCGGACGCGATGAATCGTTTGTCGAGTACGTCCCCGACCGGCTCGGCCACGATCGTCGCTATTCGGTCGATATCACGAAGGTCACCGCGCTCGGCTGGACCCGGCAACGCACCCTCGACGAGGCGCTCGAACAGACGGTGGCCTGGTATCGCGACAACCGTTGGTGGTGGGAACCGCTCAAGCGCTGAGAGGCCTCCCGACGCGAGAACCGCTCGCCGATGTGGTCCGTGGCAGAATCCATCGGTGCGAATCCTGGTCACCGGTGCCTCCGGCATGCTCGGGCGCGAGGTGGTCGAGTCGGCGCGCCGCGCCGCGCACGAGGTCGACGCCCTCGATCATCACTCGCTCGACATCACCGACGACGTCGCGGTGCGGGATGTGCTCGACACCCACAGGCCGGATTTGATCGTGAACTGCGCTGCATTCACGGCCGTCGATCGCTGCGAAGCCGATCCCGATCTTGCGTTCGCGGTGAACGCGACCGGACCGCGTCACCTTGCCGCCGGCGCCCGATCGGTAGGGGCCCGGCTCGTCCACGTCTCGACCGACTACGTGTTCGACGGCACCAAGGTCGGGCCCTATACCGAACACGACCTGCCCAACCCGCAATCGGTGTACGGCGCGTCGAAACGAGCCGGAGAACTCGAAGTGCTCAAGCTCGGCCCGGACGGCCTGGTGGTCCGGACCGCATGGACATTCGGACGCCATGGAGCCAACATGGTCAAGACCGTGCTGGCGGCTCGCAGCAGCACCTCCCCGCTGCGTTTCGTCCACGACCAGGTCGGCTCACCGACCAGTGCGGCCGATCTGTCCGGTCTGCTCATCGATTTGGCGACCGCCGCCGCATCGGGCGTGATCCACGCGGCGAACCAAGGGTCGGTGTCCTGGTACGAGTTCGTCGGCGAGATCCTGCGCCAGTGCGGCGACGATCCCGGGCGGGTCGAACCGATCCGAACCGTCGACCTCGATCCTCCGCGTGCGGCCCGGCGTCCGGCCAACAGCGTGCTCACGAGCGTGCGCCTCGCCGACTACGCCCTCCGCGGGTTGCGACCGTACGAGAGTGCACTCGGCGAGGTCTTGGCCGAGCTCTCGAACGGCTAACGGTTACGCACGGTTACGCGTCGGCGGCGAGGTCGCCGACGATGTCCTCGATGCTCACGATCTTGCCGTCGCCAGACCCGCCACTCGACGTTCCAGGGTCACCGGCCGGCGGATCGTCATCGAGACCGTTGGCGTCGAGCAACGCGCCGATGACCCGACTCTGGATCACGATCTCGACGCGCCGGTTCTTGGCTCGGCCGTCAGGCGTCGCATTCGATTCGATCGGACGGGTGTCGGCGTAACCGGTCGCTTGCAGGTCGGCTTCGGCGAGTCCGTTTTCGGAGAGGAACCGCAACACCGAACTCGCGCGACCTCCGGACAGCTCCCAGTTCGACGGAAACTGCTCGGTGCTGATCGGAACGTTGTCGGTGTGTCCACCGATCAAGATCGGATTGTCGACATCGAGGAGCGATTGCGCGACGACCTCGAGCAGTCCCTCGCCGCCGGGTTGGATCTCGGCGCTCCCGCTCGCGAACAAGACCTGATCGGTCACGATCGTGACGTGCAAGCCATCGTCGCGGAGTTCGAACTCGAGTTTGTCGTCGATGCCTTGCGCCTCGGCGGCGCCTTCGAGACGATCTTTGACTCCTTCGAGGTTTTCTCGCTCGGCCGCTTTGAACGTCTGGATGTTCGTCTGCGCCCGCAGCAAGCTCGCGATCGTGTTCGCGTCCGGCTCGCCGCCGGGGCCGACCTGGCCACCCTCGGCATCGAGATTGCCATTGGCCGAACTGCCCGTTCCAGGGACGAGGGCCGCTCCCTCTTGCGGTGCGAACACCCCCGAGCTGAGTTTCGGGCCACCGAGTGCTTCGTTGAAACCCAACGACAACTCTTTGAACTTGTCTTTGTCGACCGAGCCCATGGCGTACAACGCGATGAACATCGCCATCAGCAGCGTCAGCAAGTCGGCGTAGGGAATAACCCAAGCCTCGTGGTTGACGTGCTCTTCGTGTTCTTCATGGGGTTCGTCGTCGTGACCGCCGCCGGACATCGGGGCTTCCTTCCGTCAGCGTGCGCTACGCGGCTTCGGCCTGATCGCGTTCGGCAGGCGGGACCCGAGACATCAAGATCTCCTCGACCACCCGAGGGCTGGTCCCGGCTTGCATCGCCATGACGCCCTCGATCACGAGTTCCATGTGTTCCACTTCCTCGCCCGTCATGCGCTTCAGCTTGTTCGCCATGGGGAGGTAGAGCGCGTTCGCCAAGAACACGCCCCAGAAGGTTGCAACGAAGGCGGCGGAGATACCGTGACCGATCGCGGCGGGATCGTCGAGGTGGGCCATGGTGGCCATGAGGCCGAACACGGCTCCGATGATGCCGAACGTGGGCGCGAACACCCCTGCGTTGGTGAGGAAGGCCTGACCGGCTTTGTGGCGCTCCTTCAAGGCAGCGACTTCGGCGCGCAGGGTCTTGCGCAACGCGTCGGGGTCGGTGCCGTCGACTGCGAGTTGGATCCCCTTCTTCAAGAACGGGTCCTCGATGCTCTTGGCTTCTTCTTCGAGCGCAAGAAGACCCTCGGTCCGAGCGCGGTTCGTCAGGTGCACGATCGTGACGACCGTTTCCTTCGGCGGGTTCTCCGGGTTGCCCTTGACGGCTTTGCCGATGTACTTACCGATTGCGGCACCTTCTGCGAACGGCGCCCCGATGAAGGTCGCTCCCATCGATCCGATCATGACGATCAGGATCGCGGGGATGTTCGTGAAGAGCATCACGATGTCGGCACCCTTCATGATGGCACCGACGAAAACGCCGACGAATGCCATCCCAAGGCCGATCATGGTGCCTTTTTCCATCAGGGCCTCCTGCCCGCCGCGCGGACCGATGGCCCGCATCCCGGGTGGTTGCCCACCCGTCTCCCGGCCGTGGTATCGGCGCACTCGGAGGCCGACTCAAGCAGAATCGAAGCTCGTCCGAGCGCTGCGGGCTGCGCAGTACCGCGGCGCGAACACCGACCACAGCCGAGAAACGGTCGGAACAGACAAATCGTCGCGGCGATGGGCGCCAGATGGTGTTCGGCGGATCAGACGGACTGATCGAGCGCGGTTCGTAGTTCCGTGACGAACTTGTGCGCCTCTTCGGGGCCGCCGCTTTGCAGCAGGCGCCGGACGAGCGCAGAACCGACCACGACCCCGTCGGCGTGACCCGCAGCCTCGACGGCCTGTTCGGCGGTGGAGATCCCGACCCCGAGCAACACGGGTTTGTCGGTGACGGCCTTGAGGCGTCGGCCCATGACCGCCGCCGTGTCGGCGAGGCCGACTCGTTCGCCCGTGACGCCCAGCAGCGAGACGGCGTAGACGAAGCCGTGCGCGGCCGCACAGATGTCGGCGAGTCGATCGTCGGTGGTCGTCGGCGATGCAAGCAAGATGGTCTCGACCCCATGGTCGGCGGCGGCGGCGTCCCACCCGCCACCTTGGAGTTCGTCGAGCGGCAGGTCGGGAAGGATCGCACCGGCAATGCCCGATCCTGCGAGCGCGCTCGCGAAACGTTCGTGGCCCATGTGCGCGACGAGGTTGTAGTAGGTCATCACCGCCACCGGCGTGTCGATGTCGAGACGCGCGGCGTCGCTGATCACCGATGCAGGTGTCGCACCCAGGTCGAGCGCGCGTTGGCTCGCCTCTTGGATGGTGACGCCGTCCATGACCGGATCCGAGAACGGAATGCCGATCTCGATCGCGTCGGCACCTGCATCAGCACACGCCCGCACGACATCGAGCCAATCCTTGCCGAGTCCGCCCGTGACATACGGGACCAACAACTTGCGTCCCGCGTCGCGAGCGGCGCGCAGGTGCGCTTCGAGCGTCATCAGAGCTCTCCGAGTCGCTCGGCGACCTGCGCGGCGTCCTTGTCGCCCCGACCGGACAGCGTGACGAGCACCGTCGATCCGGTCGGAATCGATCGACCGGCCTCGCGTTCGAGCCACCCGATGGCGTGCGCCGGTTCGAGGGCCGGGACGATGCCTTCGGTCGCAGCCAGGAGTTGAAAGCCCGACAACGCTTCCTCGTCGGTCGCCCACTCGTAGCGCGCACGTCCCGTGGCCGCCAGCGCCGCGTGCTCAGGCCCAATGCCGGGGTAATCGAGCCCAGCGCTGATCGAATGCGCTTCGATGACCTGACCGACTTCGTCTTGGAGGAACAGCGAACGCATGCCGTGGACAACGCCCGGAACACCGCGGTTGACCGCGGCGCCGTGCTTGCCGCTCTCGAGCCCGAGACCTGCGGCCTCGACACCGATGAGCGCGGCGTCGGTGTGATCGACGAAACCGGCGAACGTCCCCATCGCGTTCGATCCGCCGCCGATGCACGCAACGACATACTCGGGGTCGCCACCGAGGATCTGGCGGCACTGCTTGCGAGCTTCGTCACCGACAATGCGTTGGAACTCGCGCACGAGCCACGGAAA
>SXIR01000213.1 GCA_005772765.1 Actinomycetota bacterium
GCCCTCAACCTAGCGCGTCTGCCTATTCCGCCACTCCGACGTGGGATCGTGAACTTAGCAAAGGGCGGCGAGGTCGCTGGACCCGAAACACGTACGCTCAGGGCGTGCCCCACACCACGGGTTTCAATCACATTGCCACGCTCACCCCCGACCTCGACCGGTTCGCCGATTGGTACCAGCGTGCCTTCGGTGCCGTGGTCACATTCCGGATGGAAGCTGAGGGCGACCACCCGAGGATGTACATCCTCGACCTCGGCGGCGGCGCGGCGTTGAACGTATTCGAAGTCGACGAGGCCTCGATTCTGGGCGACCGACGCCGCATCGGGAGACGCGGCGCGATCGATCACTTCGGCATTGCGGTCACGAGTCTCGCCGAACTCGAAGCAACACGCGAACGTCTTGTCGCCTTGGGTGCCGACATCGGCGAGATCCAATCGCTTGGCGGCGACACGTGGTCGCTGTTCTTTCGCGACGTCGACGGCATGGAACTCGAGGTATGCGCGCCGATCGAGGTGTAATCAGCCCTCGGCGTGATGACACGCCGAGCGTTGACCCGACGCGCGGAGTTCGAGCGGCGGTTCCTCCGACGCACAGCGATCGTCGGCTTTCCAACAGCGAGTTCGGAACCGGCACCCGCTCGGCGGAGCGAGGGGGCTCGGTGGATCGCCTTCGAGCACGATGCGATCGCGGCCGCGTTCGAGGCGCGGGTCAGGAATCGGCACGGCGGACAGGAGCGCCTTGGTGTACGGGTGTGTGGGTTGGTCGTAGACCTCGTCGGCCGAACCGAGCTCGACGATCTTACCGAGATACATCACGGCAACGTCGTCGCAGATGTGACGCACCACCGACAAGTCGTGCGCGATGAACAGGTACGCCAGTCCGAGTTCGTCTTGGAGATCTTCGAGCAGGTTCACGACACCGGCCTGGATCGACACGTCGAGCGCGCTCACTGGCTCGTCGAGCACCAGGAGCTCCGGATCGAGGGAGAGGGCTCGAGCGATGCCAATACGTTGACGTTGCCCGCCCGAGAACTCGTGCGGATACCGATTGGCGTGTTCGGGGTTCAACCCAACGCGTTCGATCAGTTCTTTGACCTTGGCTTCACCGCCGCCGCTGCGGTAGGTGCCGTGGATACGCATCGGTTCGCCGATGATCGACGCGATCGTCATCCGGGGGTTCAGCGACGCATACGGGTCCTGGAAGACGATTTGGATCCGACGCCGCAACGCACGCAACGCCCGGCCATGCTGGGCGACGACATCGATGCCATCGAACTGAATCGAACCTGATGTCGGTTCGATGAGTCGCAACAACATGCGTCCGGTCGTCGACTTACCGCATCCAGACTCCCCGACGATCCCCAGCGTTTGCCCGCGGCCCACCGAGAAACTGACCCCGGACACGGCCTTCACGCTCGCAACCTGGCGTTGGAAGACGCCGGCCCGAACTGGAAACTCCTTGGTCAGGTTCTCGACCTGCAAAATCGGGTCGGCACCGCGTTGCGTCGCGGCCGACTCGTCGGCGCCGACGACTGCGCTCACGACGCGTCCGCCCGACTGTCGAGTGAATCTGCGAAATGGCACGACGACGAATGCGTCGCACTCACCTCGTGGAGTTCCGGACGGCGATTCCCGCACATCCCTGATGCGTCGGCATACCGGCACCGTGGCGTGAACGCGCATCCGGCCGGGAGGTGCAGCAGCGACGGCGGCTGACCAGCAATCCGTTCGAGGCGCTGCCCCTCGCGGCGCCGATCGAGCCGAGGCAACGACGCCAGCAGACCCCGCGTATATGGGTGCGCGGGTCGGTAGAACACTTCGTCGACCAACCCGGTTTCGACCTGACGGCCGGCGTACATCACCAAGATCCGATCGGCTGCACCCGCAACGACGCCGAGATCGTGGGTGATGAGCATCATCGAGCTGTTGGTTCGCTGCTGAATACGAGCGATGACCTCCATCACCTGCGCTTGGATCGTCACATCGAGCGCCGTTGTCGGTTCGTCTGCGATCAGCACCTCGGGTTCGTTCGCGATCGACATCGCAATCATGGCCCGCTGTCGCATTCCGCCCGAGTACTCGTGGGGGTACTGGTCGTATCGATCGACCGGATTCGGGATGCCGACGAGGTTCAACAGTTCGAGGCCGCGAGTACGCACCGCGGTGTCGCTGAGCTCGGGCGCGTGCACCGCGATTGCTTCAGTGATCTGCGCACCCACTCGGTGCACCGGGTTCAGTGATGCGAGGGCATCCTGGAAGATCATCGCGATATGGCGACCTCGAAGGTTCCGCATCTCCTGGTCGACCCGGCCGACCAGCTCCTCGCCGCGGAAGCGAATCGAGCCTTGGATGCGTGCGTACTTGGGCAGCAGACCGAGAATCGCCATCGAGGTGACGCTCTTTCCCGATCCGGACTCCCCGACGATCCCCAACGTCTCGCCGGGAAACAACTCGAACGACAGGTCATCGACGGCGGTGAGCAGGCCGTCGTCGGTTGGAAACCGAACCGTCAGATTGCGCACCTCGAGCAGCGGTTCCACGGTCACTCCTGCTTGCTGCGCGGATCAAAGGCATCGCGCAGTCCGTCGCCGATGAAGTTGACCGACAAGACGACCAACAACAACATCAACCCTGGGAAGTAGAGCATGAACACCTTTTCGGTGCCAATGAAGCCCTTCGCGTCGGCGATCATCTTGCCCCACGACGTTTGGGGCTCTTGCACGCCGAGGCCAAGGAACGACAGCGTCGACTCCGCAACGATTGCACCGGCGATCGACAACGTCAGGTTGACCATCAGGACACCGACACAGTTCGGCAGAATGTGGCGGACGATGATGCGTGTGCTCGATGCACCAGCGGCGCGGGCGGCCTCGACGAATTCCTTTTCCTTCAGTGACAGCACTTGCGCGCGTGTGACCCGAGCGACCTGCATCCAGCCGAACATCGCCAGCGCGAAGATGATCGGCGTGTCGCGATCGATCGTGTAGAAGAGGAACTCGTCGCCGAGATCCCACCAAAGAAACGCTTCGGCCTCGGAGATCTTGCGCCCGATGACCGCCAAGAACACGATCGCCGGGACGATGAGAAACAGATCCACCACTCGCGTGATCAACTCGTCGACCCAGCCGCCGAACCAACCCGCAATCGAGCCAAGCGATGCGCCAACGAAGGTCGAGATGAACGCAACCGCAAAACCGATGCGCAAACTCAGTTGGCCGGCGTACGCGATGCGCGTCAGGTAGTCGCGGCCGTTGTCGTCGGTCCCGAACCAATGCGCCATCGAGGGGCCTTCACCAGCCTCGAGAATGCTCGTCAGTTTCGGGTCGTAGAACACCCAGAGGTCAGCGGCGAAGCACACCACCACCAGCAAGGTCAGCGTGCCCAGCCCGATCATCGCGGCGATGTGCCGCACGAATCGCCGTCGGAACAGCAGCCACTGCGACCGCGGTTTCGCTGAGGTCACGATCGGATCTTCGATGACGGCCGTCATGAGAGCCGGATCCGCGGATCGAGCACTGAGTACATGAAGTCGGCGATCAGGTTGAAGATCACGATGAAGACCGCGGTCAACAAGACGTACGCCGCGACGACCGGATTGTCGCCGTCGAGCAGGCTGCCGATGAACAATCGCCCCATACCCGGGATCGAGAAGATCTGTTCGGTGATGATCAGACCGCCGAAGAGCAACCCGATGTCGATCGCCATCACGGTCACCAGCGGAATCAGCGCATTGCGCAGCGCGTGTCGATACAACACCTGGCGGCGTGGAACGCCCTTGGCTCGGGCCGTGCGCACATAGTCGGACGAGAGCACTTCGAGCATCGACGCGCGCTGGAAGCGACTCCAACTCGCGATGATCTGCACGGTCAAGGTCGCGACCGGCAGCACCAGATGCTGGAGGTAGTCGAGGTTGAAGATTCCCGACTTGCCGGGTGAGTGCAACCCGGAGATGAACAAGAACTTGTCGGTGCCGAGCAGATTCGGCAACGTGAAAATCATGAACTGGCTCGCCAGCAGGGCGAACCAGAACGGCGGCATGGCAATGCCGATGTACGACAGACCCGTCAGGAGATAGTCACTGATCGTGTACTGCCGCACCGCCGAATACACACCGATCGCGACCGACAGCACGGCCGAGATGAGAATCCCCCACCCGATCAGCTGCAGCGTGTTGCCAAAGGCCCGCCACAGCCGCGAACCGACCGTGTCGCGGGTTTCCCAACTGTCGCCGAAGTCGAGGCGGACGGCACCTCCGATCCACGAGGCGTACTGCTCGACGAGCGGTCGATCCGTTCCCGTACGTTCCCGCTCGGCTTGAATCACTCGCTCGATCTCGGCGGCGTCGACGTTACCGCCGCGCGGCCCTCGCAAATCGTCGGTCGGATCAAAGGTCGCGCTGACCATGGCGAACACGAGGAACGACCCGACGAGCAGCACCGGGATCGAATACAGCGTTCGGCGAATGAAGAAGGCAAGCATCAGGTCGCACCCGACGCAGTTCCTAGCGGGGCCCGGCGAGATCGCCGGGCCCCGAAAGGAAATCGTCAGGAGGTGCGGCTCAGGCCGCGAGTCCCCACTGGCTCAGGTTGGCGAACGGTCCGAGCACCGGGTTGTCCGACACCGGGCCGACCACCGTGTCGCTCCACAGGAGGATGTTCGGCAGCGGGTCGAGCGGCAGCGAGATCATGTTCTCGGCTTGGATCGCGTCGGCCTGCTTCCCGAGTCGTGCCTGCTCCTCTTCGTCGAGCGTCGCGTCGAGGGCTTCGAGCGCTTCGTCGAGTTCGGGGATGTCGGTGCGGGTCCAGTTCTGGCCTGCGTTGTCGTTGGCCTCGCTCGGGATGTTCTTCGCGCAGAACAAGTTGCACTGACCGGTCGTGATGAAGGTCAAGACCTGCGCGTAGAGCGCGACCTGGAAGTCACCGGCCGGTCCCTGCTCGCCGAACAATGCGCCTGCGTCTTGCGGGTTGAACGTCACGTTGAAGCCGGACTCGCCGAGCTGGCTGATGAGTTCGGTCACCGTGACCTCACGACGGCGGTTGCCGAGCGTCGATTTGATCTCGACGTCGGCCTGCTTGCCGTCCTTCTCCCAGAAGCCGTCGTCGTTACGTGCCCAACCTGCACCTTCCATGAGTTCGTTCACCGTGTCGAGATCCTGGGTGTAACCAGCCCAGGCTTCGGTGTCGGCGAACTCGCTCAGGATCGGCGGGTTCAGGGTGTGCATCGGACGCTCGACACCGAGCGGACCGAACAACGCTTCGACGATCGCGTCGCGGTTGATCGAGTAGGCAAACGCCTGCCGGACCGCAACGTCTTCGAACGGGAAGGCCGCGTTGTTGATCCACAGCGCTTCGAGGTTGCCGGTGTTGGCGGAGTACTCGCTCTTGGCTCCCTCGATACCGGCTTCGATCTGCTCGACCGCGTCGATCTGCGGCTGCGGGTAGATCACCGAAACCTCACCGGCCTTGAACGCCGTGAACTGCGCCGAGGTGTCGGCCTGGAGGCGGAAGATGACCTTGTCGAGCTTGGCCGTGTCTTCACCCCAGTAGTTCTCGTTGGGGACAAGCGTCCACTCGACGTCCTTCTCCCAGCTCTCGATGACCCACGGGCCGGCCGAGAACGAGTAGCCGGAGGCCATTTCGGCTTCCATGTCCTTGCCGTCGAGCAAGTGGGCCGGGTGAATGCCGTAACCACCGCCGAAGAGTTGCTTCCAACCCGAATAGACCTTCGAGAAGGTCACGACCGCGGTCTGCGGGTCCGGGCAGTCGACCGACTCGATGTCGGTGTATCCGGTCGGGTCGTAGACGTCGTCACCCTCGGCGACGGCGCGCCACGTGAACTCGAAGTCGTCGCAGCTGACCGGCGTTTCGTCGTTCCAGACTGCGTCCGGGTTGATCGAGTAGGTCACGACCGGCTTGGCCGGATCACTGAGGTCGAGTTCCGGTTCGGCGGTGACGAGCGCGCTGGCCTTGGCAACCCAGGCATCGCCTTCCTTCACCGTGTCGAACACTCGCGGCATGGTGTGGACGTTGGCCGACCAGTAACCCCACGAGGAGCCGGCGCACGACAAGATCCACGCCATGCAGTCGGGCTGCTGTTCGGCCCCGATGACGAGTTCGCCTCCCTCGGGCACTTCGGCAGCGGCGGTGGTCGTCGTGTCGCCATCGCCTTCCTTCGGATCGTCGTCGTCGCCACCGCACGCCGCCGCAACAAGTGCGAGCGTCAGTGCACCGGCAACGAGACGCAATGAGCGCTTTCGTTGTCTGATCAAGATTCGAGCCCTCCCGGTCTCAAGTTCGGAACCCCCCTGCAAGCGCCGCCGACCGGATGGTCGAATGCGCCGAACCATGCGGTGCGAAGCCGTCAGCTCAGCCTCATCGACAACAGCATCGTCGTAAACAAGAAGACCAACGCCGCCATCACGGTGAGACGGTCGAGGTTCTTCTCGACGACGGTGGACCCGGCTGAACTGCCGCCGACGCCGCCGAACATGTCGCTCAAACCGCCGCCTCGCCCCGCGTGCAACAGCACGAACAGGATCAAGACCAGCGACACAACGACATGTAAGAACATGACGATTGCGTTGAACACGAGAGCCGACTCCTTTGCACTGCCTCGAGCCACCACCGGCGTCGAGCGAGGCGGATGTTAACCATCAATGTGTCGCACATCGCGGCACGGACCGGGTCTTTCGAGCATCGTAGGCGGGGTTGGTGAACGAAATCCGTAACGGAACTGCGCGCTGCGTTGGCTCCGTTACTTGGATCGGCGGTATTGCACGATGCGGGCAAAATCGTCGGGATCGAGACTCGCTCCGCCGACCAGGCCTCCGTCGACCTCGGGTTCGGCCATCAACTCGGCGATGTTGCCCGGCTTGACACTGCCTCCATAGAGCACCCGGATGCCCTCGGCGACGGAACCGACGATCTCGCGCAGTGTCGCTCGCACCAGACCGCACATCGTGTTGGCGTCGTCGGGCGTGGCGTTTCGCCCGGTCCCGATCGCCCAGATGGGCTCGTAGGCCACAACGGTCTGCTCCGCGTCGGCGGCCTTCAGCCCGTGATACGCCGCACGGATCTGGCCCGCGACCTTCTCCTCTGCTGCACCGCTCTCGCGTTCGTCGAGCGTCTCGCCGCAGCACACGATCGGCCGCATGCCCGCACCGAGCACCGCTCGCAGCTTGCGGGCCACGAGGTCGTCGGTGTCGCCGAGGATCTCGCGCCGTTCCGAATGACCGACGATCACGTAACTGACGTTGAGCTTGGCGAGCATTCCAGGGCTTACCTCGCCAGTGAACGCTCCTTGCGGTTCGGGGTAGACGTTCTGGGCGCCCAGCGCGATCGGGATGCGGTCCGAGTCGATCGTGGTCTGCACGCTGCGCAACGCCGTGAACGCCGGGCACACCACGACCTCGACGGCCTCGTAGTCGTCGCCGTCGAGTCGGTAGCTGAGCTTTTGGACCACCTGGATCGCTTCGAGATGCGTGTGATGCATTTTCCAGTTGCCGGCGATCATCGGCTTTCGGGTCGCGCTCATGCGTGCTGGGCCTTTCTGAGTGCTGCGAGACCCGGCAGGTCCCCGTGTTCGATGAACTCCAACGATGCTCCTCCGCCGGTGCTGACATGGTCGATTCGATCGGCCACACCGAACTGACGCACCGCCGCGGCGCTGTCGCCACCACCGATGACGGTGAAACCCCGGCAGTCTGCGACGGCTTCAGCCACCGTCTTCGTTCCCATGGCGAAGGGCGCCATCTCGAAGACACCCATCGGCCCGTTCCACAACACCGTTGCCGCGTCGAGGACGATCTCGCTATAGGTCCCGGCAGTTTCGGGGCCGATGTCGAGTCCCTTCCAACCGGGCGGAACGCGTCCGGCACCGCAATGGCGAGACGATGCATCCGCTCGCATCGCCTCGGCGATGACCAGGTCGGTGGGAACCACGATGCGTCCGGTTTCGAGCAGCGACGCGCAGCGCTCGACGAAGTCGGGCTCGACGAGGCTGTCCCCCACCGCAAGCCCCTGAGCGACGTGGAACGTGAACGCCATCGCTCCGCCAATGAGGATCTGGTCGCAACGTTGGAGCAGCGCGTCGATCACTGCCAGCTTGTCGCTGACTTTTGCGCCGCCGAGGATGGCGATGAACGGGTGACGCGGCGATTCGAGCAGGGTGCCGAGTACCTCGACTTCGCGAGCCAGCAACCGACCGGCCGCGCTGGGCATCGCCGCAGGCGGACCCACCACCGACGCGTGCGCACGGTGGGCTGCGCCGAACGCGTCGTTCACGTAGACGTCGCCGAGTTGGCTGAGATTCGTCGCGAACGCCGCGTCGTTCTTCGTCTCGCCCGCGTCGAAGCGAAGATTCTCGAGCAACAACACTTCCCCGGACGCCAACGACTGGGCGCGGGCGAGCGACTCGAACCCGGCGACCTCGGGCGAGAGTTCCACCGTCGTGCCGAGCAGCTCCGACAGCCGCCGAGCGACGGGCGCAAGCGAATACTGCGCGTTGCCAGCCGGGTCATCGGCCTTCGGTCGCCCGAGATGCGAACCCACGACGATCGAACAGTGCTGCTCGCGCAGCCAGTTGATGGTCGGGAGCGCGGCCGTGATGCGCAGGTCGTCGGTGATCGTGCCGTTCGCGTCGAGCGGAACATTGAAGTCGGCGCGCAACAGCACGCGCGTTCCCCGCTCGATCGGAAGATCCTCGAGTACGGGGATCTGCATCAGGCGCTCACTTCGTCCC
>SXIR01000214.1 GCA_005772765.1 Actinomycetota bacterium
GCGTCGCGCGCAGGCGGCCTGGGCTGCGCGTTCGGGCGCGACTCGAGGGAAGTTCTTGTTTCGTATCGCTCGACTACTTCAAGAGCGCGCTCGCGAGTTCGCGGTGCTCGAGACACTCGATGGGGGCAAGCCGATCAAGGAAAGCCGCGACGTCGACATCCCGTTGGCGGCGGCGCATTTCTTCTACTACGCCGGTTGGGCCGACAAGCTCGAGTACGTCGCTCCTGGGCGGACGGTGGCACCCGTTGGCGTGTGTGCGCAGGTCATCCCCTGGAACTTTCCGCTCTTGATGCTGGCGTGGAAGATTGCGCCCGCGCTCGCGGCCGGGAACACAGTCGTGTTGAAACCGGCCGAAACGACCCCTCTCACTGCGTTGCTCTTCGCCGAGGTCGTCGAAGCCGCCGAACTCCCGCCCGGTGTCGTCAACATCGTCACCGGCGCAGGACAGACCGGCGCGGCGCTCGTCGCGCATCCTGATGTCGACAAGATCGCGTTCACCGGCAGCACTGCGGTCGGTCGAAACATTGCTGAGACCATCGCAGGAACCGGCAAACGTCTCACGCTCGAACTCGGCGGGAAGGCGGCCAACATCGTGTTCGAGGACGCGGCACTGGACCAAGCGGTCGAGGGCATCGTGCACGCGATCTTCTTCAACCAAGGCCACGTCTGTTGTGCGGGGTCGCGTCTGTTGGTGCAGGAGTCGGTGGCTCCGCTCGTTGAGGCGAAGCTTCGAGATCGCCTCGCTACCTTGCGGGTCGGTGATCCGCTCGACAAGAACACCGACCTTGGTGCAATCAACTCGCGACGTCAGCTCGAAAAGATCCGCGAGCTCTACGACGTCGGTGTTGCCGAAGGGGCGGTTCCGTTCCAGCCCGCCTGCACGTTGCCGTCGGTCGGAAACTGGTTCGCACCCACGGTGTTCACCGGGGTCGCCCCATCACATCGCATCGCACGCGAGGAGATCTTCGGCCCGGTGCTGTCGGTGCTCACCTTCCGCACTCCCGAAGAAGCCCTGACGAAAGCGAACAACACGCCCTACGGGTTGTCCGCGGGGGTCTGGAGTGAGAAGGCGAGCAAGGTGCTCTGGATGGCCGACCGTCTCCGCGCTGGCGTGGTGTGGGCCAACACGTTCAACCGTTTCGATCCTGGCTCGCCGTTTGGCGGGTATCAGGAGTCCGGCTTCGGTCGTGAAGGCGGCGCGGCCGGCCTGCTCCCCTACCTCGAGGTGCGGTGATGGACGACCCGACCCACGCAAACGGCTCGCCCGATGAGCGTCTCGCCGTTCGCAAGACCCACAAGCTCTACATCGCAGGCGCGTTCCCTCGCTCCGAGAGCGGCCGCTCGTATCCCGTCGTGGGGGCCGACGGTTCGCCGCGAGCGTGGGCGGCCTCGGCGTCGCGCAAAGACGCTCGGGACGCGGTGAAGGCGGCGCGGAGTGCGGTGCATGGGTGGGCCGGAGCAACGGCATACAACCGCGGTCAGATTCTCTACCGGGTCGCTGAGATCATCGAGGGCCGCGGCGCGCAGTTCGTCGCGGAACTGGCGGCGCTGGGGAACGTCGATTCGGACGGTGAAGTCGCGACAGCGATCGACCGCCTCGTGTACTACGCCGGCTGGGCTGACAAGATCGCGGTGGTGGGCGGCTCGGCCAATCCCGTCGCCGGTCCTTACTTCAACTTCACGGTGCCGGAGCCCACCGGCGTGGTCGCGATTGTCGCACCCGAACGGCCGGCACTGCTCGGCCTCGTGTCGCTCCTCGCGCCCGCCTTGGCGGCCGGCAATACGAGCGTCGTCGTCGCGCCCGGCTCGGCCGCACTCGTTGCGGTCGCGTTCGCCGAATGCCTCGCGACCAGCGACGTTCCGAATGGTGTGGTCAACATCCTCACCGGTGATCCCGCCGAGTTGGCGCCGGTTCTCGCCGCCCACGGTGACGTCGACGCGATCGATGTCACCGGCCTCGCCCCGTCGATCGCCGCCGAGTGTGAACGGCTCGCCGCCGCAGACATCAAGCGTGTGGTCCGCTCGGTTGGAGGCGAACCCGTGTGGGAGAGCGCAACCGCGCAACACGCGCAGGCAGTCCTTGCGACGATGGAACTGAAAACGGTCTGGCACCCCAAGGCGCCGTGAACACCCGCACCGGATCGAAGTGGCGCGGTCAGAGGTAGGGCGCGTAGCCAGGTTTGATGACGCGTTCGATGAGGTCGAGTCGACCCTCGAAGGGCCAGAACGCACTCTTCATCGCGTTGATCGTGAGCCACTGCAACTCCGCCGCGCCGTAACCGAACGCACTGACGAGCGCCTGCATCTCCGAAGACATCGACACGTTGCTCATGAGGCGGTTGTCGGTGTTGAGCGTGACGCGAAAGCGAAGTTGGCGTAACAGGTCGATCGAGTGTTCACCCACCGAATCGAATACGCCGGTGTGCACGTTCGAGGTCGGACACACTTCGAGGGGGATCCGTCGATCGCGCACCCACTGTGCGAGGCGTCCGAGCGTTGCCGACCCGTTGGGCTCGACGGTGATGTCGTCGACGATGCGAATGCCGTGTCCGAGGCGCTCGGCACCGCAATACTGGATCGCCTCCCAAATGCTCGGAAGTCCGAAGGCCTCGCCGGCGTGAATCGTGATGTGGAAGTTCTCGCGTTGGCAGTAGTGGAACGCGTCGAGATGCAACGTGGGCGGGAAGCCCTTCTCGCGACCGGCGATGTCGAATCCGACAACACCTTGGTCTCGGTGTCGCACCGCAAGCTCCGCGATTTGGCGTGACATCGCGGCCGTTCGCATCGCAGTGACGAGGGTCCCGACGGTGAGGGGGGTGCCTGCACTGCCGACTCGGAAGCCGTCGAGGACGGTCTCGACGACTTCGTCCATGCTCAGGCCACGTTCGGTGTGCAGTTCAGGTGCAAAGCGCACTTCGGCGTAGACGACGCCATCGGCCGCGAGGTCTTCGGCGCATTCACGTGCGACGCGGTGTAAGCCGGAGGTCGTTTGCATGACGCCAGCGGTGTGCGCGAAACATTCGAGATACAGCGTCAGATCACGCCGGTTGGCGCCGCGGTGGAACCAGTCGGCGAGCGCACCCGGCTCGGCCGACGGCAGCGCATGGCCGATCTCGTCGGCGAGTTCGATCACGGTCGTGGGGCGCAGGCCGCCATCGAGGTGGTCGTGCAGCAGCACCTTCGGGAGCGACCGAATCTGCGCCGCGTCGAGCGGTTGGGCATCTGCGGAACTGGTCATCGTGCCCAGATACGGTACCGGGCGACCCGTCGGTAACCTGCGCACTCGATGACGATTTCGCTGCTCGCGTTCGACGCCGACGACACGTTGTGGCACAACGAGAGCTACTTTCGCTTCACCGAAGATCGATTCTGCGAGTTGTTGGCACCGTTCGCGGAAGCGGATCACCTCGGCGAACGACTGCTCGCAACCGAACGCCGCAACGTGGACCTTTACGGATACGGCGCGAAGGGCTTCATGCTCTCGCTCATCGAAACCGCGCTCGAGATCACCGAGCATCGCGTTCCGGGTGCGACGCTGGCTGAGGTACTTCGACTCGGCAAGGAGATTCTTGCCCAACCGGTCGAGGTCCTCGATGGAGTGGTCGAGACGATCGAATCGCTCGGCGGATCTCACCGCATGATCGTGATCACCAAGGGCGACTTGATCCACCAGGAGAGTAAGGCCGCGCGCTCTGGACTGGCAGAACACTTCGAGTTGGTCGAGGTCGTGTCGGAAAAAGATGAGGCCACGTACCGACGGGTGTTCGAGCGGGTGGGCGTCGCTCCCGAGTCGGTGTGCATGATCGGCAACTCGGTGAAGTCCGACGTACTCCCCGCGCTGGCCCTTGGCTCCTACGCCGTCCACGTCCCGTACGAGATCACCTGGGCGATGGAGCGAGCCGAACGACCCGACGATCACCCTCGGTGTGCGGCGATCACGAACCTCCGCGAGCTGCCCGCCGCCCTCTCCCGTTGGACCTGAATCGGGAGAATTCCGCAGCGGTACCCGAATGCCGCGGGGCGACGGTCCGGTTCAGAAACCGCGGAGTCGGAGGGTCGGGCGCTGCAACCAGTTGTCGGGTGCGTACGGCAGATCGGCCTCGATCAGATGCAGCGTGTATGCCTCCCGCGATCGGTCGGATCGGTTCGCGTCGCTGCGGTGCGGCAGGCAGCCGTGGAGCGCGATCACCGTGCCTTGGGTGACTTCGAGCGGGATCTCGCCGGTGCGCGGCAACGGAGTGTCGTCGCCGATGAACTCGGTACCGCCGTCCGCGCTGCGCCGAAAGAATCGATGGACACCTGCTTGGTGGCCGCCGGGGACCGCCCAGAGACACCCGTTGGTGCGATCGGCGTCCTCGAGGGCGAACCACAGGCCGATCACCGACGGTGGATCGGTGCGCAAGAACGTTGCGTCTTGGTGCAGCACGACCTCCCCGCCGATCCCTGGCGCTTTGAAGATGTACATCGACTGAAGCATCCGCGGTTGGCGCATCCCGAGTTGGGAAGCGATCGCGGCGACCTCGGGGGCTCGCGAGAACTCGTCGAAGACTGGGTCGAGGTCGTGCATCGCATGACCGAGTTTGTTGATCGCCTGGTGCTTGGGCGCGATCAGGTTGCCATCAGCGTCAAGCGCTTCGTCCTCCCAGAAGTACGCAATCCGATCGCCGGAGGCGAGGAAGTACTCGTCGGAGGTGCGGGTCTGCTCGTTGGTCGTGAACACGCTGCGGTGTTCTTCGGGGTCGACGCGCCCCACGAGGTCGTGGACATGGGCTCGAAGGGCCCGACATCGGTGCGCCGGAACCAGATCGGGGAACACCACGAAGCCATCGCGCTCGAACCGCTCACGGACCTCCGGGGCGAATCTCATCGAGGCGAACCCTACCGAGATTCCAGTGCTGTCCGGATCGGGCGAGCGCCGCAGTCACGTGGCCCGGGGAGCCCGCGCGTAGCGATCACGTGATGAGGTCGGCGATGAGCGGCGGGAGCGAGCTGGTGTTGCCCGAGTCGGCGGTCGTGATGGTGTCGGCGATCGTGATGGCGTCGGCGAGGGCTTGACGGGCGGGCTCGACGCGTGCCGGCTCGTCGGTGTGCAGCTCGAGCACGACGTCTCCGGCGCGGACCTCGTCGCCCGGCTTGACCCGGCAGACGACACCAGCCCCCGCGCTCACCGGGTCTTCTTTGCGAGCCCGTCCGGCGCCGAGTCGCCACGCAGCGATGCCGACCGCTCGACCGTCGAGCCGATCGATCACGCCCGAGCCCGTCGCTGCGACCTCGGTGACGTGCTGCGCCACGGGGAGTTGCGCGCTGGGGTCGCCGCCTTGGGCCGCGACCATCGTTTCCCACACGGCGTGCGCCTCGCCGGACGCGAGCACGGGTTCGGGGTCGACGGCGCTGCCCACCAAGGTCAGCATGTCGCGAGCGAGGGTGAGCACGACATTGCGCAGGTCATCGGGACCGCCGCCCCGCAAACACTCGACGGCCTCGACGACTTCGAGCGCGTTACCTGCGGTGCGCCCCAGCACGGTCTCCATTGCGGTGAGCCGCGCAACGGTGCGCACGCCGTTCGCGGTCCCGATGTCGACCATGGTGCGGGCGAGTGTGCGGACAAGTCCTGCGTCGCGCAGGAACGAGCCCGAGCCGAACGTCGTGTTCAGGACCAACGCGGAGGTGCC
>SXIR01000215.1 GCA_005772765.1 Actinomycetota bacterium
CAAGGCGTACAACGCGCAGACCGAGCCGCAGCGCGGCATGGTCGTGCCGGCTGAGATCACGGTCTACGAGGACCGAAGCTTTACGTTCGTGACGAAGACGCCGCCGGCGCCGCGCCTGATCTTGAAGGCTGCGGGGCTCGACAAGGGCAGCCAGAACCCGAAGAAAGAGAAGGCGGGTTCGATTACGGCCGATCAAGTTCGTGAGATCGCCGAGTTGAAGATGAACGACCTGAACGCCATCGACCTCGACGGTGCGATGGCGCAGATTTCGGGAACGGCGCGATCGATGGGAATCGACGTCGTCTGACCCGTTTGGAGCAGCACCCACCCACGGAGGACCTCGCCGCGGGACGCTGGGAGTGTGAGGGACCGCAAGCCCCTTGTCGGGGCGGAAAGCAGGGATCATGGCCAAGTACGGCAAGCTGCATGCCGATGCGCTGAAGGCGATCGACCGAGCCGAAACGTACCCGCCCGGCGAGGCGATTGCGCTCGTGAAGCAACACGCCAAGCGCAAGTTCGATGAGAGTGTCGATGTGGCGTTTCGCCTCGGCGTCGACCCTCGCAAAGCCGACCAGATGTTGCGCGGCACCGTTGCGCTGCCGTCGGGTTCGGGCAAGACAGTGCGCATTGCGGTGTTCGCCGCGGGCGACGCCGCGAACGAAGCTCGTGAGGCGGGTGCCGATGTTGTCGGTGCCGACGATCTGGTGAAGCGCATCCAGGACGAGAACTTCCTCGACTTCGACTTGGCGATCGCGACCCCTGATCTGATGGGTCAGGTCGGACGGTTGGGACGAGTCCTCGGTCCTCGGGGTCTGATGCCGAACCCGAAGACGGGCACCGTGACGACCGATGTCGGCCGGGCGGTCAGCGAGTTCAAGGGTGGCAAGGTCGAGTACCGCACAGACCGGCACGGGAACGTGCACGTGCGCATCGGCAAGGCCAGCTTCAGCGACGAGGACCTGATGGCGAACTTCACGGCGGTCCTCGACGAGATCGTTCGGGCCAAGCCGGCCGCGGCGAAGGGCCGCTACATCAAGGGCGTCTCGCTGAGTTCGACCATGGGCCCGGGTGTTCGGGTCGCGGCCGACTGATTCGTCGTTGGTTTCTGCTGCTTCCGGCGTCATGCCCACGCGCTAGCGGCGCGGGCGCAGGGCGCCGGAAGATCATTGTTCGGCCAGGTCGCGGTTGCAATCGGACGGCGTCGCCGAGTTGAATCGCGCGATATGCGCAGGTTCTGGACTGTTCCAATTGCGTCGGCGCTGCTGGCAATCGCTCCATCGGTGACCGGCCCGGGTGCTGCCAGTTCGGGTGCTGGCAGTTCAGGTGCTGCCAGTTCCGGTGCTGGCAGCGAGGAAGCCTCCGGTGCGACGGACGGCTCCGCCGCAATCGTGGGGCACGAGACGAACGAGATGCTCTACGTCACCGAGGGCAATCGGCTGCGACGCATCGACGTCGATTCGATCGGTACCGGCGCATTGGTCGAGGACATCCTCGTCAATCGCGCCTCACAGGGTGGGCGCGACCTCAACGGGCAGATCTGCGAACGCCCGGGGGTCGATGGGGGTTTCATCGCCGGAGAAGATTCCGGCCAGCCGAATCCGCCCGCAGGCTGGGGTGTGTTCGACGCCGCTGGCACCCAGGTCGGAAAACTGACCGCGAGTTATTTCACGGCAGGCGCCGAACCGCACGGCTGTGCGTTCGCGCCCGACGGCACCTTGTTCACTGCTGAGGTCGGCTTCCAAGGATTCGGCACCGCGAACGGGCAGTTGATCCAGTGGTTCGGGCCCTACGACACGTTTCCCGGACCACCGGGTGCCTATCCGAACACGAACGAACGCTCGACGAACTTCTGCAAGATCGCCACCAACTTGGGCACCGCGGGTTCGGTTCGAGTCGACGCGGCCGGCAACGTCTACGTCGCGCAATCGGCTGGATTGCGGGTCGACAAGTTCTCGCCCCCGTTCCCGACTGCGCCAACTCCCGAAGGGGGTTGCGGCGCGACCGATTCGACCGGTGCGCCGGTTGCGACCTCGGTGACCCGCACACAGATCATTGCGCCGTCCGATGGGATGCTCACGTTCTCCGGGATGGCGTTCGCGCCGAACGGCAACCTGTACGTGGCGAGTGTGTTGACCGGACGGATCGGCGAATACACCACCGGTGGCAGGCTGGTGCGGCTGATCTTGGCGCCGACCGAGGAACTCCCGCCGATTCCAACCGGGCACCCCCAAGGCCTGGCGGTCGGCGGCGACGGGACGATCTACTACGCCGATCTCGATCTGCGCGGCACGCTGCCGAATGTTGGTCCGGGACCGAACGGCAAGGTTTGGCGCATACGGTTCGATGCCAACGGTGACCCGCGCCCGCCCCAGTTGGTCAAGCAGGGGGTGGCCTTCCCCGACGGCGTGTCGATCTTCGCCGGGAATCTCCAGCCCGATCGACCACTGCCGTTGGCGTGGCCGACTCACGCGGGTGGACCCGAACGACGGTTCTTCAACCCCGACGAGGAGTGGTTGACGCCGGAGACGGCACCAACGCTCATCGAGAAGTGGCGCTTCGACACGAACGCGGTCGTGACGGCGTCGCCGTCGGTCGCGACCGTGACGCGTTTCGGTGAAGACCGCCAAGTGGTCTTCGCCGTGTCCTGGGACTACCACCTCTACGCGCTCGATTTCGAGCGTGGCACGCTGTTGTGGTCGTTCGAGTGGGAAGACCAGCCGGGTGCGTCGTTTCCTGGCGCGGCCTCGCCCACTGTCGCCGATGTCGGCGGACGACGACTGGTGTTCTTCGGTGCGGGTGAGCACCTGTACGCGCTCGACGCGGCAACTGGCGCAGAGGTGTGGCGATTTGCCGCTGGGACCGGATGCCGCGACGCGGTCACGGGACAGTTCCCCGGTTTGTGTTCGTTTGCTGGTGAGCGCAACCAAATCGAATCCACGCCGATCGTGCACGAAGGCGTCGTGTACTTCGGGATGGACATCAACGATGTCGCGACGGGCAAAGGTGGCTTCTACGCCGTCGACGCCGAGGTCGGAACGTTGCGTTGGTTCTGGGATCCCGAATCCGGCGAGGTGTGCCGACCGACACCCGCCGACGAACACGGCGCCGGCGACGAGATCCGGCGTTTCGACGGGTATCACAGTGCGACCGAACTCGGTCTTCCTGCCGACTTCTTCGCGACCCGCGATGGCTGTCAGCATCCGCGGAATCGCTACGGCTGCGGCAACATTTGGTCGTCGCCCGCGCTCGACACGGGACGCGCCATGTTGTACTTCGGCACGAGCAACTGCGACACCGACAACAACCCCGCGACCCCGGTTCCGCCTCCGCCGATGCCGCCCTACGACGAAGCGCTCGTGGCCTTGCACCTCGACGGCACGCCGGCCTGGCGATGGCGCCCGCGTGAAGTCGACAACGACGATCTCGCGTTCGGCGCGGTTCCGAACCTCTTCACGATCGACGTCGACGGATCTCCGACCGAGGTTGTCGGAATCGGCGGGAAGGACGGCACCTACTACGTCATCGATCGCGATGGCATCAACGAACGAACCGGAGTCGCGTGGAACGACGCGAGCCCGCGCGCCTTGCCGTATTGGGAGCGCAATGTCGTTCCCGGCGGAGCGATCGGTGGCGTCATCGCGACCGCCGCGGTCGACCAAGCTGCGGGGCGCGTGTTGTTCTCGACCGCGCCGGGCGAGGATGTCATCAACCCGCAACGCCCGACGGTGCACGCCCTCGATCTCGACACGGGATCGATTCTCTGGCAGAACGTCGGCGCGTCCGGACTGTCGGGTGATGCGAGCTACGCACCGACCAGCGCGGTGCCGGGCGTGATGATCGTCGGCAGTGTCATCACGCCGCACCTTCGTTTCTTCGACACGGCCACGGGCGAGTTGGTTGCCGACCATGTGGTTCCCGCGCAAGAGACCTTCAGTGGCGTTGCAACGGGAGCGGCGGTGGTCGATGGAACGGTCATCACCGGGGCCGGTATCGGGGCGCGTTCGAGTGGCGGTTCGAGTCCGGGTGACTTCGCTGCATACACGCCGAGTTCGGTGGTCGCGTTCTGTGTGCCGGGCGCGCCGGGTTGTCCGATGCCGGAGCTGATCCCGCTGCCGGGCGCGATCTCCGAGGGAGACACAGGAACGAAGCTGATGCAGGTGCCGGTCGCGTTGCGGTCATTGGGCACCCAAGCAGTGCGGGTCGACTGGCGCACGATCGACGGCCGGGCCAAGGCGCCCGCCGACTACGTGGCGGCGAGCGGCACGTTGGTCATACCGCCGGGTGCAACGGGCGGCTTCCTCCCGATCACGGTCAAGGGCGACGTGCTCGACGAAGCGTTGGAGGATTCGATCATCATCGAGTTCTCGAACCCGAAGAATGCGGTCATCGGCGGGTTCGGTCCGCGCATCGAGGCGTGGATCGTCGACGACGATCGCCGCCCTGCGCTGATTCCCCAACGCGCCAGTGTCGTCGAAAGTGACAGCGCCAACGTGGTGGTTCGGGTGCCGATCGAGTTGTCTGTGCCGAGCGGCCGACGGGTCTACGTGGACTTCGTGACGATCGCCGATTCGGCGAGCGCCGCCACCGACTTCGTGCCGGCGACGGGCACCTTGACGATCCCGGCCGGGTCGACCAGGGGGTATGCCCGCGTCACGATTCGGTCCGACCTGCTCGCCGAAGGCGCCGAACACTTCTTCGTTTCGTTCCGCAATGCCCGCAATGCCCGTTTGGGCGGCATACTCGGCCTGGCCGTGGTCGACATCGTCGACACCGACTGATGTCGTGATGACGACCAGGTCGCCTGTTTCGCTCACCGACGCCGCGCCGGCGAGACCGTTCGGTTTGGGAACACCCGGGCCGAGTCGGTAGGGTGTGGCTCACAACTGCAACGCCGAAGACCTCCGGTCTGTACGCAGGTAATGGTCGAGTTCCACCGGATTCGACCGCCGGACGAGGTGAAACCGAGTGACGCTGCTTGCCGAGGCGAGCGCGTGGCCACGGGCGCCCCGGTCTTCGGAGGCGCCCTCATCGTTTTTCGACTTTCGCATTGACGTCACCCAACGTCCGAGCGGTCGTGGCTACGACCGGACGACTCCCGCATCTGTACCCACAAGGAGCGCAAACCATGGCGCTGAAAGCCGATCCGACCACGCCCCAGGTTGCCAAGAAGGCGGCGGTGATCGACGAGATCAAGACGAAGCTCACCGACGCCGAAGCTGCCGTGCTGACCGAGTACCGCGGGCTGACCGTCACCGAGATCGCCGATCTGCGGGCTGCGTTGCGCCCCGCCCTAACCGAGTACAAGGTCTACAAGAACACGCTGGTGCAGCGCGCGGCCAACGAGGTCGGCATGGGCGACCAGCTCGCCGGTCTGCTCACCGGTCCCGTGGCGATCGCGTTCATCAACGGCGATGCTGCCGCTGCGGCCAAGGCGCTGCGCGAGTTCGCCAAGACGAACCAGAACCTCGTCGTCAAGGGCGGCCTGTTGGGCGACCGCTCCATCGCTCCGGCCGAGCTCGATGCGCTCGCCGATCTGCCGAGCCGCGAGGTCATGCTCAGCCAGATCGCTGGCTTGTTCGAGGCGCCGCTGAGCCAGACTGCCGGGCTGCTCGCCGCGTTGTTGCGCGACACCGTCGGCCTGGTCCAAGCCCTCATCGAAAAGGGTGGCGCTCCCGGTGCTCCGGCACCTGCCGCTGCGCCGGTCGCCGAGGCAGCCGCCGAAGCAGCGCCCGCGGACGAAGCCCCGGCGGCTGAGGCCTCCACCGACGAAGCCCCGGCGGACGAAGCCTCCACCGACGAAGCCCCGGCGGACGAAGCCCCTGCGGCCGAGTAGCGCAGCACCCTTTCGTACCTATCCGTTCCATCGCAATCGCAGCAATCAACAGGAGACACAACCATGGCCACCATGAGCACCCAAGACCTGCTCGAGGTCTTCAAGAGCATGACCGTCCTCGAACTTGCCGAGTTCAAGAAGGCGTTCGAAGACGAGTTCGACGTGACTGCCGCAGCGCCCGTGGCGATTGCCGCGGTTGCCGCCGCGCCCGGCGCCGGTGACGGCGGTGGCGCTGAGGAGAAGGACGAGTTCGACGTCGTCCTGACGTCGGCCGG
>SXIR01000216.1 GCA_005772765.1 Actinomycetota bacterium
GTCGGAAGCCGAGCGGGGATGTCGATGGTGCCCTCCGGGCGCGAGGCGAGACTGTTCGCGCGCAGCGCCGGGGGCGTCGGAAGCCGAGCGGGGATGTCGATGGTGCCCTCCGGGCGCGAGGCGAGACTGTTCGCGCGCAGCGCCGGGGGCGTCGGAAGCCGAGCGGGGATGTCGTGACCATGCGAGCGGCGGCGGTGCGTTTCGAGTTGCGGGTTCCCGAGAGTCGGTCGTTGAAGGCGAAGCGGGCGGCGATTCGGCCGATCGTCGATGGGTTGCGGCATCGGTTCAAGGTGTCGGTTGCCGAGGTCGACCATCTGGACGCGTGGCAGCGGTCGGCGGTTGGAGTGGCCGTGGTGTCGGGTGGCCAAGCACACTTGGAGTCGGTGATTGCCGAGATCGAGCGGTTCGTTGCGGTGGCGGACGCGGTCGAGTTACTCGAGTCGACGGTCACGTGGATGGAGGAGGACTGATGGCTCGCCGGAGCTCGCGGGGAAATGCAACGCATCGGTATCCGCGAACGGCGCGGCTCGACGAGGTGATGCTCGAGGTGTTGGCGTTGGAGCTCGAACGTCTCGACGATCCTCGCCTCGATCTGGTGACGTTGACCGGTGTCGATGTGACGAACGATTTGTCGTATGCGACGGTGTGGTTCACGTCGCACAACGGTGATGCTGAGGCGCAACTCGCGTTGGACAAGGCTGGCCCACGGTTGCGGGGTGTGCTCGGTCGGTCGGTGCGGGTGAAGCAGGTTCCGGAGTTGACGTTCAAGGTCGATCCGGCGATTGCGGCGGGCGGTCGGATCGATGCGCTGTTGCGCGGCGATGGGCGCCGGGACGATTCGCTCGAGGACGAAGCGTGAGTCTGGCGACGGCGTACGCCGACGCGGCGCGCACGATTCGGGGGTCGGTGCAGGTCGCGTTGGCCTGTCATGTGAACCCCGATGGTGACGCGCTGGGTTCGATGTTGGCGATGCACCATGTGTTGCGGCACCATGGGATCGCGTCGGTCGCGTCGTTTTCGGAGCCGTTTCAAACGGCGCCGCATTATCGCGAGTTGCCAGGGCTCGAGTTGTTGGTGCCGCCGTCGCAGTTCCCTGCCGAACCCGATGTGATGGTGACGTTCGACTGCGGAAGTCTGCGGCGTCTGGGCGATCTCGAGGCTTCGGCGCGTGCTGCGCGTTCGTTGATCGTGATCGACCACCACATCAGCAATGATCTGTTCGGTTCGATCAATGTGGTCGATGCAACTGCCGCGGCATCCGGGGTTGTGGTCCGCGAGCTCGTACGAGTGCTTGGTTTCGCGCTCGACCAAGACGCGGCGGTGTGTCTGTATGCCGCGCTGGTGTGTGACACGGGCCGGTTCCAGTACGAGTCGACGACGCCGGCGGTGTTCGATCTGGCTCGCGAGTTGATCGAGTTCGATGTCCCGATTTCGTCGCTGTCCCGAACGCTGTTCGAGGAGCACCGATTCGCCTACTTGCAGTTGCTCGCCGAGGTGTTGCAGCGTGCCGTGCTGGTCGCGGAGCAGCGCTTCGTGTGGACGGTCGTGACCCAAGACGATTTGGTCCGTCATGGCGTGACCCTCGACGAGGTCGAAGGGCTGATCGACATCGTGCGGCGTACTCGCGAGGCCGAGGTCACTGCGGTGCTGAAGGAAGACGGTGACGGTTCGGTTCGGGTGAGCCTGCGGAGCCTCGGCGACGTCGACGTGTGTGCGATCGCCCAATCGATGGGTGGTGGCGGACATCGGTTTGCCGCGGGCTTCACGGCGTCGGGGCCGGCTGCGGCCGTGGCGGAGGCAATTCGAGCGGCACTGGTCTGAGGCGTGGCGGTCGCCGAGGGGGAACGGACCCGAGGTCTTGGCCCCGATGCTCCGGGCCAGCGTCGGGAACCAGATGGGCATGACGGCTTAGCCTGACGACTGTGAACCTCTTCGGTTGGTTGGTGGTCGGTTTCGTAGCGGGCGCGCTCGCCCGTGGTGCGTCCGGGTACAACCGTCGTCGTGCGCCAGGGGACCGAGTCGGCTGCCTCGGGACGATCGCGGTCGGTGTGGTGGGCGCGTTCATCGGTGGTGGTCTGTCGAGTTGGGCGCTCGGCGAAGGCCTCGGCGATTTCGGCTTGCGATCGATCGCGCTGGCGTTCGTTGGTGCCGTGGTGTTGTTGCTCTTCGTCGATGCCGTGGGTCGTCGTTCGGGCCGTGGTTCGCGCCGCTGACCGGAGTCGCCGTGAACCAGCCACGCCGTGCACGCGGCCCCGAAACGCACGGCCTTGTCGTTGTCGACAAACCGGCAGGAATGACGAGTCACGATGTCGTGGCGCGCCTGCGCAAGGTGTTCGGGCAGCGCAGCGTGGGCCATGCGGGAACGCTCGACCCCGATGCGACCGGCGTGTTGCTGGTCGGAATCGGATCCGCGACCCGGCTGCTGCGATTTCTCCAGGAAACGACGAAGGGTTACGACGGCACGGTGACCTTCGGCTCGACGACCGACACGCTCGATGCCGCCGGTGTCGTGACGGCGACATTCCCGATGGCTGCGCTCGACGTCGCAACGGTGCAGGCAGCTGCGAATGGGTTCCTCGGCGACATCGAGCAGATTCCGCCGATGGTGAGCGCGATCAAGATCGACGGCAAGCGCTTGCACCAACTCGCGCGGGAGGGTGTGGAAGTCGAGCGTCCACCGCGAGCGGTTCGCATCGACCGTTTCGACGTCATGGGCGTGCGATCCGGGCCGCCAGACGAGGCCGACATCAGCGTCGACTGCTCGAGCGGAACCTATATCCGCACGTTGGCCGCCGACCTCGGGACGGCCCTCGGGGGAGGCGCCCACTTGCGGTTGCTGCGCCGGACGTGTGTGGGGTCGTTCACCTTGGCCGACGCACATTCGCTCGACTCGATCGAGACTTCTAGCCTGGACAGCGTGTTGAGTCCCTTGGCCGCGATGCGCGCGCTCGAACGGGTCGACGTCACCGATGAGGTCGCGGCGAAGGTTGGCAATGGCAACACGTTCGCCGCCGCGGAGTTCCTCGCGGCCGGCGCCGGAGCAGGCCCATTCGCGGTTGCGCATGCGT
Organism: Actinomycetota bacterium; assembly: GCA_005772765.1. Taxonomy (GTDB): domain Bacteria; phylum Actinomycetota; class Acidimicrobiia; order IMCC26256; family PALSA-610; genus SXJQ01. The sequence continues at coordinate 3,069 of SXIR01000216.1, forward strand.
CGCGACTGATCGCGGTGTACGAACGTCGTGGCGCGGGGGTCAAACCCGCGGTGGTGCTGCCCCGATGACGCGCGCACGACGTGCCCGCCGCGAAGCGGAGAGCATTCGATGAAAGTGTTTCGCGATCTCGTCCCGCCGGGCGCGCTGGGAACTCGCGCCGTGGTGACGATCGGTGCGTACGATGGCGTGCACCGAGGGCACCGGGCGGTGCTGCGTTTGGTCCGCGACCTGGCCGCCGCGCGCGGGCTTGCCTCGGTGGTGTTGACGTTCGATCGCCATCCGGCCGAAGTCGTGCGGCCGGAGTCGGCGCCACGTCTGCTCACGACGCTCGACCAGAAGCTCGAGCTCCTCGCCGCGACGGGACTGGTCGACGCGTGCGTCGTGATCGGTTTCGACGAGGCGCGAGCCAAAGAGACCGCGCCCGAGTTCGTCCACGAGGTGCTCGTCGACAATTTGCGGTCAGAAGTGGTCGTGGTCGGCGCGGATTTCCATTTCGGTTATCGGCGCGGGGGCAACGTCGCGCTGCTCGAAGGCATGGGTGCCGACCTGGGCTTCGAGGTCATCGGGCTCGGTCTCGTGAACGAGCGTCCGGGCGAGCCTCCGTTCAGCTCGACCCGGGTGCGCGAGCTCCTCGCAGCTGGGGCCGTTGCGCCCGCCGCCGAAGTCCTTGGACGCGACCACGAGGTGCGAGGGACGGTCGAGGCCGGCGATCAACGAGGACGCGAACTCGGTTTTCCGACGGCGAACGTCGCGGTGCCCGACCAGATCTGTCTCCCCGCTGATGGGGTGTATGGGGGGACCTTGACCGGCGTCGATGGCGTCGAGCGGCCGGCTGCGATCAGCCTGGGACGGCGGCCGACGTTCTATGCCGACCACGGCCTGCTCCTCCTCGAGGTCTTCGTGCTCGATTACGCGGGGGATCTCTACGGCCAGGCCGTTCGGGTGCGATTTCGGGACAAGGTGCGCGACCAGCAACGGTTCGAACGTGTGGACGACCTGGTGGAACAGATGCATGCCGACGTCGCCACGGTTCGCCGGATCCTCGCCTCGGGCTGAGTTTCGCCGAGTCGGATCCGACGTGTCGACCACCGACTGCTACTCTGGGCGCTCGTGCCGAAACGTTTCGGCGCGTCATGGTTCGTATCTCCGATCGAAAGACCAGTTCTCCTGCCATGCCCGATAAGGCCGCAACGATCGCCGAGCACCGCCGGCACGACTCCGACACTGGCTCGGCCGAAGTTCAGATTGCGATCCTGTCGGAACGCATCGCGCACCTCACCGAACATCTGAAGGTCCACAAGAAGGACCATCACAGTCGGCGAGGGTTGCTGATGCTGGTCGGCAAGCGGCGACGGTTGCTCGATTACCTCATCGCCAACGACGTCGAGCGGTATCGAACGATCATCGCCAAACTGGGCATCCGCCGATAGCGCACCGAGGAGCGGCAGAATCCGCTCCTCGTTTCGCGTTCGGGCTCGGTCGTCGGCGCCCGCCGATGACTGGCTCCGCGTCGGGTCCGAGACGGAAACGATCCCACAACCGAATCACCGCAGGAGCGCCGGGGGTTACCGGTTGCCACCGCGTCGACCACTGGCCCGCACCTTGCCTTGGGCCCGCCGATCGCCGACGCGCTGACCACTGGGAACCGTCGCCTCCTGCCCAACCAGTCGAGCGACTGCTCGATGAAGGAGGATGCGTTCACGATGAGCGCCATTCGCGTTTCAGGTCCCATCAACGCCGACGGTCTGATCATGTCGATCGAAACCGGCAGACTCGCCGCACTTGCCGACGGCGCCGTCGTCGTCAAAGTTGGCGAGACACAGCTGCTGTCGACGGTCTGCACGAGCAAGCCCCGTGACGGCATCGATTTCTTCCCGTTGACGGTCGAAGTCGAAGAACGCATGTATGCGGCCGGCAAGATCCCGGGCAGCTTCTTCCGGCGTGAAGGACGGCCGGGCGAACAGGCGATTCTGACCTGCCGCCTGACCGACCGTCCGTTGCGCCCGAGCTTTCCCGAAGGGTTCCGCAACGAAGTCCAGGTCGTCGCGACCATTCTGGGCGTCGACCTCGAGAACCCGCACGACATCGCGTCGATCAACGGTGCGAGCGCTGCGCTCACCGTCTCGGGGATCCCGTTCGACGGCCCCATCGGCGCCGTGCGGCTCGCCCATCACAACGGCGAGTGGATTGCCCACCCGACCTTCGAACAGGGTGACGAATCGACCTTCGAGCTCGTGGTGGCTGGGCGCGCGCTCGACAACGGCGACGTTGCGATCATGATGGTCGAGGCTGGCGGCACCGAAGCGAGCCACGAGCTCTACGAGCAAGGCGCCCCCAAGGTGACCGAAGAGGTCATCGCCCAGGGTCTCGACGAGTCGAAGCGTTGGATCAAGGCTGCCATCGACTTGCAGATCGAGCTGCGCCGCAAGGTGATCGAGGCCAATGGTCCGATCGCCCCGATCGAGTACACCGTCCACACCGACTACGACGACGACGTGTTTGCTGCGGTCGAAGCAAATGCAAAGGCCGACGTGAGCGCGGCGATGGGGATCGCCGACAAGCACGATCGCAACGCGCGACTCGACGAGATCGAGGCGGCACTTTTTGCAGCGCTCGTCGGCAACGCCGACGCTCCAGGTGCGTTCGCGGACCGCGCCGTGCAGGTCAAGCGGGCCTTCCGCAGCCTGCAGAAGAAGGTCGTGCGTGCGCGCATCGTCAACGACGGTGTTCGTATCGACGGTCGGAGCACCACTGACATCCGCTCGCTGTCGTCCGAGGTCGGCGTGTTGTCGACTGCGCACGGCTCGGGACTGTTCCAGCGAGGCGAGACCCAGGTGTTGTCGGTGACGACGTTGGGCATGCAGCGCATGGATCAGATGCTCGACACGATCACGCCAGACGACAAGAAGCGTTACATGCACCACTACAACTTCCCGCCGTTCTCGACGGGTGAGACGGGTCGCGTGGGTTCGCCGAAGCGTCGCGAACTCGGTCACGGTGCGTTGGCCGAACGTGCGCTCGTTCCCGTGATTCCGAGCGTCACGGAGTGGCCGTACACGATTCGAGTCGTTTCCGATGTGTTGGCGAGCAACGGGTCGACCTCGATGGGTTCGGTGTGCGGTTCGACGCTCTCGCTGATGGACGCCGGTGTTCCGATCAAGGCTCCCGTCGCCGGGATCGCGATGGGTCTGGTCTACGCCGAGGGCAA
>SXIR01000217.1 GCA_005772765.1 Actinomycetota bacterium
CCGGGAATCGCCGAGGTTGGCATCGGCGCGGCAGCGGATGCACACTCAGCGGAGGGAACCGTCACGATCCCGAGCGGGGCGACGCGGGATCGGGCCTGCTCGATCAGCGAGCATGCGACGCTCGTCGCGCGAAGCGCCTCATACCGGTCGCGGATCCCGACGTGTTCGTATTGCAGTACATCGGAAACTACGGATTTCGCACGCCATGCACGATCGGGCTCGAGAACGACCTGACCGCTTCTCGTGATCTGGTCGCGAACGGAGCGGCCGGCGTGGACCTGGTCGACATCGCAGTCGACTTCGGCGTCGACGACCCGTCGTTGCGTATGTTGGACGGCGTACATCTCAACGCACGAGGCGCAGAACGTGTCGCGTCCGCCGTCGCGGACGCCGTCTACGGGATCGTGGACGAACGGGAGAGCTGACGGACGCGATCGCCCTCGAGTCGAAGCCATGGATGCATTTCGTCGCGGCCGCGTGCCATGTCGCGCGAACGAACACCGCATCGACCTAGAGTCGAACCGTGGTACATGGCGTCGCCGAGGCCGGATTCGGAGGAGCCGCCGAGCTGTACGACCGCTCCCGGCCCTCATACCCCGCGGATGCCGTCGAGTTTGTTGCGTCGACCCTCGGCATCCGCGAGGGCGCACGCGTCTGTGATCTGGCTGCCGGGACCGGAATCTTCACTGCGCTCGTCGTCGACCGCGGTGCGCAGCTGATTGCGTGCGAACCCGTCGGCGGCATGCGGGCGGTGCTTCGAGCGCGCCTGCCGAGGATCGACATCGTTGCCGGCACCGCCGAGGCGCTCCCTTTCGCCGACGGCAGCCTCGACGCGGTGACGATCATGCAGGCATTGCACTGGTTCGACGGACCGGCGGCAACGAACGAGTTGGCTCGCGTGCTGCGACCCGGAGGACGGGTTGGCTTCGCGTGGAACGCACGCGACCGAAGCATCGATTGGGTCGATCGCGTCTGGGCGATCATGGACGGCGTCGAAAAGCGGGCGCCATGGCGAGATCACGCCGAGCCCGGCGCCGGTCAGCAGTTCGGCGACCCGAACGGTTGGACCCAGGGACGGGCGGGCACATTCACCGTCGGGTTCGGACCCGTGCACTACGCCGCGTTCCGCCACGTCCAACCCACCACGCCCGCCGGCGTCGTCGAGCGGGTGGCGGGGGTCAGCCACGTCCAGGTGCTCCCCGACCACGAACGGCAGGCCGTGCTCGACGAGGTGCGCGCCGTACTGGCCGAGCATCCCGACACCCTCGGCCGGACCAGCCTCGAAATCCCGTACCGGACCGATTGCTACTGGACCGAGCGCTCGTGACGACCGATCAGATTTCCATGGACGCCGAGGAGCAAACGGGCGAATGGCCGATTCCGCCGGGGCGCCGCGTGGAGCTCCCTGGACGCGGCGAGACGTTCGTGCGCGAGATCGCTGGGCCGCCCGGCGCCCCGACCCTGCTGCTCCACCATGGTTGGGGCGCAACCGGCGGGCTCAACTGGTATCGCGTGTTCGATCGGGTTGCGGCGGACTTTCGGGTCGTGGCCCCTGACCTTCGCGGCCACGGACGGGGCATGAAGGCCCGCCGCGTGTTTCGACTCGCAGATTGCGCCGACGATTCGGCCGCAACACTGCTCGAACTCGGTGCCGCACCCGCGATCGTCGCCGGATACAGCATGGGCGGACCGATCAGTCAGCTGTTGTGGCGCCGCCACCGTGATCTCGTCGGTGGGCTGGTGTTGTGCGCCACCAGCGCGGGGTTCTTCCCAGGGACCCGTGAACGCATGGTGATGCAAGGCGCAATGACCGCGCTCGCAGGAACGCTGCGGGTCGGAACCCTGGCCTCACGCGTGCCCTTCGCATTGCGTCCGATGCGTCGTTCAGCGCACGTCTCGCTTCCCGCCTGGGCGCAAGCCGAGTTTCGTCGCCACGACGTGCGCATGGTCGCCGAAGCGGGGCACTCGATTGGCACGTATCACGCGTCGTGGGTTCGCGAAATCGATGTCCCGACGGTGGTGATCGTGACGACGAACGATCACCTCGTCGCACCCGAACAGCAGTACGCGCTCGCCGAGGCGATCCCGAACGCACGAGTGGTCGAACTCCCGCTGAACCATCTCGCGTGTGTCGACGACGACTTCGCCGAGCCGTTTGCCGAAGCCTGCCGTTGGGTGCGCGACCAGGCTGCGCGTCAGGCCTCGGCCCGCTAACCCGAGTCGCTCGTCGGGGTCAAGGCTCCGGAGCGACGTTGCGCACGCCGCACCGCCCCGAGCAGGGGACGCTCGAGCGCGTACCAACTCGTCGCGCCGAGCACGACCGATCCAACGAGTGCGATCGCGAAGCGCACCAGCGCCGAATCTGGGACCCCATCGAGGTCGCGGACCCAACGCAATACGGCAAGATGCCAGAGATAGACGCCGTACGAGATCGTGCCGATCCACACCAGGCTGCGGGCTCGCACGACGCGCGGCGCGTCTGACCGACGCTCGACGAGCGCGAACACGATGCCCGCGCCGACAAGCGAACGGATCGGAACCGCAGCGAGCAGACCGAGTTGGGTCACCGGTTCGGAGACCGTCCGCGCCCATCCGGTGGCGTCGAGCGCGACGAGGCCGCCGACGGACCCAGTCACGATCCATCCGACCCAACGGCGGTGACGCGACACCAACACGCCGCCCGCACGTGCGTGCAGGGTGGCGATTGCCATTCCCAGGGCGAACGGATCGCACCACCACGCGAGCGTGAGCGGCAGCGCGCTCGCACCGAACCAAGTGCCGAGGGCCGAGGTCGGCGCGTCGAGGATCAGCACGAAACCGCTCCGGACGAGCCACCCAGTCGCCAACAACCCAACGATCAGTATGGGTTCGAGTCGTGGCGCGGCCCGCGCGATATTCGGGTTTCGGAGCGCGAGCAGCACTGCAGCCACCAGCACGTAGAACATTGCTTCGATCGTGAGCGTCCATGCGACACCGATTCCGCTCAACTCCCAACCGTGGCGGAGGCTCTGCGCGAGCGTGAGGTTGAGCCACCAATCGGCGGCCGAACGCAACACCGACTCCTCGATCCACCACGACTGGATCACGATGGCCAGCCAGAGCGCCGGCAGAATCCGCACGAGCCGTCGGGCGGCAAACGCCCCGGGCGTCGGAGGAGTTCGCCGTTCGGAAATCGCCACCGCGATCGGTCGCCAGATGACGTATCCGGAGATCACGAAGAACAGCGTCACGCCGTAGGGACCGAAGCTCAGCAAGACGTTGCCGCCCGTCCCGGCAAAGCCGTTCGGCGCGAGCTCGGTCACGCCGTGATACACCACGACGAGCAAGACGGCGATCGCACGTAACCCGTCGAGGGCGACGATCTCGTGCCGCTCGGAGGCGGACACGCGCTCAGTTGCCGCCGGCGTTGCGGACCCGTTCAATGCGCTGCGCGTCTCGGTTCGCGTCGAGGCCCTGAATCTGCAACAACTCCTCGCGCGCTTCAGCGGCGAGACGCTCGGCATCGGCGTCAGCGCGGGCCAGGACCGAATCGAAGCCCTCGTCCATGATCGCTTCGGCCTCGGCAACGAGCGCCGCGACCATTTCGGCCTCGGGCACAACCCGAACGATCTTGCCGCGCACGAACAGGTGGCCTTTCCCTCGCCCGGCCGCGATCCCGAGGTCGGCATCCTTCGCTTCGCCAGGACCGTTCACGATGCAGCCCATCACGGCGATCTGCAGAGGGATCTGACGGTCGGCAAACGCCGCCATCGCGTCGTTCGCGACTTTGATCACATCGACCTCGGCCCGCCCGCACGACGGACACGCGATGAGGTCGACGTTCTTGCGTTCGCGCAGACCCAGCGCTTCGAGCAGTTGGCGCCCGGCGCGCGCTTCTTCGACCGGGTCGGCGGTCAGCGAGAAACGAATCGTGTCGCCGATGCCCTCGGCCAGCAGCGCGCCGATTCCTGCCACCGACTTCACGAGGCCCGCGGGCGGCGGGCCGGCCTCAGTGACGCCGAGGTGGAGCGGATGGTCAACGGTCTCCGACAAGAGTCGGTAAGCCTCGATCATCACCGGAACCGAACTCGCCTTGACCGAAATCTTCACGTCGTCGAAGTCGACCTCACGGAAGTAGTCGAGTTCGCGCACCGCGGACGCGACGAGCGCCTCGGGGGTCGCGCCACCGAACCGCTGTTCGATGTCCGGGTCGAGCGAACCGCCGTTGACGCCGATCCGAATCGGAATCGCCCGGTCGCGCGCCTCGGCAGCCACGGCTTTGATCTGGTCGGGCTTTCGGATGTTTCCGGGGTTGAGCCGCAGCGCGTGCACGCCGGCTTCGAGCGCCGCGAGCGCGAGTTTGTGATGGAAGTGGATGTCGGCCACGATCGGCACTGGCGACCGAGGCACGATTCGGGCGAGCCCCTCGGCGGCCTCGGGTTCGTTGCACGTGCAGCGCACGATGTCGCAACCCGCCGCCGCCAGGGCGTAGATCTGTTGCAACGTCGCGTCGACATCGGCCGTCTTCGTGGTCGTCATGGACTGCACGCTGATCGGGGCATCGCCGCCCACCGCGACCGAACCGACCATGACCTGACGAGTCACGCGACGTTCGAATCTCATGGCCGTCACACTAGGAGCGCCACGGTCTCAAGGCTCGCGCGCGGCCCAGCCCGACCACGGGACCGCGACGCCCGACGGTTTCTGCGGCACACGGCGATTCGGCACGCCGATTCGCTGGTCACTCGTCACGGACCCCGGCGACAGCCGAGCGGCATCGACCAAACGCTCGAAGCCGACCGAACCTCGGGAATGGCCGTAGCCTCGCCAGATGCGGGCACTCGTCACCGGCGGCGCCGGATTCATCGGATCACACCTCGCGGCGACGCTGATCGAACGCGGCGACGACGTCGTCGTGCTCGACTCCCTCGCGACGGGCCACCGCGACAACGTCCCCGAGGGCGCTGCGTTCGTCGAGGGATCGGTCGCCGATCCTGATGTGGTCGCGACGGCCGTTGCCGGTTGCGAGGTCGTCTTTCACCTCGGAGCGCTCGGCGCCGTCGCTCGATCGGTTGCCGAGCCGCTCACCTCGGACACCGCCAACGTCCGCGGCACCCTCGCCGTGCTCACGGCGGCTCGCGACGCAGGCGTTCGACGCTTGATGTTTGCCTCCTCGAGCAGCGTGTACGGCGGCGCCGAGGTCGTTCCGACCCCAGAATCGGCACCGCTGCGCCCTCGCTCGCCGTACGCCGTCACGAAACTCACCGGCGAGCACTACTGCCGAGTGTTCGCCGAGTTGTTCGAACTCGAGACGGTCGCGCTGCGGTACTTCAACGTGTTCGGTCCCCGCCAACGACCTGATTCGGTCTACGCCGCGGTGATCCCGTTGTTCGCTCGTGCGCTCCTCGACGGCACTCGACCGTTCGTCCACGGCGACGGCCAGCAGAGTCGCGACTTCACGTACGTGTCCGATGTGGTCGCCGCGAACCTCGCCGCAGCCGATGCTCCGACAGCGGCCGCGAACGGCAAGGTCTTCAACATTGCCGGCGGGTATCAGCACTCCCTCCTCGACCTCCTCGCCGAGTTGGGACGAATCGTTGGGACCACACCCGATCCGGAGTTCGGCCAGGCTCGCGCCGGCGACGTCCGCCACAGTTGCGCCGATCCGCGCGCCGCGCAGGACGCGCTCGGATTCGAGTGCGCCGTGACGTTGGGCACCGGACTCGAACGAACCATCGACTGGATGCGCTCGCAACTACCGACTCCGTGATCGATCCTGTACCGTCGCGACCCATGGCTTTGTTGTCCCCGCGCACCGAAAAGATCTGGCGGACGCGGCTTTCCCGCCGGGTCCATCAACTCGCCGATCGCGTCGCGCCGCCCGACCAGGAGGACCGCCTGCGCCGACGCGTCGGCGGGAACTGGGAGGTCGTCGGCCGGCTTCAGTTCGATTTCATGGTTGGCCAAGGCTTCTCACCGCACCACCGTTTCATCGACGTGGGCTGCGGGACGCTGCGGGGCGGCGTCCACTACGTCCGATACCTCGACTCGGGGAACTACTACGGAATCGATCTCGCGCCCGAAATGCTCGAAGGTGGTCGAGCCGAGCTCACCGCCGCCGGACTCGGTGATCGATCCGTGCACCTGCGCCAATCCGACACGTTCGACGTCGACTTCGGCGTGCCGTTCGACTTCGGGATTGCACTGTCGGTGTTCACCCACGTTCCATTGAACTCCGTCGTGTTGTGCCTCACCAACCTCAGTGAGCAACTGGCGGTCGGGGGCCAGTTCTACGCGACGTTCTTCCGCTGTCCCGACGGGCCCGCACGTCGCACCCCGATCGAACAACCTCACCTCGACGGTTTCTCGCCGGCGATGACGTACTGCGACCGCAACAACTTCCACTATTCCATGCGCGACTTCGACTTCGCGGCCGAAGGCCTCCCGCTGCGCCTCGAGGATCTCGGCGACTGGGGACATCCACGCGGTCAACAGATGCTGCGGGTGACTCGCACCGACTGAACCGCCCGCCGCACCCGGAGTCCGGCAGCAGGGTTCGCGGTCCGGCAGGAAGAGTCGGCAACCAGCGGGCCAGCGCTCCGGTCAGGCGGGCACCGAGTACGCGCCGGGGTCTTCTTCGATGGCCTCGTCGTTCATCAAGACGATGAGGTCGCGCATCATCGACCGAACGAAGTCGCCCGTCACGTCGGTGTCGACGTGCCGCACGAGTTCAGGGTCGAGCGGCGGAACCGCCACGGCATCGATCATCGGGTGCCGCGCCAACCGGTCGGTTTCGCAGTCGCCGAAGAGTTCTTCGTGCATCTTCTCGCCGGGACGCAGACCGGTGTACACGATGTCAACCTTGGTGGGCGCCATCGCGGCGAGCCGTTCGGCGACCTCGGCGATGCGCACGGGGTCACCCATGTCGAGCACGAGCACCTCCCCCGGGTCGCCGAGTGCGCCCGCCTGCACCACGAGTTGGACCGCCTCTTCGACCGTCATGAAGAACCGACTGACCTCAGGGTCGGTGACCGTCAACGGACCGCCCGCTTCGATCTGCGCGCGAAACGCGGTCAACACACTGCCGCGACTGCCGAGCACGTTGCCGAACCGCACCGACAGGAAGCGCCCGCCGTGCAGTGCCGCATCCGCGGTGAGACCCTCGGCAATCCGCTTGCTGTACCCGAGGATGCTGACCGGGTTCGCGGCCTTGTCGGTCGAGATGTTGACGAAGGTGCCGACTCCAGCGGCACGAGCCGCGTCGAGCACGCTCAAGGTCCCCCAGACGTTCGTCTTCAGCGCCTCGATCGGGTGCGACTCCAACAGCGGCAGGTGCTTCAGTGCAGCGGCGTGGAACACGACATCGGGCCGACGCTCTTGGAAGAGGCGCCGCACCCGCGCCCGGTCGCGGATGTCGAGGAGGACGAGGTTGGGCGAGTCGAGCAGGGCACGGCCCTCGAGCGACAGCTGCACCGAGTGCAACGCCGACTCGTCTCGGTCGACCATGATGAGTTCGGCGGGTCCGAAGCGAGCGATCTGGCGACAGAGCTCCGACCCGATGGACCCGCCGGCCCCCGTCACCGCGACCACGCGCCCGGCGAGGTACTCGGAAATCTCTTGGATGTCGGTCTCGACCTGGTGTCGGCCGAGCAGGTCGGCTTCGGTCGGTTCGCGGATGTCAGCGACGTCGACCTCACCGTCGAGCAGCTCGACAACCGAGGGCAGCACGCGCAGCTTCAGCCCCAGCGAGTCGGCGGCATCAGCCATCTCTCGCACAACCGAACCGTCGGCGCTCGGAACGGCGACCAACAAGACATCCGCCCGACAGTCGGCCGCTGCTTTCGCCAGGTCGCGCCGAGTCCCGAGGACGCGCACGCCCTGGATCGACAGGTTCCGGCGCTCGACGTTGTCGTCGATGATGCCGACCGGCAGGTACGGACTGTTCGGGTTGCGCATCATGGCGCGAATGACCTGTTGACCACCGTCGCCAGCGCCGAGCACCAGCACGCGAGCTGTCACAGCAGCATCAGGGCGATGCCGCGCGTCGTGCAGCATCCGCCAGACGTAGCGCACCGCACCCATCACGCCCATCGCGAAGATCGATCCGCCGAGGGCCGCGGACGCCGGAACCGGACGATCGAGTTTGCCGACCTCGCCGATGATCAGATCAGCCAGGATGACGGCGCCGCCGGTCCATGCCGTCGTGCGTGCGAGGGCCGCGACCTCTTCGAACGAGCCATAGAGGTAGCCGCCGCGATAGAGGTTCGTCACGCAGCCGACGACGTACTGCACGACTGCGGCCAGCGGGAGCAAGACGAACAGCCCGCGATAGTTGATGTCCGAGATCACCAGGTCGTAGCGCAACAGCGACGCGGCCCACAGGCCGAACGCCCACGCGCCCGTGTCGAACAAGAATCGCCAGAAGTACTTGCTCGGCACGTGCCACCACCCGGGTGTCGTGTCGGTATCCCCCGCGCTCATCGCGCCCCTTGCGTGCCGTTCCCGAAACCGCCGCCCGCGGTCATGCCCTGACGTGATCACGACGCCCAGTTCCGACCACCGCAGTGGTCCCCACGGAAACTGCCCCACATGCCAGCGGTCGGGCCCCGCCCCGGTCCGCTGATCCGCCTCGTTGTGTGCTGCTGTTCCTACCTGTCCTGGGGATTCGACTCGCTGCTGGTACCGACCAATGGAAACGAATCCCCGAAGTGATCGATAGTTTGGGCCGAATCAGGTCTCGCGCGCAAGACCTGTAGCCATCGTTTCTCGGCCGTGTTGCACTGGTGACAACCCGGACCCGATCGCTTCCTCCAGGGAAACGGACCGACGCCCGATGACCGCGCTCTTCGACGACCCTGGCTTTCGCACCGGTCTGGCGGTCGGCATTGCGCTGGCCGCCCTGCTCGGCACCGTCACGGCGGTGATCCGCAGCCAGGCCCGGTCCCTGCCGTTCCCCCTCGCTGGCGTCGCCGTCGCCATCGGGGGCCTGATCGCGCAGCGATTCGTTCCATCCGAGCAGGCCCTTTCGGGCGCTGCCCAGCAGGCGATCGTGCTGGCCATCGTGGGCGGCGTGTTCGTCAGCGGTGCCCGGACCCGTCGGCCCGCGCTGACCGCGTTGGCGTATCTGCCCGCCGGTATCCGGCTGGCGTTGGGGCCCACGATCGACGGTGCCCCCGGTTGGGCCGGCGTCGCGGCGACCCTTGTGGCGGTGGGCGGCGGGGTTGCAATCGCCGACTTCGATCGCCGGCACCGCCCGCTCGGCGTCGCTCCGGCCCTCGTCGCCGTGGGAGTCGCAGGCGCCTACAGCACCCTGCCCGATACCGAGCATGTGGTGGTGCTGTTGGGTGTCGCCCTGCCGTTGGCGGCCGTCGGGATACCTCGAGCGTGGGAGGCCATTGGCTCGGCCGGCGCGGGAGCAATCGCGACCTGGTTCGGCTGGGTGGTGTGGGTCGACGGACGTGGCCGGGCGGGTTCGATCGTCGGCGCCGTCGCTGCACTCGCGATCCTGATCGGCGAACCGGTGGCGCATCGACTCGGCCCGTTTCCGGGGTGGCGGTTGCCGGCCCAGCTTCCGAAGCCCGCCATGGCGGCGATGGTCTGCGCCGCCCAGGTCGGCCTGGCGCTGGCAGCCGGCCGGATCGCCGGGCTGCAGGAGTCGGCCGTGGTGGCAGGGGTGCTCGCGCTTCCGGTCGTGGCGCTCGCGGGAGCCCTGGGACTCGTGCTCGCACGCACTCCCCCGCCGCCTGCTCGAAACCGCTGGCAGGACGATCGGTACCGACGCTGAGCCGCGGCGCCGGCCCGGCGTGAGGTCATGCCGGGTCGAGAAATCCGCCCCGCAAGACCATCAATGCGATGAGCCCGAGCACGATGGCAACTGCGGGCAGCGCAATCGACGCCGCCAGATTCGCCGTCACGACGCCAAGCCCGGTCAGGACGAACTGGGCTGTCACCATCGCGACCACCACTTGCACACGCGTCCGGCCCCGGTCGACGAGTTGGTCGTAGACGTGGGATCGATCACCGGCGAACAACGGCCGCCGAGCCCGACGACGGCGAGCGATGGCGACGATCGTGTCCAACACCGGCAACGCCACGAGCAGCGGGATGGCGGCCCAGCCCGACGCCCCACCTGGGTCGTCGAGCACGATGGCCGTGCAGCACGCCAGCGCAGTGCCGACGAGGTACGCGCCGCTGTCGCCGAGAAAGATGCGCGCCGGCGGACGGTTGTAGACGAGGAAGCCGCCCAACGCTCCCGCGAACGCCGCAGCGATGGGACGCGCCGGACCTCCGAGTACAACGAACCCGATCGCCGACGCCGCCGCAACCCCACCTGCGAGCCCGTCGAGACCGTCGATCAGGTTGACGGCGTTGATCAAACCGACCACGAGCGCGGCCGTGACGATGACACCGAGCGGCACCGGGAGCGGCGAATCGATGACCAATCCGGCGACGAGACCGACGCCGATCTCGGCAATCAAACGCACGATCGGTCGCACGTCACCGATGTCGTCGACGAGCCCGAGCAGCCCGGCGAGCCCGAGCGGCAGCAGCAACGCCGGTCGCACCAACGCGATCGGACCTGCCGCCGCGGCGAAGACCGCGAGACCACCGAGGTACGGGATTGGTTCGCGTTGGATCTTCAGCGGTCCTGGTCGGTCGACGACGCCCGTACGGCGGGCCAGCGCCGCCGCGAGCGGGGTGAGCAGGAGCGCAGCGACCACGGCGACGGCAAATGCCGTCAGCCCGTTCACGCGCCGACTCCGGTTCGTGCCGGCCGCACGTACGCAATCGAGGCGACCTCGGCGTGCACGCGCAGTTCGTGCTCGTCGACAAAACCCGCACTTCGATAGAGCGCCTGCGCCGCGGGGTTGTCGGCAGCCGCCACCACTTTGATCGCGCTGACCCCCCGACGTTCGAACTCACGAACGGCGGTGTCGACCAGTGCCCGCCCGTGCCCTTGACCGTGGAACTGCCTGGCCACCGCAACGGCAAGAATTTCGGCATCCGGAAGACCAGGAAGGTCGGGGCGACTCGGATACCGAAGCGTCTCGATGACGCGTGGGAGCGAGCGCACGATGCGCGGCGCCGCGCTCATCGCCGCGGGCACGCCGTCGCGAATGAGGAACGAGCGATACAACGCGGCGATGTCGTTGGCACCGGCGACGAACCCGACCACCGCATCGGCGTCGCCGGCGACGAACGCGAACGCGTGGGGTGTGCGCAAGATCCGCCGGTACAAGCGGGTGAGAAACGCCGGCCCGAGCGAGGGAAGGAACCCCTCGCTGATCCCATCGGCGTGCAGGCGCGCCATCGTCGGCGCATCAGCGGCCGTCGCAGGGCGGACCGCGACGGTCGTGTGCTCGCGGGTCACCGTGGTGCCCGGCGAGCCTCGAGCGCGCGATAGGTCGCGAGCGTGGTGTTGATGACGTCGTGTTGATCGAAGTCGATCTGCGCCTTGGCGCGTGCGGCGCGGCCCATGGCTCGGCGTCGTTCGTCGTTCGTCGCCATCGCCGTGATTGCGTCGGTCAATGCGCCGGCGTCGCGAGCGGGGACGAGCATGCCCGTGACACCGGGTTCGACGACCTGTCGGCAACCGCGGATGTTCGTCGCGATCACCGGCACTCCCATCGCAGCCGCTTCCATCGCCGAGCGCGGAAACCCTTCGCGGTACGACGCGAGCACGTACGCGTCCATGGCGGCGTAGAGATCGTCGACGTCGTGGCGCATGCCGAGGAACGTGATGTTGCCGATCGCTTCGGCCGCGGCGATCTCGGCTTGGGTGACCGCATCAGCTTTGTCGGGGTCCGACGGACCAATGACTGCGAATCGCACCTGCGGCGATCGAGCCGCGACCCGGCGCGCCGCTTCGAAGACCTCGCGGTAGCCCTTCTCGTGCACCAAGCGTCCGACGAGGCCGATCAGCACCTCGTCGGGGCCCGCGCCCATCTCCTTGCGCAAGACGGCCACGTTGGCGGGGTCCACCCGATCGGGGTCGAAGCGACCGAGGTCGATGCCGTTGCCGAGGATGGTGAGCTTGTCACCGCGCACACGCAGGCGCCGCAGCACCGGCAGATCCTCGGGATTTTGCAGTAACTCGGCATGGCTGCACGTCGCGGCGATGCGTTCGAGCGAGTAGACCGCGGCCCGCTTGCCGATCGGATCTTCCGGCAACGCGTACAGGCCGTGCACGGTATTCACGATGATCGGGACGCCCGCGACCTTCGCCGCGATTCGTCCGTACACGCCCGGCTTCGGGTTGTGCGTGTGCACGATCCGAGGTTCGAGTTCACGAAAGACCCGGATGAGTTCGACCAGCGCGCGGGCGTCGCGGCGCAATGCCATCGATCGGGTTGCGTGCCGCAACGGGACGTGGTGAATCCCCCACGAACGCAGTTCTGCGACGTGCGGTCCGGGTGCGGACACGCCAACCACCTCGTATCCCGCGGCAGCGAACGCTCGCAGCTGCGGTCCGAGCAACAATGCAAGGCTCATGTCGGTGGTGGTGAGGTGCACGAGCCGCGGCTGATGACCAACGGGTTGTCCTGGATACCGCGGGAGCTGCAGGGTTCCGGAGATCGCCGACACGTTGGGGTCGGTTTCGGTCGACCCGGCGGGATGCGAATCGGTCATGACGTCGCTCCGGCGTAGCGCACGCGATTCACGAGGTTGCGAGCCGAGTCTTCGAACGCCATCCCGCCCTCGGCCTTGCGCACGAAGTACGCGAACCCGTCGTAGGTCTGGATGGGCGACCGAGCGATGCGAAAAGGGTCGGTCGCGCCGATGCGATTGGCGCGCGTGCCGGCAAGGACGGCAGAACGAAACCGACGGCGCACCGCCACGTCGGCGGCAGCACTCGGCGCGAGCGCCTTCGGGTACGCGAAGTCGCGAGCGGGCACACCGAGATGCTCGGCGATGAGCTCCATCGATCGATCGAGTTCGGCGTCGATCTCGTCGGGACGCAATCGGTCGAGCAGCGCGTGCGTATGCGTGTGCGAGCCGAAGTCGACCAGCCCGGTCGACCGGCAATCACGCACGGCGTTCCATGACATCGGCGCCCCGTCATCGGGGAACGCGTCGCCGCGTTCGATGAAATCGGTCGCGAGATACATGAGCGCCGGAACCTGGTGACGATCGAGGATCGGAACTGCGATGTCGGCAAAGTCGGCGGTGCCGTCGTCGAACGTCACGACGATGGGATTGTCCGGCGCGGCCGGATCGCCGTCCCCGGACGCTGCCGCGTTCGACGCCAAGAGGTCGAGCGCGCGTTCGAAGGTCACAACTCGCCCGCTGGCTGCCAACCACGCCATCTGGTCGTCGAACGCGCCCGAGTCGAGATCGACCGCCAGCCCGGATCGCCCGCCGACCCGGTGGTAGATCAGCACCACGATGCCCGGCACTGGCCGGCGCACGCGATCGACGGCCGCCGCAGCTGATTTCAGAACGCGGTGCGAGAACGTCGGGGTGGCCGAACTGGCGCCAGCGTGCAGCAACGACCCTCCCAGCTCGGGGCTCCGGAACTCGATGCCACCGCACGTGGCCGACCCCGGAGCGGGGGCGGTCACGGACTGTGGCGGGGCGCACAGGATAACCGTCGCCCCACCAGCCACTCAAGAGACCGTTCGACTCATCCGCACGAGGAGTGTGACCGGGACCACGTTTGCGGCCCGAGCCGGGCGGACGGCGTGAACGGCTCAGAACAGTTCGATATCACCGAGCGTGCACTCGAGATCGGCCAGCGACGGCACGTCGGTGGCCGTCGCAGCCGCGTGGCGCCACGTGAGGATCGGGCCTTGCCGAGGAAACGGAACGAACCCGCTCGGGCGGCGACCGAGCGCGATCGCGTAGTCGGCGCGACTGGTCCGACGAACCGTTGCGAGCATCGACCGCGCCAAGCGGTGGTCGTCGCCGGCGACGACCACATCGCCGATGGCCGCTTCGACCGCACCGCCGCGACGGCGCAATCGGAAGACGACGAAGCCGTGTTCGATGCCCTTCGGGGCGGTGATCACGCGGTACTGCAACAACTCGGTTCCGTACCGCCACCGAAAGAACGCTGCGCTGCGCAAGGTCGTCAGTCGGTCGGTCGGGGCCAAGCGTCCGAGCAACGCGTCGATCGACGACGTCTCGGCGAACGCCTCCGCGGCACGCTCGCCCGCCGTCGTCGGAATCGACCACCGTTCGGCGGGCACTCGAGCTCGAGCGAGCCGTACGAGGGATCCGGCACTGCGCGGCCGAATCGCGACGGGCAGCCGACCGACCGTTTGCCATTGCATCTTGAGATAACCGGGGCGGCTCTGATCGTTGGGCGTGTTGAACACGAAATCGACCCCGTCGGCGGCAACTTCGGCGAGGCCATGACGGGTCAAGCGCGTGAACAAACCCTGACCCTGGTAGTCGGGATGGGTCGCCGTGTCGACGGCCCGTACCGCTCGTCGGACCTCGCCGCGAGCTCGGAACTCCCACCGCATGAAGACGCGGATTGCGCACAGGGTGCCGTTGTCCTCGGCGACCCAAGCGGGCGACACGCCGAAGGGATTCTCCTCGTGTTTCCACGCGTACAGCGCCGGGTAGCGCTCGTCGTCGTCGCGTCCGAGCGACGCGGCGAGCAGCGAAATGATTGCGGCGCGATCGTCGGGCCGAGCGGCTCGAAGGACCAGCGACGACTCGCTCATGGACGCCCGCTCATCGTTGCACCACCGCCCGATAGATCGACTCGATCTGACGCTGCGCACGCGCAGCATCGAAATCGCGGGCCCGACCCAGCGAGCGATCGGCCAGGTTCGCAGCCAATCCTGCGTCGGTCGCCACCCGCAGCACTGCGTCGGCCAACGCGGCCGGGTCCCCGGGACGCACGAGCAGCGCGTCGACGCCGTCCACGACCGCAGCTGGGATCCCGCCCACAGACGTCGCCACGATCGGCCGGCCCAAGGCCAGTGCTTCCATCATCGCAACCGGCAGCCCTTCCCATCGCGACGCCAAGACGAACACATCGACGGCGCTCATGAGTCTCGTTGCATCCGCCCGAAATCCGGGGAGCAACACCGTGTCGCCGAGGTCGAGTGCACGAGCGCAGGCTTCCACGTCGTGTTGCAGCGGGCCCTGCCCAACGAGAAGACCGCGGGCACCCGGGTGCGCATCCGCCACCCGACGCATTGCCGCGAGCAGGTTCGGCCAATCCTTCTTCGGGTGGTAGTTGGCAACGGTGCCCACGACGAAGGCGTCGGGAGCGATGCCGAACTCCTTGCGCACGGCTGCTCGTTCGGTGCGCAACAGACCGACGGCCGCCGTGTCGATGCCGTGGACGAGCACCTCACAACGTGCCCGGGTTCGGCCGCGCATCGAGTCGCGGGTTTCGTCGCTGACGGCGATGACCGCATCGTCCAACCCGGCTGTCCAGGCATTGAGGTATCGGGTGGGGCCTTTGAAGGTCGTCCAGGCGTTGTGTTCGGTGCTGACGACCTTCGGGCGCAGCCGTCGCGGCAGCGACCGCACCACGACTCGAGCGATCGCGGCGACGTAGGGCGAGTGGACGTGCACGATGTCGACCGGTTCGTCGCGAAGCCAGCGACGGAGCCGCCCGGCCCACCGCAGGTCACGCTCGTTCGTGACCTCGAGGCAGCGAACCGGGACGTCGAGCGCTTCGAGGCGTTCGACCAACGCGTGCTTCCAGGGCAGCAGATACCCCGCTGAGTAGTCGAACGCGCTGCGATCGCGCGTCGCCGCGGCCGCGAGCAAGAGATGCTCGGCACCGCCGGGTCCGAAGCCTTTGATGAGCCACCGCACGCGGATGGGATCCGACACGACCTCTAGCATGGCACCTGCGATGACCGATTCCGACGCCGACGGCCTCCCTTCGCCACCGTCCGTGCGGGGTGGCACACTCGCCGAGGATTCGGTGCACGTCCATTTCGCGAGTTTCAACACCGCTGCGGTCACCGAACTGTGCTTGCGTACGTTGTGCGGGCGCGCCGGTACGCCGATGGAACTCACGGTCGGCGACTGCGGCTCCACCGACGGATCCCTCGAGCGCCTCCGCGCATTCGCGGCCGCCGGGTGGTGCCACCTCGAGGTCGCCCCCAACGGTCGTCGACACCCCGATTGGCTCGATGGCTGGCTGGCGGCGGCAACCGCCCGATACGTCGTGTTCTGCGACTCCGACGTCGAGTTCTTGCGCGACGACTGGTTGGCCGAGATGCGCGCGGCCGCCGAGCAGTCCGGCGCCGCCCTCGTCGCCACGCGCATCCAGGCTCGCGGCGGCGTTGCCTACCGGCACCCAGTCACGGGCGCCGAGGCGACGCTGGCCGCGCGACCCGAACCGTGGCTGGTCCTCATCGACGTCGCGCAAGTGCGCGACCGCGTCACGACGAGCTTCGCCTACACCGAAACCATGAGCGTCGACGGTACGAAGATGGCTTACGACACCATGGCCGCGTTCTTTCGCGATCTCGAAGCTTCTGGCCTGACGCACGTCGAAATGCCGCCGGAGTTCGCCCGGGCCTACCGTCACTACGGCAGCATGACGTGGCAGAAGCAAGAGGCCGCGCGCATGCCGCTGCCCCGGCGTGCGAAGCAACTCGCCAAGCTGGCGTGGGTGCAGGTGCGCCTCCGCGTCGCCCGTCAGCGCTATCGGCGACCGCCGACAACGCTCGTGGCGACCGCGGTCTCGGGCTCGTCGTCGGGTTAAGCGTCTGGGTCGATGAACCGGCGATAGAAGTCGGGTTCGGTTTCGATCCACGCGAACACTTCATCGGAGAGCGCCTGGCTGCGATCGGCGTACGCGTCGATCTCGCGGTCGGCGCGCCGACGGGCCACGCGATAGCGCAACGACCGTTCGAGCCGACCGAGCAATGGGATCGCTGCGGGGATCACCGCCGCGTTCACCGCGTCGCCCACCGACTTCTTGCCCGCGAGCCCGGCAATCATCGAGACCGGCGTGCGGAATCCCGCACCGTGGTGGTACACGAGATCGGCGTAGATGCCGAACCACAACGGATCGAGATCGCGGCGATTCGATCGCAACAGCGGCTTCCAGTCGATCGCGCGTTCGCGCAGGATGCCGAGGAGGTTGCCGCCCGTATCGCTCGTCTCGAGCCCATTGTCGGCAATCCACGAGTATCCCCGTCGCCAATCGCCGCCCACCGATCGCCACCAGCCGACGGTCGTGATCGCAAACGCCGGGTGCGGTTGCGGTTGGCCCCGGTTCTCGTCGCGGCGCACCGCTGCGAGCGGGTAGCCATCGAGTACCGCCGCCGTGACGGGAGCGATCGGAAAGGCATCACCGTCGAGAAACACCAACAGGTCGTCGGGATCGGCCTCGGCTGCGACGCGCTCGGCCAGCTCGTTCAGCTTCTCGGGATGGGAGCCTTCGAGGTCGGCCACGAAGTGGCAGTGCGCAGCCCGCGCGAGATCGATGCCATGCACGGCCGCCCAGAGTCGTGCGCCGGGAGCAAATCGCTCGAGATACCGGCGTTGGGGTTCGATCCACCGATCGTCGTTCCAATGCACCGTGACGATGTGCATCGCGCTCATCCGCGAGCCGCTTCCAGTCGTCGCATCATCCGTCGACACCTCAGCGGGAGGCGATTCGATTCGGCTCGCTGATGGCGAATCTCCTGGGCGAAGAACGCATCGGCGCGCGTCGCGTCGAGACCAAGACCGGGCGCGATTCGTACGACATCGGCGACGAGGGCGTCGGGTCGCGCGTCGAAACACAACAGAGGAAAAGGCGCGGCGCGATGGACCGCCAACAGTCGCTCGTTGTATGTGCACCACAGGTCGAGTGCCTCGTCGCGCGGAACACTATGGCTGCCCCGATCGGCCATCGACGCCGCGACCGCGTTCGGGTCGCGGTAGATCCCGACGCACCGCAGACCGTCGACTTGGCGGCGCCACTCGTCGAGTACGAACATCGCGCGCGGGTCCTTGAATCCCCACACATCGAATCGGGCTCCCATCGACGCGATGATCGTGGCGAGTTCGCGTCGCTGTTGGTCGGACCAGATCGCGGCGCGGGGCGGATTCCGCCAGCCCCCACCCGAGGCTTGGATCACCGAACCGTGGAGCCGGAGAATGTCGGGGTTCTCCCGATTGCCGCGCTCGTTGAATGGGTTCTGGGTCGCAACGTCGCCAAGCGCCAAGCCCATCGCTTCGAGCGTTCCGGCCAACCAACTCGTTCCGCTGCGATGCATCCCGAGGATCGCGAGAACGGTCACCGGCGTTGCAGGCGTTTGCCCAACGCCCGGAGATGCGCGCTGGGCCGCCCAAGCAGCGTGTACCGGAGCGTGCCGCGACGCAACTTTCGCTGCTCGTCGGCGCTCAGCGGAGCTTGGGTGATCAGCGAATCATCGACCAGGTCGGCCAAGACGCGGCGGAAGTCATCGACGGAGCGATCCGGCGTCAGCCAACCGAGCGCCGTGTGCAAGTAGTCGGCGTCACGGACAAAACGCGGAAACTCGAGGTACGTCATCGGTATGTCGTGACGCACTGCGGCCCACACCAGCGAGTAGAAGTTCTCGGCGAGGACCTGGCGTTGATCGCTCGCCTTGCGCGTGCCGAACACGCCGCCGGGAACGCCACGCCGAGCGCCGTAGTCGCTCACGCGCAGTCGGCTGGCCGTTGCGATCTCGATGTCACGCATCGGGATCACGATGTGTTCGACGCGCAGGCTTCCGTCGTCGATCAGATCGCCGAGTCGGTCCGAGAACGCCGGGTTCTTCACCACCCGGGGCGCATCGGCGGCCAGCGGGTTGCGTTCGAAGCCGGCCCGCGCGCTCTCGACGAACTTGCCCTTTTCGTCGCCCGAGAATCCGGTGTCGGCGCCGAGTTTCGACAACGAGCGGACGAGCACGGTCGTTCCCGCACGCCCGGTGCCGGCGATGATGACTTTGGAGGTCGGCAGGTCGGTCATGGCAACTGGTCCCGGCGCCGCTGCGCCCATACTCCCAAGCGGCGGGCTCCTCGGCTCCCGAGCTTCGCCGCGACCGATCGTGCCCGAACGATCGGTGACACAGTACCGACCCAGCTGTCATCGGGTTCGTAACCGAACTCGACGAGCGCCCGGCCCGCCCGAGATGCGAATGTGGCGCGATCGGCCGCGTTCCATTCGTTCCGCCATCCGCCGGTCGTCCCCTGGCGGACGAATCCCGCCGGTTCGGCGATGTCGCGGCCTTGGTGCTCGCCGCCGACGCTGATGCTCGATGCCGCGGGTGCTGCCGACGCGCCGATCGAGTGGACTCGGAGGTAACCCGCTGCCGTCTCCGGGTCGATCGCGACGCCACACAGTGCGAAGACCTCGACCAGTTGGTCCACGTCACCGTCGCGTAACTGCTCGTAGCGCGCCTCGAACCCCCGAGCGCCAACCGCACAGATGCCGAGTCGCGCCGCCAGCGCGTGCTCGCGCCACATGTCGGCGGCCCCGCCAACGGTGGTCGGTGCCCATCGGAATCCCCAGCTGGCCCCGGCGGCCATGATCGATGCGGCGACATCTCGGCCATCGCGCAGGAGGTGGATCGCGTGACTGCCCGGCGCACAACGCTCGATGACGTCGGTCACCAGACTGTGACCGGGCGTCTTTTCGACCACGATCGAGGCACCCGGCTTGGTCGCCAACGCTCGCTCGACGGTGCGATCGACCAACGACTGGGCCCATGCGTCGAAGTCATCGACGTCGAGCACGGTCGAAAGCCCTTTCAACCGGCGCGGATTGCGGCCCTGCTCGTCGCGATCGAGCGAGCGATCCCATGCCGCGACGGCGGGCGCCAGGTACCGGCTGAACAGCTCGGTCTCGGGGGGCGACACGATCGCAGGATGCGACGCGAGTATCTGCTGCAGCCAGGTGGTTCCGCTCCGCGGCGCACCAATGAGCAAGACCAGGGTCGCCATGACCGCAGGGAGGCTAGCGATCGGTCGTTATGCTCGCGCCCCGAACGCTCACCCAACGTGCCCGATCCGACATCGCTGTCGGTCGCATCTCAGCCAGGAGCCTCTCCGACCGATGTTCGTGTCCCGCCGCCAGGTCACCCGCTTCGTGATCTTGTTTCCGGGTCGAGTCGGCAGCACCTACCTCGTGTCTGCGTTGGCCGAACATCCCCACATCGCCGTCGAGGGCGAGGTGCTCAGCTCGCTCCGCGACGCCGGGGCGGACCGACAACTCGCCTGGTCCCAGGACTGGTGGCAAGGCCGCGCAGTCGGACGCGCCCGCGCTCGCGGCT
Source organism: Actinomycetota bacterium (assembly GCA_005772765.1). Lineage (GTDB taxonomy): Bacteria > Actinomycetota > Acidimicrobiia > IMCC26256 > PALSA-610 > SXJQ01. Next base: position 20,190 of record SXIR01000217.1, read on the forward strand.
TCAAGACCAAGCTGCGCGACATTGTCGATTCCGAACGGTTCTCCGCCATGATCCACGATCTCGACGTGCGAGTCGTGCTCATGGATCGTCGCAATGACGTCAAGCACGCGGTGAGCCGGGTCACGGCCAAGGCGCTGCACGAGGCCACCGGAAAATGGAACCGTTACGACGACGACGCCCGACCCGAACCGGTCGAGATCGATCTCGAGCGCTTCCATCGTCTGCTCGCGGGCGTCATCGCCGACAAGCGCCATATCGACAACTACGTCACAAAACTCCACCGACCGACCCTGCGCATCGATTACGAAGATCTGCTCACCGACCCGGCCGCGATCTTCACTTCGGTGCAGGGGTTCGTCGGCGTGGCACCGCGTGCGGTGGCTGGCGCGACCCAGAAGAACACCTCCGACAACCTGCGCGAGGCGGTCGCAAACTTCGACGAGCTCCGCGCGTCCGTCGACGATCCGGCGCTCGCCGCGATGTTCGACGACTGAACGGCACCGACCGAATCACGCGCCGGTGTCGCGCAGGGAATAGCCGTAACCCAACGCGGAGATTCGGTGCTCGAACCGCCGAACGGCCGGTCGAATCTTCAACGCCGGCGGCAGCCAGCGCGAGTGCCGGAAACGGGCGAAGTAACGGCGGTTCGTGTCGTCACGCACCGCGGCCTTCGGGGCGTCGATCGCGACGCCGAGAAACTCGTGCACCCTGGCGAGCTCGCGAACGGGATTGCCGACCAGATCTTCGTAGCGGACGAAGTGCAGTCGCTCGACACCGGGCCGATCGACCTCGAACTGTTCGTGGGCGACGATCCAGTGTTCGAGGAGACGTTCGATCCCGGTGTTGGCCCAGAACTCGGTGGCGTGCGCCACGGCAATCGGGTGCCGCACGATCGCGATGCACGCGGCCCCTGGAAACGCATGCTGGAGGTAGCGGAACCGCAACAGATTCGGCGGTGACTTCTCGACGATCGTCGCACAGGTGACGTCGGTATGCGGTCGCCACGCGGCCAACAACCGCCGTCGGATCGATGCCGCGTCGTCGACGTCGGCTTCGGTCAAGTGCACCGATGGATCGAACGCGAACAGTCCTGGCCCACCGAATGCCTCGTCGCTGGGTATCACGTCTTGGAGGTGTTGGCCCTCGTCGTGCGAAGCACCCGAGCCCGCGATGGTCGTGAGGTCAGGGTGCTCGCCGAGCAGTTGCGCGAGCAACGTCGTTCCGCTGCGGTGGAGCCCACCAATGAACACGAGGCGAGGTTCGCTCGGCTCCAACATCGCACGCACGCTACCGAGTTACGAGCGGCGCCCCGAACGTCCGCCGGGCGGGCCTTCGCGCGACCATCGGCCGGCCAGGTCGCCGGCCACCCACGCCCAACGGATTCGTCCCGATCGCGTCGCGAGGCGCGGCGCACGCGCGATCAGCCAGGCCACCCGACGCGCGGTCGGCGCCGACGCGGCGACCACGTCACCGAGTCGGGTCAGGTCTCGCTGGGCCCGCCCCGCGATGCGAGCCTGGCGAAACGTTGCTGCGAACCCAGAGCGATACCGATAGTGCACCAGCGCCGAGGGCTCGAACTCGCAGCTCACGCCGACCGCGCGGAGTCGGTATGCCAGTTCGATTTCCTCGCCCGCACGCCACGCTTCGTCGAAGCGATGTTGCAAGAACAGCGCACGGTCGACGCCGAAGTTGCATCCATGCGGAAACGCGAGATCGCCGCGCGCGATCGGTCGACGGTCGATCGATCGACCTCGTCCGGCAACCAGCCAGGGCGGATTGAGTCGATCGAGTTCGAGTGCGCCGGCGACGAAGTGATGGTGATCGAGGGCTCGACTCATCGCGTCGAGCCAACCCTGGCCAGCGACGTCGTCAGCATCGGTGCAGGCGATCTTGGGGGCGCGCGCCGCCTCGATGCCCACGTTGCGGGCATGACTCGGACCGGATCCGTCGGTGGAACTGACCAGACGAATCTCGGGGCGTTCGACGCGATCCGCCCACTCCCGAACGATGGCGGAGGTCTCGTCGGTCGAGGCATTGTCGACGACAACGATCTCCCACGCTCCGTCGAACGTCTGCTCGACGAGCGCAGCGAGTTGCTCGGACAGGGTCGCCGCGGCGTTGTAGGCCGGAACTACCACCGAGATGCGCAACGGAGGGTTCACCGGTTGGCTGGGCTCGTGCCAGCGGAGCGACGGTCCACCGCGCGGTCGAGGCAGCCTTCGAAGGCCGTCGCGATCGTGTCGATCTGCATCTCCGGTCGAGCGGCCCATTCCTGGGCGACACGCACCAACTGTTCGTAGCGGTCGTGGTCGTCCCACAGCGCGCCCAGCGCGGCTGTCCACTCGTCGATGGGTGCGTCGAGTGAGACGACGAGACCCGCGGGGCCGATCGCCTCGGCGGTGCCATCACCGTCGGAACCGAGCACCGGGATGCCGCAGGCGTGGGCTTCGGCGACGACCCGAGGCCGACCGGGGTGGCGATACGGCACGAGCACGATGCGCGCCTCGCGGTAGACGGATTTGGGATCCGGGACGGGATCGGCGACAACAACGTTGCCGAGCGCAGCGGCCGCGGTCAGCAGCGCCTGTTCCTCGTCGGCCTCGAGCGGCCAGGAACGAGCGAACGTGAACGGGATATCGGGCCGCGCCGCCGCGACGCCGAGGGCGATGTCGAGTCCGAAGAGTGGAACTGGGTTGACGAACACCACACGGGAACGAGTCGGCTCGATTCGACAGTTCGCGACGTCGACGATGCTCGGCACGACCACCGCGTCGTATCCGGCGGCACGCGCTTCGGAGGCATGCCCTTCGGAGTTCGCAACGACGACATCGGGCGCCACCTGCGACTGAACGAGGTGGCCAAGGGCGGTCCGCTCGCGCAAGTACAAGACGCTCGCCAGACCGAGACGTTCGAGCGATGCGTGGATCTGCCGCCACGCGGGGCGTTCGATGCTGCTCGCGACGACGACGTCGGGCCGGGTCTCGGCGATCGCCGCGTCGAGTGCGTTCTCGGCGATTGCGGAGCGCCAGACGGGATACGCGAATCCCGCTTCGCCATGACGACGTCGTCCGACCCGGCGTCGAACGCTGTGGACGGCGCTACCGATCGGCCCGCCCAGCCGCACCGCTGCGTCGAGGAGGCGTTTGTGGAGCCGCCGGACTCGGCGCGCCTCGTCGATCGTGCTCAGCACCGCGACGCGGTGACCGCGAGCGAGCAGCGTGGCCGCGAGTTCGTGGGTGCTGCGGTTCGCGCCGCCGACCGAAGTGCCCGAAACGAACAGAATCGAACGCCTCGTTGTCGCGGTCGACCGGCCCTGGGCTGCAGTCGCGGCTCGGGTCGCGCCGTGCGTGTCCATCGTTTGGCACGCTACGGCACGTCGGACACCGTCGGAAGTTCGAGCACGCTCGGACGCGCCCCGACCATGCGTCGAACCCCGACCGAGGTCACACCACGGGCCATCACGGTGTCGTCACCGACCACGATTCGCTACGGTCACCCTCCATGGCCACCCATCCGCACGCCGTGTTGCTGCTCGGCGTGCCCCGGGGCGGCACGACCTGGGTCGGCACGGTGTTGGGCACCACCGCGGGCGCTCGTTACGTCCACGAACCCGACGGCACCCACGAACCGTTCGCGTTCGCCGCCAAACTCGACCTCTTACATCACCCGATGCTCGAACCTGACGACCGCTGCGAACCATACGAACGCTTGTGGCGCGGCGCGTTCGCGGGCGGTGTCCCCAGCGGCAGCATCGCAGATCACATCGCTCGCAGGGTCTTCAAGCGCATGACGGGCGACGACAAGATGCGGGCACGACAGGACGGCGTTCGCACGGTGCGAACTCGCATTGCCCTCGCGACGGCCCAACCGCTGCGCGGCGATGACGCCGCGATTCGCCACGCCGTCGTGAAGACGGTGAACGGTGCGTTCGCCGCCGAGTGGATCGCACGGCGCGGCGCCGATCACGTCGGCGTCATCAGCCGCCACCCGCTCAACGTCGTCGCCAGTTGGCGCGACTTCGGGTGGAACCCTCCCCAGGGTGTCATGTACGCCGCCATTCGCGATCGAGCGCGGCAAGCGTGGCAGATCGATCTGCCCACCGCCGATGCGAGCGCGCTCCAACGGGCCGCGGCAATGGCGACCGCTTTGGCGTTCGAACTCGAAACCGTGCGTCGGCAAAATCCCGAGTGGATCGCGATTTCACACGAGGACCTTTGCAGCGATCCGGGCGATCGGTTCCCGAAGATCGCGTCGGCACTCGGTCTCGAATGGAACGACACGGCAACGACGAAGCTTGCCGAATCGAATCGACCGGGATCGGGTTACGCCACGAATCGCGTCGCCGCCAACGAAGTCGACCGCTGGCGCGAGCGACTCGCCCCCGCCGAGATCGACGAGATCGTCGACGTCGCCGCCCGATTCCCGGCCGACCTCGGTTGGCTGGAGCGGCTCGCGTGACGAACGGGCGGTCGACCTGATGGATCTGAGCGTGGTCATCCCGGCGAGGAACGTGGCGCCCACGATCAGCGAACAACTCGACGCCCTCCTCGCACAAGCGTGGGGTCGTGACTGGGAAATCGTTGTCATCGACAATGGCTCGACCGACGACACCGCCGACATCGTGCAGCGCTACGCCGCGGCGGACTCACGTGTTCGTCTCGTCGCCGCGCCGGACGGCAATGGCGTCAACTTCGCCCGCAATCGCGGGTTCGAAGCTGCTGCATCGGAGCGCGTTGCCTTCTGCGACGGCGACGACATCGTCGGACCTCACTGGGTCGCCGCCATGGGCGATGCGCTCCTCGAGCACGATGTGGTCGCCGGACCGCTCGAGGTGGACCGACTGAATCCACCGTGGCTCGTCGCCACGCGCGGATCGCATCCGCTCGATCGGCCGCGGCGTTACGCCGACGCGTTCACACTCGCGCCCGGCGGGAACTTCGGCATGCACCGACGAGCGTGGGAGTCGATCGGGCGACTGCGCGAGGACGTCTTCGGCGCGACCGAAGATGTCGAGTTCTGCCTCCGCCTCCACCTGGCCAGCATCGAGGTGGCGTTCGTTCCCGACGCGGTGCTGCACTATCGGTATCGGACCGAGCCGCGCGTCTTGTTCCGGCAGGGTCGCTTCTACGGACGCGGCAAGCCGCTGATTTCCAAGCTCGCGCAACAAGCAGGCCTTCGAACGCCGTCGCGACTCGCGGGGTGGAAATCGTGGTTGCTGCTCGTAGCGTGGCTCCCGCGGCTGCGATCCGCCAATGGCCGCGCCGCCTATTGCTGGGTGCTCGGTTCGCGCCTCGGCCAGATCGAGGGCATCGTGCATCACCGCGCGTTGTGGCTCTGAGGTCGCCCGAGCGCACGCACCGCCGCTCCGAACTGTTTCCACCGTGCCGCGCGCCGCAACCGGGGGTCACGCGCGCCGAGCAGATAGGCGCGGGCTGCCCGCACGCGTTGGTTGCGGCCTTCGAGCAAGCGAGCGACGTCGTACGCATCACCCGCTCGCCCCCACGCGCCGAGACGCCGTAGATCGGCGAGGTGTTTCGCGAGCACCGTGAGGTGTGCCTCGCGCTGCACGACCGGATCGGCGCTCAGCGAGTCGGGGCGGACTCGATAGCCGGCGAGCGGCTCGTCGACGAGACCGACCTGCTCACCGCCCAGCAGGAATCGACACCACAGGTCGTAGTCCTCGGCTCGGCGTAACGACTCGTCGAACCCGCCGTGTCGATCGAACAACTCCCGGCGGATCAACGCGCCGACGAACACGAAGTTGTGTCGCGCAATGGCGTCGAGTTGCGCGGTTGCGTCGAGCGGATTCGGCGGGACGAACTCGACCGCATGCCAACCGCCATAGAAGCGCCGACGGGTCGGCTCGTCGCCTTCGATCAACCACGCGTCGGTCGTCACCATCCCGAGGTTCGGTTCGGCTGCGAGGCGTTCGACGCACCGCCTCGTTCGATCGACCGCCCAGACGTCGTCGGCATCGAGCAGTCCGATGATGTCGCCCTGCGCGTGGCGCAGCGCCGTGTTCCGAGCGCCAGCCAATCCCCTGTTGTCCTGCCGCACGGCCACGACGCGGTCGCGATACTGATCGATGACTGTCGGCGTCGCGTCGGTGGATCCGTCGTCGACCACCACGACCTCGATCGCGGGATGATCCTGGGCGAGGGCGGAATCGAGCGCCGCGGCGAGATAGGCCTCGACGTTGAACGCCGGGACGAGGATGGACACCAGCGGCGTCGCAGCGGGCATCGGCCGATGGTACGCACCGCCGGTCCCGCCCGGTGTCTCGGTCGGCACGTCGAACACAAACGTCACAGCGGGACGCCAGCCAGCTACCGACGCTGTCGGCCCCGGCGAGAGGGCTTGTAGCCTCCATCCGCAATGGGTACGAGGACCTCCTCCACGTCGCGACCCGTCCGCGGTCGATTTTCGATGGCGTTCATCGGCGCGCTCCTCGCCACGTTGCTCGGCGCCGAACTCGCGGTGCGGGCGAGCGCCAGTCGGCTCGACGAACCGCTGATCTACTTCTCGGGCTCGGCCCAAACGGCAGTCCACGACATGGACGTCCTGGCGGACAACGGCATCACCAGCGACCTCACGTTCGTGGGCACGTCGATGGTGCGGCGCGGCATCGACGCGAATCGGTTCGAAGGAGTCCTCGACGGCGTCGACTACGCACACAACGTCGCGCTGCCAGGCGCGCAGACTCCGGTCGTCGAGCGGTGGTTGCTGGACGAAGTCGTGCCCCGGCTCCGCCCGACTCGAGTGGTGTGGGGCCTGTCGTCCATCGACTTCAACGACGGTCGCCCGAACAAGACGATCGACCAATATCTCAAAGCGCGGGCAAGTGAGCCAGGATTCAAGGGTGACGTCGACCGTGTCGTGCTCGATCTCGCGCTCTCGGAGCATCGCGAGGAGCTACGAGATCCGGCCGCGCTCATCGAGGCAACCCGCGGGAACGGAGTGAAGTACACCCGAGCCCGGCCACTCGATCGTCGTGCGGTGTGGGATCTGCAGTATCCCGAACTCAGCGACGAGCGCTTGGCAAAGATGCGCGCCAACCACAAGGTGACCGTGCGCGACAAGCAACTCGCGGATTTCAATCTCGGCAACCGCGAACTCGAGTCGTTTCGCACGACGATCCGTGAACTGCGCGCCCGCGACATCGAGATCGTCATCGTCATCATGCCGGTGCCGACGTCCTTTCTGGACCTTCACCCCGAAGGGCCAGAGCAGTTCGACGCGTTTGCCGCCGAGGTGATCGCCGAGGCCGAGGCGCTGGGGGTTGTGGCTCTCGACCATCGTTCGCGCATGGACGACGACGACTTTCGCGACTACGAGCATCTTTGGGTCGAGGCGGCGAAGCGGTACTCCGACCTTCTGGCGGCCGATCTCCTCACCCTTGGCTGGTAGGCATGGCCTTGGCGCGTGCGTTCGCCCGGTCCGTGAAGATGGCGTGGTTCCTCCCCATGTTGGTCGGCCTCGTGGTGCGTCGAGCCGCACGGTTCATCGATGCCGACACGCAACGCTGGGTCGAGATCGTGCACCCTCCGGTACCGCGACCACTGGCCACTCTGGCGCTGCTCGCGACCTACCGGGAGTTCCGAACCTTGTATTGCTATCGACTGCGGCGCGCGGGTGTCGTCGGCGCAGCCTTCGGCGCCGTCTTGGCCTTCGTCTACCCCGGCGAGCGCACCCTTCACCTCGCGTGCGGCGACATCGGGCCCGGATTGTTCATCCAACACGGATTCGCAACGATCATCGCGGCGCGGCGGCTGGGTGCGAACTGCTGGGTCAACCAGCAGGTGACGATCGGCTTCGATCGTCCGGAGTCGCGGCCGACCCTCGGCGACAACGTTTCGGTCTACGCCGGCGCGAAGGTGCTCGGCGACATCCATCTGGGCGACGGTTCGCGCGTGGGCGCGAACGCCGTGCTGCTCGTCGATCTGCCCGCCGGGCACACCGCGGTCGGGAATCCGGCCCGCTTGTTGCCGCCGAAGTCGCAGCGCGGCTGAACGGGAACGACGAACACTGTGCGGGTGTCGTGGTACTGGCCGTACCTGCGGCCTGAACACCTCCCTTTGGTCGATGCCGTCGCGGCGCGGCTCGACCGCTTGGTGGTCCACACGATTGCCGGTCGCATCGACCCGAGCGACTTCGAGCGCGGCCGAGCGACGATCGACGCAACCGTGCCCGAAGTCGGCAGCGAACGCGAGCACTCGTTGGCGTGGGCACGCTCCCGGGTCGGCACCTACGTCGGTCGGGTGCGTCATCGCCACGAACGCTCGTTGCACGCCGATGTCGTGCACGTCGTCTTCGTCAATCGGTTCACGGACTGGTGGGCGCTTGAACGGCTTGCCCGGCACCGGCCGCTGGTCACGAGCGTCCACGACGTCGTGCCCCATCACACTCGGCTCCCGATGCCGGTCGAGCGGCGGTTGCTCGGTCGCCTGTATCGCCACGGCGGCGAACTCGTGGTGCACCACGAGTCGGTCGGCCGCCAACTACAGGCAGAGTTCGGCGTGGACGCGGCGAGGATTCACGACGTGCCGCACTGGGTGCTTCCGGCTCCGGCCCAGCACCGCGAGCGACCGAACACGCCGCCGACTGTGCTCGCGTTCGGCGCACTCCGGCGCAACAAGGGCGTCGACGTGCTGCTCGACGCGATCGCAGCCCGGCCCAGACTCGACGCGAGGTTCGTGTTCGCCGGTCGTGGCGCGGCCGAGATCGAACAGCAGTTGCGCGCGGCCGCCGCGTCCGACCCGAGGATCCTCGTCGAGATCGGTTACGCCACCGAGGAACGCAAACACGCGCTGTATCGAGGCTCGGACGTCGTGGTGCTCCCCTACACCGAGTTCGCCTCACAAAGCGGCGTGCTGCACGACGCGTATTCGCACGGACGTCCAGTTGTCGTGAGCGACGTCGGCGCGTTGGGCGAGTCGGTCCGTGCGGACCACACCGGCGTCGTGGTCGCACCGCGCGACCCCATCGCCCTGATCGATGCCGTGGCGGCGTTGGCCGGCGATCCGGCGCGCTGGGCCGGAGCGGCCGCTGCCTCCGAACGCGTCCGTCAGGACAACGACCCTGGGGCAACGGCCGATCGCCTGCTCGCGGTCTACGACCACGCCGCCAATCGGTGACCTCGTCGCGGCACGCGGCGCCACGCATCGAACTTCGGGACCCGACTGTGCGTTCGGGGCCGCGGATGACGCGAGCCGAGGCGGTGCAACGCGGGTTGGTTGCCGCTAGAGCGTTTCGCCGCGGAACGAACGGTTGCGCAGCGCCCCTTTGGTGTCGAGGATCAGCGCACCCGACCGGCACAACGCGTCTGGCTCGAACTCGGGGTGATCGACGAGCAACACGACGAGGTCAGCGGCATCGATTTCCGCCGCGCTCGCTTCGACCAACGCCGCGTTGGCTGGCAACACCGCGCCCGCCGGCAGATACGGGTCGGCGCCTCGAAGGTCAGCACCGAGTTCGGCCAACAGCTCGGCCACCGCAACCGACGGCGACTCACGCCAGTCGGAGGTTCCGGCCTTGTACGCGAATCCGAGCAGCAGGATGCGCGCTCCCCGGACCGCCCTCCCTTCGTCGTTCAGCATGCGCGTGACGCGCTGCACGACATAGTCGGGCATGTGCTCGTTGACATCGTTGGCGAGCTCGACGAACCGGAACGGATGGCCCGACCTGCGCTTCACGGACCACGAGAGGTACGACGGATCGATCGGCAGACAGTGCCCGCCGACGCCAGGTCCGGGCGTGAACCGCATGTAACCGAACGGTTTGGTCGACGCGGCGTCGATCGCGCTCCAGATGTCGACGCCGAGGTCGTCGGCGAACATCGCCAGCTCGTTGACCAACGCGATGTTCACGTGTCGGAACGTGTTCTCGAGCAGCTTCACGAGCTCGGCCTCGCGGCACGACTTCACCGGCACCGTCTTGTCGACCAAGGTCGAGAAGAAGGCGTCGACGGCTCGCAGCGACGAAGCGTCGACCCCCGACACAACCTTGGGCGTGTTCACGAAGCCGAACGTTGCGTTCCCTGGGTCGATCCGCTCGGGTGAGTAGCCCAAGAAGAAGTCCTCGCCGGCGCGCAACCCGGTCGCTTCGAGAATCGGGCGGACGAGTTCGTCGGTGGTCCCCGGGTAGGTCGTCGATTCGAGGATGACCACGGACCCGGCCCGCAACACCCGAGCGATCGTGTTCGACGCTGACTCGACGAAGGACAGATCCGGAATTCCTTCGGCGAGCGGCGTCGGAACCGAGATCACCGCGACATCGAACCCGGCAAGATCGTCGATCTGGTCGGTCGGGCGATACCCCGAAGCGAGCGCGGCGCCAAGTTGCTCATCGGGAATGTCGCCGACGTAACTCGTCGCAGCCAGCAGCATGGCGACGCGTCGCGGGTCGACCTCGTAGCCGATCGTCTGATGGCCGACTTCGACACACCGCATGGCGACGGGCAGCCCGACGTAGCCCTGGCCGACAATGGCGACCGTGGCTGAGCGCTCCTCCAACTTGGCGAGCAACGAGTCGAGGTGGGAGGCACTCACGAGGTCGCCGACGGTACACGACGGCACACTCGGCCGAAAGGGGCCGTGCGGCCCAGCCTCATTTTGGCCATCACGTGCCACAGTTCGTTCCCGGGCCCGGCGGGCGCGTTGCCTAGTGGGCACTCGAAGTGCGATCATCGGCAACTGCATTTGGGGGTGGCCGAAACCAGCGGAGGGCTTGTGCTGACAATTCGTCGGGTGGCGGCACCCTTGATCTTGGCGTTGCTCGCCGTGCCCTCGTTGGCCGTCGAACCAGCTGCCGCAGCCACCACGAGCGCCACCATCGTGAGCCGTGCCGCCACCGGCGCGCAACTCGATGGGTCGTCGCAAGACATCGTGCTCTCGGCCGATGGGCGCTACGTGGCGTTCAGCACGGACGCCGAGTTCTACCCCGGCGACGACAACAGCACCTTCGACGTCTTTCGCAAGGACCTGCTGACCGGAGCGCTCGAAGCAATCAGCGTCAACGACGACGGGCAGTTCGGAGATTTTGACAGCTACTCGCCGTCGATCACGGCAGATGGCTCGCGAGTTGCCTTCCTGTCCGACGACGACGATGTGCTCGACCTCTACGACGACAACGACCGCGATCAGAACGGCTCGACCGACCTCTACATCCGCGACGTGAACGCAGGCACGACTCGACCGGCGGTGCTCTACGACCCGCCCGGCATCGACTACGACGTGTGTTTCGACAACCTGGCGTGCACCCCGACCGACGGCGTGGAAGACGGCGAGATCAGCCGCGACGGCAATCACGTGGTCGTGGCCACGTCGACGACGCTGAACGCGACCGAAGCAGTCGACGACTTCGACGTCGACGTGTACGTCCGCACGCTCAGCGGCTCGATCTATCGCCGGGTGTCCCGTTACCCCACCACGAACTCCACCGGGGGCGGCAACGCACCCTCGATTTCGGCGACTGGTCGCTACGTCGCGTTCGAGAGTTCCGCGAACAACATCACCGCGGCCATCGACAACAACGGGTTGTCCGACATCTATGTGTTCGACCGCGACGCCGACAATGACGGTGTGTTCGACGAAGTCAACGCGGTGTCGACCCAGCGCATCTCGGTCGCGTCCGGTGCCGAGCCGAACGGCGCTTCGACCGACCCGGCGGTGAGCGGCGACGGTCGCTACGTCGCGTTCGCATCACAGGCCACGAACCTCGGGGGCCCGTACCGCGGTATCTACCTCCGCGACCGCAGCGGTGCCGGGTCGACGAGTTGGGTCTCGCCGTCGTTTGGAGCACCGGATGGCGAGTTCGCGAACCCCGTGGTCAGCGATGATGGACGCTACGTGGCATTCGCGAGTGATGCGTCGACCTTGGCACCAGGTGACGCGCCGGGCACCTCCGACATCTTCCGACGCGACCGCTCCGCGGCCACCACGCTGCGCGTGACCGAAGGCAACAACGGCGCCCAACCGACGGGTCAGAGTTTCGGCCCGAGCATCAGCCCATCAGGCAGCGTTGTCGGTTACTCGTCGGCGGCGGGCAACCTGGTTCCGACCGACACGAACTCGGGGTTCGACGTCTTCGTGTGGGCCCCGCTCAACGACCTGAGCGCACCGTTCGTCACCATGCTGCGCCCAGCGAAACGCTTCACGACAGCAGCGCCGACGGGTCAGTGGTACGGGTTCGACACCTCGACCGTCGGCACCTACGACGTGCAACGCAAGGTCGCGAACTACAACCAGTCGCTGCCCAACTTCAGCGCGCTCCTGAACGACACGACGCTGACCGTGCAAACCCTCGACGGCGTCCGTGGGCGCACGTACTGCTGGCGGGCGAGAGCCGAGGACATCCACGGCAACCTGTCGGGGTACACGGCAGGCGCGTGTACGGCCTTACCGCTCGGCTCATCGTCGCTGGCCGCGTCGACGGGGTGGACCCAGGTGACGGGTTCGCAGTACTACGCGGACGCTGGCTACCGAGCAACCACACCCGGCCGCAAACTCAAGCGCACGAACGTCGTCGCCGAACGCATCGCCATCGTTGCAACGACCTGCAGCAACTGCGGGTCGGTGAAGGTCACGTTCGGGACATCGTCGAAGACGATCACGTTGGTGAGTTCGACCACCAAGCGCAAACAAGTCATCGAGGTGTTCGTCTACTCGTCGGCTCGCGCCGGAACGATCACGATCGAAACGACGGGGACACGACCGGTGCTCATCGAAGGCCTCGGCGTCTACAAGGACTAACCATTGAGTGACGACGAAGTCCTCCCCAGTCGCAAACCCTTGCGTGTCCCGCCGCGGACGATCGGCATCGCTGCGGCGGTTGCCGCGGTCGTGATCGGCGGAGCAGTCATCGCGTTCGCCGGCGACGATGGGGACAACACGACCGTCGGGTCGTCCACGTCGACGACTTCTGGCCTCACCACATCGAATCTCGACACCACCGCGTCACTCGCGACATCGACTTCGTCCGGCGCCACGACATCGAGCCAACCGCCCTCCACGGCCGACACCACAACCGCGTCGGCCACCACCAACGGTTCGGGTTCTGCGCCGCCAACTTCGGCAGATGTCGACCCGAGCGGGTCGACCACGCTTCCGCCTCCGGCATCGACCACGCCGCCGACGCCCAGCACGACTGGTCCCGACACGAGGACGCCAACGCAGGCCTACTCGCAGGAGTACGAGAAATACTGCCGGGCGACGTTCAAGACTTCGCCCGACGGCGTGCTCTACGACCCCGACTTCGTCACGGATGCGTACACGGTCGACGACTGTCTCTATTGGCTCGATCCCGAGTGGGGCGAGTTCTTCGACACCGCGGCCGAGGCTGCGCAGGCTGGCATCGACGACGCGATCTCCACGCTCGAGGATCTCAGCCCACTGTCGTCAGCGCTGTGTTGGATCGACGCCGCGACCGAACAGTGGGGCGGTTGCTGGTATTCACCGAACGCTTGAGCGCCCGCACTCCCGGACACCGTGAGGTCTGAGGACCCGCGCGACCGACCGTCCAGTTGTTTCGCCACCGGAGCAGCGGCTCTTCGTATGCGGGTTACAGGCCCGCACACGTCCACGGGAGACCGAGACGCACATCTGCGAGTTGGCTGTCGCGCAACTCCGATCGCGACGACAGCGCACCCATTCCGCATCCGAACGCCGTTTCGCCGAGGGTGACCTCGAGGTAGACGGGGTTGTCGAGGTTCGCTCCCGCCCAGACGATGCGGCCGTCTTCGATGGTGGCTGGTTCGACATCGCCGCCGAAGAAGCCCAGTTTCGCGTCGGAGGCACCTTCCGGAACGAGCGCGACGAGGACTGCGCCGTCACTCGACCCGTCCGAGGTCAACGCGAACACCACTTGGTCGACGAGTTCGTCGGCGGGATCCGGGTTCGCAATGCAGCGCGCTCCTCCACCGGAGTTCGGCTCGTCGACAACGACCGCAGGTGACGCCTCGACCCTCCAGCACGAGATGGCGGCCCGGCTGGGCGCCTGCAGCAGTCGCCAGGTGATGTCCGGTGTCGATCCCTGTTGGACCTCCACGAAGTCGCCGGACGGTCCGATCTCGATCACGGTCGGCGGGGTGACCTCGGGGAGCGACACCTCGGTCGGGTCATCGGTCAGGACGATGTCGTACTCCAGCGTCACCGTGGTGTCGCCCGTCTCGCTGCGCATCTCCACGTGCTCGAGCGTGGCGTCGTCGCGCACCCGAAGTTCGAGGGTCGTCGTCGCATCACCGAACTGACTCGGTGCATAGTCGTAGGTCAGGACTGCCACGCCACCGTCGGTCGACGTTTCCGTGGGGTTGGTCGTCGAGAGTCGCTCGAGGAAGACGGGTGGAAAGAACGGTTCGACTACTCCAGCCAGGAACGCCATGGGCGTTTCGACCTCGCCGACACCGAATCCGCCGCCGTGGACGAGCAACGCCGGAAACTGCGGCGTCGAGGGTGCGTCCGCGGTTCGTGCGCTCACCACCCGGGAAGCTTCGAAGCGAAGGTCGAGCGGCACCGGCGGATCGAAGGGCACCGACCCCGTCAGGAACCCGACCGCGTCGCCGCCCAAGGTCGATCCCGAGCTCTGCCCTTCGATGTTCGCCGAACTCCCGTCGATGGTGAGCGAACCATCGATCTGCACCGATCGGCCCTCGAAGGTTGCGATGACGTCGGGCAGATCGCTGTCGACGAAGCTGGGGCCGGGATCGCTCGAACACGAACCCAACGCCCCGACGATCACGAGACCAGTCAGGATGGCCGTGTTCGCTCGTCGGAGCAACATCAGGGCTCCTGGGGGATGATCGGACCCTGGACGGGCAACGCCGTCGTCGGCACGGTCGATACGACGGCACAACGATCGCTTGTCGGTGACCCACCAGTCGCCGTGGCGACGAGCTCGGCGTGCGGACCCGTCACCGCCAGGAGATCCCACCCGTCACCGGCGACGATCCGAACATCGGCGCCGCCGGAACAGAGTTCGTCGAACTCACTCAGCAGAAACTGATCGCGCGGCGTGGCATCGTCGGCGTAGGCCACGAACCCGAGCACCGAGGACCCGGCGTCGCCATAGGTGGCATCGCAGGATCCGAGCGCTCCCGGCAACCCGATTTCTGCGTAGTGGCGCTGTAGACGGAGTAGGTCCTTGTCACCAACCGCGAACGCGCAGTCGATGCCCGCGGTTTCGACCCGGTTGGCGAGCGCGTCGAGCCGAGCCACCGCGTCGACATCCCAGTCGGGATCGGTCACATCTCCGCACGGCTTCACGCGATAGGCGCCACCGAGGGCGCCACCAATCTCGATCGCAACCGCTTGGGAGTCCGTCTGGACGCTCCAGTCGTCGCCGACCGCGAATCGAAGTGCCGGCAGTCCGATCTCGTTGCGTTGGGAGAGATCGCACAGGCCCGCGCTGCGCTCGTCGATGAACTCGTCCCGCCGCTCGGAGCTGTCGTGCAGGACGATCTCGACGTTTTCGGCGTCACCACCGGTCCCTCCACTGGACGACGCCACGCTGCAGAGCGCGACCGCGCGGGGGATGTAGCGGGCGTGCTGTTGGGTGAACAGCCCGAGCCGGTAGTCGTCCGCCGACATGACCGTGTAGTCGGTGCAAAGACCATCGCGAGTTTCGGACAAGTCCGCAGCGAGGTCGTTGATGCGGGCGCGCGCTTCGGGTGCCCAGTCATCCGGGACGTCGTCCACGACGTCGGGAACCGTCTTTTGCGATGGTGATGACGGATCGCACGCTCCGAGCACGACGACCGCAACCAATATGAGACTCGAACGCCGCATGAACGGTGAACGACGAGTGCGGCCAGAAGGTTCCATGAGGCGGGCAGTCTACGAGTACGACACGCGCCGCTGACGACCCGCAGATCGCACGTCGCACCCGCGATGCGAGATGCGCGCAACGCGAAATGGGGGCCCACCTTGCGGTGGACCCCCATTTTCGTTGAACCGAATCGGCGAAGAATCAGGCGCCGATGTAGATGGAACCTGCCGGAACTGCCGAGCCGAGCAGCGGCGATGCGGCCTCGCTCGTCAGCATGATCCCGCGAAGGTTCGCGTTGGCCGGAGTCGCGTCCTGGCAACCAACCGCGTTGCCGAGGTCAACGGCGTAGCCCTGGATCGCGTCACCGCTACCCAGCGCCGAACCACCGACACCGTCCCAGTCGTTCGTCTGGAGCTTGTCCTTGATGATCGGCGTGTACGCAACCGCCGAGTCGATTCGGGCACCGATGCCAACACCCTTGGTGATGATGCCGGTCAGGACCACGACGTCAGCCGGGCCACCCGAGGGGGTTGCCGTCGTGACGTAGGCGTCCGTCTTGGTCAAGTCACTGTAGGTGTAGCTCAGCTTGCCCGACAGCGGCCATTCCGTCGCGTCGGTGTCGCTCTGGCAGTCCGTCTCCGGGCTGACCGTCTTGGAACCCCACTTCGTGACGGTGCGGGTACCTGCAGGCAGCTTGGTGAGACCCTTGTCCGCTGCGATTTCCTGCAGGAAGCCGCAGGAACCACCAACGGTGCCGACGGTGCCGCCGACCGCGTGGGTGCCCTTTGCGGAAACCGTGACGTCTTTGTCGTCCTGGTCGGTCACACCGGCGTTCTTGCCGTCGGCCGGCCAGATGAACGTGCTCTTCGCCGTGGCGATCGAGCGGGTACCGCTGCAGGCGCCAACGGTCGTGGGGGCAGCGTCGGACTCCGACGGCTGCGCCACGGCGAAGGCTCCGGCAACCATGCCACCCGCAAGGGCCACACGCATTGCACGAGAAACAATCTTCACGTGAATATTCTCCTCTGTCGCTTCCCCGGTGATCCGGACCGCACGGAGCACCCTGGATGGTCGTCGAGGAGGCAGACCACCGCACGCGTCACGCGTCCGAGACGCGTGTTGTTCGGCAATCAGTTCCCCCCAACCCCTCCGATGCAGCGAACTCCACCGGAAGCCTCCCCACCTGACGCAAGATCAAGCAGAGGCGGTCGTCGGCCAGTTTGACCGCGGCGAGTGGCAGTGTCAAGCGTATGGAGGAATTCCGGGCCGATTGTCCGAGCGGCGATCGCGCGCCCCGTGGCCAATGTGACGACTGTGGCGCATGTGGTTTGGCCGTCCGCCACATCACCCAGATTGCCCACCGGTCCCCCCTGACGCAACGATCGCCAACCTTCTACACTCGCCAAACGATCCACTCGGGCGACCACAGGCGGCGGATTCCCTGATGCAGCACATTCCTCGGCGCGCACCGCGCCCCCGGACCATTCGGCGCGCGTTGAGCGTGGCGCTCCTGGTCGCCGTTGGCGCGCCGTTGCCCTCGATCACCGAGACGGCGCAGGCCGATCCCCCGCCCAACGTCGTGATCATTCTCACCGACGATCAGCGCTTCGACGAGCTCGTCACGATGCCCAATGTGCAGTCGATGCTCGTCGCGCAGGGTACGGATTTTTCCCGTTACCTCTTTACGACTTCCGTGTGTTGTCCGAGCCGTGCCGCCATGCTGAGCGGCCAGTACAACCACAACAACGGCGTCCTCAGCAACAGTTCGGGTGCGATGTTCGACTCGACCAAGACCCTCGCCACGATGCTCGACGACACCGGGTACCAAACGTCGTACATCGGCAAGTATCTCAACGGTTATTCGTGCAATAAGGCAACCCCCGAAGGCTGGGACGACTGGCAAGCGCTCTGCTATCGAGTCCAGAACAAGTACGGCTACAAGATCAAGGACAACCTGGCCACCGTCACCTACGGACGTACCGACGCCGACTACCAGACCGACGTGTTGGCCGATCGAGCGGTCGACACCCTCGGCGAGTTCAGCGCCAACCCCGACCCGTTCTTCATGGTCGTTGCGCCCACCGCGCCGCACGGTCCGTTGCAACCCGCAACGCGCCACCGGAACGCGTTCCCCAACTACGTCATGCCCAAGCGCGCCAACTTCGACGAAGCCGATGTCTCCGACAAACCGACCTGGGTCAGCACCCGACCCCCGGCAAAAGCAGCTTCGATCGATCGCAGCGAGCGCAAGCGCATCCAAATGCTGCTCGCCGTCGACGAGATGGTCGGCGATGTCGTTTCCGAGCTCACCGCGTCGGGCGAACTCGACAACACGATCATCATGTTCGCTTCCGACAACGGTTTCATGCGTGGCGAGCACCGCATCCCGACGGGCAAGGACCACTTCTACACCGAGTCGATTCGTGGTCCGTTCGTCATGCGCGGCCCCGGCATCCCCGTCGGTGCGACGAACAACGCGTTGATCGGCAATGTCGACATCGCGCCCTACGTCGTCGCTCGCGCCGGAGCGACACCGACGATCGACTTCGATGGCCGCGACTTTCACGGCACCTTCGCCGATCCGCTCGCACTCGAGAACCGCGCCTATCTGCATCGCAGACCGGCGTGGGACAGCACTTTTCCAGTGCCGATGGCATTCGGCATCACGACCGAAGACGGACTGCGCTACTCGAAGTTCGCCAACGGGGTCGAAGAGCTCTATGACCTGCTCGTCGATCCGTACGAGATGACCAACGTCGCGGCGAGTCCGGCGTACGCGCTCGTGAAAGGCGAGCTCGCGACCATGCTCGACACCTTGCAAGTGTGCGCGGGCGGCTCGTGCCACGTGAGCTACAACCGGCCTCCGGTCGCGAGCTTCACAAGTGCCGATCTCGGTGCGGGCGTCGTGAACTTCGACGCGTCAGCCTCCGCAGACCCGGGCGGCACCATCGCAAGCTATGCCTGGAACTTCGGTGACGGCAATACCGGCACCGGGATCGCGCCTTCGCACACCTACCTCAGCGACGGCACCTACGGCGTCACGCTGACCGTTACCGACGACGACGGTCGGACGGCCTCGGTTTCGCAGAACGTCGTCGTCGACGCCAACGAGCCTCCGGTGGCGTCGTTCACGTCAACGGTGACCGACAACTCCGTGGCGTTCGACGCCACCTCGAGCTCGGACCCCGACGGCACGATCGTGAGCTACTCGTGGGACTTCGGCGACGGCAACACCGGCACCGGCGTTGCACCGACGCACAACTACACCGCAAACGGAACGCACTCCGTCACGCTGACGGTCACCGACAACGCAGGGCGGACCGACACCGAGACGCAGTCGGTCTCCGTCGCCACGTTCCCGACCGCATCATTCACCTGGTCGGTCGACAACCTCGACGCGATATTCGACGCCACGACGAGTTCGGACCCCGACGGCACGATCGTCACGTACGACTGGAATTTCGGTGACGGCAACACCGGCACCGGCGTCGCTCCGACACACACCTATGCCGGACCAGGCACCTACTCGGCGACGCTGCTCGTCACCGACGACGATGGCTGGACCGACTCGGTGAGCTACGACGTCGTCATTCCCTGAGCTCGTCGAAATGCTCGGCGAGCTGCTCGGCCGTCGGGGTGAGCACCTCGCCATCGAAGGTCGAAACCGGATTCCAGATCCAGACGTGCAACATTTCGGGTGAGCGGTCGGCGATCACCCCTTCGACGCAGTCTCCCGCAACGTCGGGTTCGCCGACCGGAAAGCCGCTCGCGACCACGCACCGCGGGTCGGGTTCGTAGACGTGATAGTGCCACGGGGTCGCGGGACCGCCCACTTCGCGACCGTGCGTCGGTTCGGGTTCCAAGAACATCGCGCCGAGCAGCACGAGCTCGCCATTCGCATCGGGGTGATACATCAGGCTCTCGGGCTCGGCCGGGTCAGCGTGGTGATCGTCGATGATTCGCTCCGCGGACACGTAGTGCATCGCATCACCCGGGAGATGCACGAAACCCTCGGCGAGCGCGTCGTCGACGTCGTCGTAGCGCTCGCGGATCGTCCCGATCACCTCGGCCCCGAAGTCGATCGCCGCGGTCCGCTGCGCAGCGGTGGGTTCGGTGCCGTACGGTTCGGTCGTCACGAGGTATGCGCCCGTGTTGACCAACGTCAAGAAGCGACCATCTTCCGTCGTGCCAGCGGGCTCCGGCCCAGTGAACTCGTAGTTCGGGAAGTGATCGTGGCTCACGGGTGTCGTGCTCGCGGCGGTCGCGGAATCCGAGTTCTCAGCGTCGGCGGTCGACGTCGGGCCCGCGATCGATCGGGGCGGCTCGTCGCCCGACCCACAGGCCGAACCGACGAGCACCACGATGGCCACAACCAACCGAACGCGCGTCACCAACGCTCGTGTCACAGGTTCTCCGCACGCAGGTTCGTTGGTTGGACGCCGCTCGGCTGCGCGCCGAGTCAATCGTCGTCGTTGTTGATCCGAACCGTACCGATTCCGTCGGTCACGCCGGGGCCCGTCATCGTGACGGTGAACGTCTCGCCCGAGAACACACCGTCCTCGTCGGTGTTGTCACCAAAGATCGTGATCACCAGTGCGGTGGTGTTCTTGCCTGCGTTCAGGGTCTTGACCTTGGCGATGAGCACCGGCTTGAAGTCGTCACCGATGGTCTTGCCGTCGATCGCTTCGGCTGCGCTGAAGACCGCGACAACGTCTTCGCCGTCGGTGATCGTGTAGCTGAGCGTCGCGGCCGACAACACCGGGCTCGACGCGACGATCGGCAGTACCGCAGTGCCCTTGCATTTCAGCGCACCGAGGCACGCCAGATCGTCGGCCGACTCGTACACGATCGCGTCGCCGATGGCGATGCCGGTGTCGGGCTCGGCGAGATCGTCGTCGTCGACGATCGTGATCATGCCGACGCCGTCGTTTTCGACCAACTGGGGTGAGTGCGCGATGACGTCGACGAAGATCGTCTCGCCCGGCTCGTCGGTTTGGTCCGGGGTCACGTTGATGCTGAGCTTGGCGGTGTTCTTGCCGAGCTTGATCTTCAGAACCTTCGGTTTCGCTGCGGTGATCGCCTGGTAGTCGGCACCACCGAAGTTGATCTTGGTGCCCGCGAGCGCGCTCCCCCCGGTCGTGCTGTCGGCGATGACCGTGATGAGGCACTCGGCGATCGGGCACGGTTCGTCGAGCGTCACGACCACTTGGGCTTTGTTCTTGCAGTCCCTTCCCGCGCAACCGAGTGCACCGTTGCCGCCGTCGCCCTCGGGCAGCGTGACGTCACCGACGTTGATGTCGACGCCTGCACCCGAACTCGCGTAGTTGATCGTGTCGGGGATCATGCCGAGTTGCAAGGCGCTGTTGTCGGCGTTGGCCGTTCCGAACACGAACGCCTCGAAGAAGCCACACCGTGTATCGCCCGTGACAATCGGGATGGCGTCGAACACGTCACCGAACAGCAACGCCGGGCCGAGGTTCTTGCCGGCCATCGGGCTGGCGACGGAGGGGTCCTGCACCTTCGAGATGCTGGCGGGGCCCGTGTCGCCACTCGCTGACAGGTTCGTCGACGACATGTTGTGCGAACAGGTGACCGGTGTCGCGCCACCCCACGGGTCCTGACCGCCCGCACCATCCGGGTCGAAGGGCACAAAGCTCTGCCCGGGGCCGAGATCGGTGTCGCACTGGATGTCGAGGACGAGATCCATGCGCAGGTTGATGGTCATGGTGCCCGCACCCAGGTTGCCCGTGTGCGGCGCAAGGTCGCTGAGGGTCGTGTTCGCTTTCGCGACGAAGACGTCGTCGTCACACGCGCCCGGGAACACCGCCGAGCTCGTCGTGAGCGCAACGTTGACGGGCACGAACGACGAACTGACCGTGAAGTTCAGTCCGCCATCGATGGTGCCGGTGAACTCGACAGGGTCAGGAGCCTGGAATCCGGCCGCGGTCTCGTCGGCGTCGTACGGACTCGCGCATTGGGGATCGGCTGGGTGGTCGATCAGTCCATCTGGCGTGCCGAAGGGGACCGGAAGCTCGTCATCGATCCCGTTCTGGCACGCGATGCCGCCGGTGAGGGCGGTGGTTCCCTGCGTGCCGAGCGACAGTGTGCCACCGACCAGGCTCATGGTGAACGGCGC